>JBKQMH010000145.1:0-26830 GCA_052146795.1 Verrucomicrobiia bacterium
GAACTCGAACACGCGAAGCGCCGCGGCGCACCCATCGCCGCTGAGGTCCTGGGCTGGGGCCAATCGGCCGACGGGTACAACGTGCTCGCCCCCGATCCGGAGGGTGACGGATTGAAACGCGCCATGGAAGACGCGTTTCGGGATGCCCATTTGGCGAAGGAGGAAGTCGATTACATCAATGCCCACGCCACGTCGACGACCGTGGGCGACGTCAGCGAGTGCCGCGCGATCCGCGCGGTGTTCGGCAACGGCCAGACGCCCCATGTCAGCAGCACCAAGAGCCTGACCGGCCACGGCCTCTCCCTGGCGGGCGCGATGGAGGCCGCCTTCTGCGTGCTCGCACTGCAGGAGGGTTTCATTCCTGTTTCCGCGCATATCACGCAACTCGATCCGCAGTGCGCCATCGTGCCCATCGTCACGAAACCGGTCCCTGACAAACCTCGGGTCGCCCTCAGCAACTCCAGCGGCTTCGGGGGCACCAATGTTTGTCTTGCCTTCCGCCGCTGGGAAAATGGCGCCTAGTGATACCCGCAAGGTCTTTCTGACCGGCGCCAGTTCCGGCATCGGACTGGAAACCGCCAAACTGCTCACCGCGCGGGGATTCGAAGTTTGGGGAACCTCCCGCGACCCGGCCCGCCTGCCGAAATTGCCTCGTTTCCACGGCGTCCCGATGGATCTGGCGCAGATGGATTCAATTCGTCGCGGTTTTGCCGCCGCGTCACAAGAAGCCGGCGCATTCGATGTGCTCATTAACAATGCTGGCGCAGGCGCATTCGGAGCCATGGAGGCCATGCCTGCCGAGATCGTGAGTGAACAGTTTCAAGTACTGGTGGACGCACCGCTGGAGTTGATTCGTCTGGCGCTTCCGGCAATGCGGCAACGCAACCGCGGGACAATCATCAATGTTACCTCGCTCGCCGCCCAGTTTCCCATTCCGTTCATGGCTCCGTACACCGCGGCAAAATCCGCCCTCAGCGCGTTCACCATGGGATTGCGAATCGAGCTTTCGAATTCGCCGATTCGTGTCGTCGAGATTCGCCCGGGTGACATCAAGACCTCGTTTCACGACCAAACGAAGCGCGTGGAAACGACACGGAACCCTGAAGAGGAACGTCGGATGAAATCAGCCTGGGAAACCCAGTTGCGGAACATGGCGGCCGCGCCGCGCCCCGATCACGTTGCGCAGGTCATGCTCCGGGTGATTACGACACCGAATCCGCCACCGGTCGTGGTTGTGGGAGGCTTATTCCAAGCGCGGCTGGCCCCACTGGGCGCGCGGCTCTTGCCGCTTCGAGTACTGGAATTCGTCCTTCGGAAATACTATCGGCTCTGACCTCGAGCCCGGCGATTGCCCTCACAATATCACTCGGGTGCGACACAGGACAGGCACGCTGCATCGCCTGACGGATCGCCGACGGCAACTCGGGCCGTTTCCGCCACTCGGTGACAATTCCCGCCAGCTCTTCCGGGCTGCGCACGAGTTGCGCCACACCGTGGTCGCGACAAAACTTCACCGTGATACGCTCCTGCGGCATGATGCCGCCGAGACTGTTCAGCAGCAACGGGCACCCGCTCACGATCGCCTCGCTGGTCGTGCCCGTGCCCGGACGGGCGACGATCGCTGACACCGAGCGCATCAACTGGCCGACGTTCGCGTTGTGCGGGAGCAGACGGACGCGCGCCGACGGGTTGGCCTTGGCCCACCCGGAAACCTCACGCTCGGCAATCGGCGATTTGCCGCACAGCAATACCACCTGGGCATCGACTCCGCGTCGCCGCAACGCTTCGAGAAACCGGACGTGATTGTGGGCGCCACGGCTCGATGCGCTCAACAGCAGAATGAATTCGTCCGGGTCGAGCCGCAATTTTTCGCGGATGAATGCCGCCCGCGCGGCGGCGTCCTCCGGCGGATCATAGAAAAACCGGCGCAGCAAAAAACCGCCAACCCGGGTCCGTTCCGCGGCCATCCCCCAGCGTACCGCCGCCTGGCAGGTCTCGGGAACGGCCCCGATGAACAGGTCCGCGGACGGATTTACCCAGTGTCGACTGAACCCGTAACCGCCAGACAATTCGCCGCAATAGGTGATACATTTGACACGATTGTGACCCAGTACTTCGCGCGCGTATTCGAAAAAGGCGTGATTCAGTGAGTCATGCACGCTGATCAGCACATCCGGCTGCCGTGCTTCCAAAACCTTTCGGTATCTGGCGGCCCCCAGCGGTTTGCGCGTGCGGACAATCGGCACACCCTCCAAAAAGTTGAAATACGCGTGATGCAGGAACGGTGCGGTGCGCTGGATCCGGTTGTACAACCAGACACCGAAAGCGTAAATGGGGTGGGAGTCCTCCAGCGGACGATGGAGTTGCACGGAGAGATCATGCGACGGCCCGGCCTGCGCCCATTCCTGGAATGCGCGCGCCCGCATGTTGTGACCTCCTCCTGTGCTCGATGTGAGTACCAGAACTCGCATGGGCCATTGGAGTATACAGAACCTTCCCCCAACTACAAGCCCCGAAGCGGCCTTCTCAAAACCGGCACAAACATGACACCGACGCCTACGCTTCTCCGAGACCGCGCTGGCGAGCGTCGCGGCTGCGTCTCCCTCGTCAAGGTGCGAGAATTCTCACAAGCACAGTACGTTGTGAAAGGAATTTGCTTTTCGTGGGAGGGGTTGACGCAGACCACGTTCAGAACCGGATCACAAAATTCTGTTTCTCAAGTTCCTTTCTGAAAAAGACAATTCCCATGAAAAATAAATCGATGGATGCCGTCACCTGAGGATGTTCAATAATTTCTTTCCACGTCTCTTCCATTTCCTGCGACCAGCGTATGTCATCAAAAACAAAAACGGAATTGTTGTTTGCGTATTCCATGCACTGCAAAAAATACCGCAGCGTGGGTTCCTTATGGTGGTTGCCGTCGAAAAAAACAAAGTCAAGCGAAGCCTGTTTTGTTTCTGCGAAAACACATTTCTTAATCGATGGAACGAGCTCATCATCGAAATTCCCGGTAACTTGGTGGATATTTGAAGCTGAAAGTTTTTCAAAATTTCTTTTCGCAACGACAGCGATCTCAGGACATCCTTCGATGGAAATTATTTTCGCTGAAGGATTGGCTTTCGACAGGTAGAGCGTTGTGATGCCGAGGGCGGTTCCGAGGTCGAGAATTGTTTCCGGCTGAAAATAGTTAACCAATCGAAACAACAATTGTCCGTATTTTTTATTTTTTCCCGTCTTGCGGCAGATGTCTTTTATTTTCCGTGGTGATGTTTTCTGCGACGAAGATCCTGCCCTGGGGACGAGAACATTTATTTCCGTTTTGTCGCGGAGCAGGCCATTCCGCAGGTGTTCGATGGGTTGACAATTTGCTTTGGTCGTCGCCCGGGGAGAAACATCGATCACCTTTGCAACCAGTTCGTACACAAAAGGAGAATGAATATCGTATTTCGTCAGTGACGAAAACCGGTATTGAAGAAAAGGAATTATAAATTCCGGCACCCGCTTAGCGCGCATTTGCAACCTTCGGCATCGGGGCGCAAAGTGGCAACCAATGGCGGGCGAGATGCCGGCTATCACCCGCCATTTCCCATATGACCCACCGCCCCGCGACCATCCGCGGCGATTCAGTCTCTTTGACCAACATCGTATCAACTCTGCCAGTGCCATCAAGCTGTTTTGCGGTTCCACGACTGGATGCCCAACTCCGGGGGAGATGGCTTCTGCCCTCGTTCGTGGTCAGTACCGATTTTCGACCGAACGCAGACAGAGCGTCGCCTCCAGCACTTCTCCTCCCCGCGATTTCCGCCCTGCCGGCGTCAGCGCGGCATCGGACCTGACCTTGGAACCGTGAAACTCCAGCTTCAAAAAACTATCAAAGATCACCCGCAGTGCCTGTTTGTTGCCTTCACCAATTGCATGTCAATGGCATTGACTTGTGTAGCAAATCCGGGAAATCCGGGGTCAGCAAGACTCTGCACGCCTTGTAAGAAACACCAGCGACAGGAGTGGTAGCTGCCGGGCTGCGTCGAGCAGCGACCGTTCTTCCGGGCAAGGTGGTGTACCGAGAAACAAGAGTCCCAACAGTAACACCATCGGCATAAAGCCGATGGCCATGCACAAGAACACCATAATGTGAAACAGGATCAGCCCCGCCGACCACCACCGAAGCAGCGCCGGCCGGAAGGCAATCCAAAACGCAAAGAATTCCAGGTAGATGGAAGCCAGCCCCAACGGCCATCCGAACCAGGGATGCGCGACGAGCCAGGGCCCCAACCAGCTTGTGGAGCTGGTTTGGAGCAATCGGCTCGCAATAAGCGTCGCCAAACCGCTCGGCATCAGAATGTTGTTTTGCCCGGCACACACTTGATAAACAGCACAGACAACCTTCCCAAGGCCTGACATCGTGTAGGTCAACAGTGTGATTGCCTGGCACGCCCAGAAGACTGTCAGAAACCGCTGGCGGGTCGCGCGGTCAGTTGACCGGCCCGTCACGTCCGGCAGGAACACCAATAAGAATCCCGTCAGCACCCAGAGATGATGGGAGTGGTTGATCTTGCCAAACGAATTCTCCATCGCCACAAACTCCAGTAGTCCCAGAAACGCCAGCGATCGCGCCCAGCGCCGATGGGAAAAAACCGCGCCCAGAAATGTCGTCGCCAGATACCCGGTCAGGATTCCCAACACGCCGCCCCGCAGCGGTACCATACCCAGCCAGGCCACCGGCCAAAGAGGCAGCGCCTCCATCCGACCCAGGTACAACGGCCAATTATCCATCGTCGTGGCAGCCAGAAAGAGCAGCCCCGCGTAATAACACCGCACGACGACCCGCGCCGCATGGAACGCTTCGGTCTGGCACGCCAATGCCCGGCGCGATGGCAGTCGGTTCTGACCAGCGAAAAAACGGCGCACGTTTCGCAGGATTGTCATCGGGACTCTCCAGTGACCGTATATTCCTCCAGCGATCTGACGTCGTAACGACCGGTCCGCCACCGGGTCAATGGTTCACAGGTCAGGACCACCAACTCATAGCGGCAGGGCGTTGGCAGATAATCCTTCTCCATTACCCGCCGCAGACGCGCTTGCTCGTCCAGTCGGCCGTTCTCGACTGCGGCCCCCCATTGCTGAACGAGGTCGCGGACCATCACATTATGCGGCTCGTCCACGAAATTATCCGCATCCTGAAACAGCACGGGCTCGCCAAGTTTCTGTCCACGGACCTCCTGAAGCCGCACGGCATATTGGTATTCCCGTCCCGGCACCAACGCGAACAGAAACCACGAGTAGCACGGAAACACTTCCTGGCGAGGCAACGCAAGCGTCGCCAATCCCAGCACAAGGTATCCGGCCAAAAAAAGTGCTACCCACGCGCGCCAGATTCGGTATGCTGCCATTCCGTTGCCTCCGCGCCGGAATCCTATCCAAAGTCCGCCGCGCGGTCAGGCTAAAATTGTGCGAATGAGGAGAATTTCCGCAAGATCATGGCACGAGTCCTCTACGGAGTAATGGGCAACACGTTCGGGCACGTGTCGCGCGCCCTGGCCGTCGCGAGCCGGCTGACCGAGCATGAATTTCATTTCGTCGGAGGCGGACGCGTTCCGGAAGTGCTGCGCAATCTGTATCCCGTTTTGGAAGTGCCCGTCGCCCATACAGTCTACCAGAACCAACGGGTCTCAGTGCCTCGCACGTGCGGCCATCTCGCCCATTGCGTCGCCAGCATCCCCCGCGTCAACCGCCAGATCCTCGACCTGATCGACCACTGGCAGCCCGATGTCGCCATCTGCGACCGCGAATTCTTCCTGCCTCATGCCGCCAGCCGCGCCGGACTTCCGATCTTTTCGCTCGACCACTCGCACGTGTTGCAGGTCTGCCGCTACCACGTGCCGGCCTCGCAGACGACTTCGTGGTTGCTTTCGCGCCTTGAAGATTCGTTGTTCTTCAACTACACGCGCCACAATCTCGTCACTTCGTTCTTCCATCCCGAACTGAAACCCGACGGACAGAACGAGCTTCTCCCGCCCGTTCTTCGGCCCGCCGTCCGCGAGCATCGACCGACCACAGGCGATTACGTCTTCATCTACCAGACCACGCCCACCTTCGGCGCGCTGATCGATGTCGCCCGCCAACTCAAACGCTCCGTAGTCGTCTACGGCTTCCGCAACGAGAAAGCGGTCGAAGGCAACCTGACTTTCAAACCCTTCGACAAGAGCGCCATCCTCAGCGACCTCGCCGGCAGTTCCTACGCTGTCGTCAACGCCGGCCACAACCTCATCTGCGAAGCCCTCGCCTTCGGCAAACCGCTCCTTTGTTTCCCCATCGCGAACACCTTCGAGCAATTCATCAACGCCTGGTACGTCCGCACGCTCGGCTACGGCGATTTCTCCACCAGTTTCCATCCATCTCTCTCCACGTTCGCGAACTTCGAGTCCCGCCTCGACGACTTCCGCCGCAATATCGAAACCCGATTCGTCGACGGCACCGACGCCGTCGTCAACCGCGTCCGCACGCTGATCGACCATTACTCGCACAAGAAACATCCATCACCATGAGCGCGCCGCCCACCGTCGCCTACATCTTCGAACGTTACCCGGTCCTCTCGCAGACCTTCCTCCGCCGCGAAGTTGCCGGCGTCCGCAACCAGGGCGTCCGCGTCGAAATCCATTCGCTCCTCCCTCCCAATCCCGCCGACCTCGCCCATCAAGTCGAAGGCGTGCCTCTCGACATCTTCCATTGGTGGGAAGCCGCCGCCCTCATCGTCGCCCTTCCCCGCGAACTCCTCCGCGACCCCGCCCTCCTCCGCGACGGCTGGCGCCTCTACCGCCGCTACCGACCCACCAACCCCGAAAATTTCTGGTCGACCGTCTGGGCCGCCATCTTCGCCGTCTGCCGCGCCAACCGCCTCCGCCGCCACAAACCCGACGTGATCCACGGCGTCTGGGCCACCGCACCCGCCACCGCCGCCGCCGTCCTCAGCCGGCTCTGCGGCGTGCCCTTCAGCTTCGGCGGCCACGCCTACGATATCTATCGTCATGGCGGCGACGCATTCCTCGAACCCAAACTGGGGAGAACAAGCTTCGTCCACACCACCACCGATGCCGCCGCGAACTATCTCCGCGACCACGCCCACGGCGCGCCCGTCAAAATCGTTCTCGCCCGCCGCGGCCTCGACCAGCTTCCGCCAAAACCCGCCCGCGACACGACCGCCCGTCGGAACTCCCCTCCTACGGAGGGGCTAGGGGTGGGTTCTCCGCGCCCGGTTCGCCTGTTGTCCGTCGGGCGTCTCGTCCCGAAGAAAGGCCACATCCATCAACTCGCCGCCTGCGCGCTGTTGAAATCATGGGGCGTGCCGTTCGTCGCGCGAATTGTCGGCGACGGCCCGCTCGACGACGATCTCCGGCAAAAAATCGACCGCGATGGCCTCCACGATCTGGTTTCCCTGACCGGCCCGCTCCCGCCGCAGCAGGTCGACGAACAATACCTGTGGGCCGACATCTTCTGGCACACGGGCGTCATCGATGCCGAGGGCGACCGCGACGGCATCCCCAACGTCATCCCCGAAGCGTTCGCCCATTGCCTCCCCGTCATCTCCAGCCGCACCGCCGGTCCGATGGAAGCCGTCACCCACGAGGTCACAGGACTGCTCGCCGACCCATCCAACCCCGCCGAACTCGCCACCGCCGTCAAACGCCTCGCCGAAAACCCGCACCTCCGCCACCAACTCGGCGAATCCGGCCGGCTCTGGACCGAACAAAACTTCCTTATCTCCCACAACGCCGCCATCCTCGCCCGCGCTTTCCACGACGCTTGCCGAAAATAGCCGTACGCCCTTCACTCTAAGTCCTTTCTCCTCGCCCCAGACTAACACCTCCAGCGGCTCGAAAAAACGAAGTCACGTCATGTGCAAGAGGACCGACAAATACTCGTCGGGGAACGGGCCCAGCTCTGGCTGCTTACTCCGCCGAAGAAATGATCAAAGGATTTGTCGTGCTACGTTGTCGTATTGGGTAGAATTGAAACGGCATGGAGCGGCGCGATGAAGAATTGGGCTGGATCCGTAGAAGCCGCGAAGGCGATCTGGCTGCATTTGAAGAATTGGTCCGTCGCTATCAACAGATGATCCACGCGCTGACATTCCGCATGACCGGCTCCCCGAGCGACGCCGAAGACCTGGCTCAGGAGGTCTTCATCCGGGCATTCCGAAAACTGGACAGCTTTCGCGGCGATTCACGGTTCTCCACCTGGCTCTACCGCATCGGCATCAATACCTGTCTGAATTGGAAAAAAAGTCAGCAGCGGCGCGCCCAACTCCATCACGACTGGGCGCAACAGCCACAGGAAACCGTTGACTGCAATAATGAACTTGCCGCCCGCGTGCAGGAGGCATTGCTCGCGCTGCCGCCGAAACAACGCGCCGCAGTAATTCTGACCACCTACGAGGGCATGAACCACGCCGAAGCGGCCCGCGCGCTGGGCTGTTCCGAGACAACCGTCTCTTGGCGCATCTTCATGGCGCGCAAACAACTCAAAAAATGGCTGCAACAGGACATCCGTTCGTAAAGGCCAACCGCATCGGGGGGCTGTCAACAGCCGCCGCGATTTGGCTCTTGTGCTTTTCCCTGCAGACGGCAAGCGCTCAAACCCGGGTGGCATTGGTCAGCACGTGCGGGGGTGAGGCCGGGCAGAATGTGTTGGCGCTTGCCGACGTGGCCTTGAGCGCTGAAACAAATGTCGTATTGGTCGAACGACGCGAGGTGGAACGGGTGCTTCAAGAACAGAATCTGATGCACTGCGGCTTGAGCGAGGCCGGGCAGGCGGTGGCGGCGGGACAATTGCTCGGAGTGCAAGTCTTCGCCTCCTTGGAGACCATTCCAGATCAGAAGGAGGCGCTGGGCTTGGTGGTGTTCGATGCGGCAACCGGCGTCGTGCTTTGGGATTCGGTTCTGTCCGGGACAAACGCGGAAGTGGCGGCCGTCGAGGTGGACGCGGCTGTCGAAGCCGGCTGCGAAAAGCGACAACGTCCCGCCGGTAGTTTGACAAGGGTATGCATCTTGTCCGTACGCAATGTCGATCTGCCGCGCCAATTCGATAGCTCCTGCCAGTCCGTTGGCAGCATTCTCCAGCGTCAACTGGTCCAATCCCCGAGCCTCGCGGTACTGGAACGTCAGCATCTCGAAAACGTGAACAAGGAGCGTCTGCTGCCCGCAGGCGTTCAGACGAACCAACTCCTTCCGTCCCTGGTGCTCATCGAACTGGACATCTCTCGCAACGGTGCGACCAATGGCTTGCGCGGGATGGCCGCCTTGTCGGACAGCGCCGGCGCAAAATTGGGCCAAGTCACCGCGAGCGTGGAGTCACAGAACCCCGCCGACCTGAGCGATCGGTTGCTCATCGAATTGGAGAAACTACTCAAGGCGACGCCGTCTCGGATCGTGGTGGACCGCGCTCGCGAAGCGGAACGGTTTTATCGCGAGGCCAATTTTCTGGTGGGTTCGAGGGAATGGGCGGACGGGCAAAGGGCCATCGAGGCGGCGAATGCCCTCATGCCGACAAACGCGGAGTTTCAGGCATTGCTTGTGGAATGCCTTGCCCGAGAGGCGCAGGGGCGAATCAGTGGGGGTCGCGCCGATTTGGGTTACTCGTTGGATGTGGCTCTACGCGCCTTGGAGATCAGCCGCGCGTTCCACGAACAAGCCATCGCACGCACGGGCACCACCACGCAGTGGCACGGACCGGAGAATTGGTTGACCAGTTACTTTCACTGGGCGTTGCGGGCAGCCAACAACCAGGATGCCGACACCATGCGCAAGCTGCTGGAGTTCCAGAGACGAGGCCGCGAGTTGCTTTTGGATGTTCTTGAACGACAGGCCCGTGCCGAAGTGAAGGATGAGCGCAGCTTCGAAGACTACACCAAACTGTTGCGCTTGCGGTTGTACAACGTCGAAAAATTCGCGCCATCGTCTTCAGTTTGGACAGCAGACACGGTGGATTGCGTCCGGAGCTGGTTGAAGATGACGGAGAAGTTTCCACTGGATTGGGATAGCGCGTACCTGATCAGCACGCGGATATTGGCGCGGCTCTGCGTCCAGGCCAATGGGTTGAAAGGGTTATGGGCAAAGATGCAGAAGGAGCCATCAGGCTGGGGATGGCCTCCACACATCAACAATTGGCAGTTGCAATCTGACGATGACGCGCGAATTGACGAATTGTTCCACGAAATGGAACACCATCCCGATCCGGTGGTGGCCGCGTACGGGCTGGCAGGCCACTTAAGTTCGAGATTGCGAGACGCCTCTTCCGCGGATGAAATCGATCAAGAGTACCGACGAGCCAAGGATTTCATTCGAACGCAGATCGCTGCACCTCGCCGTGGGCCAGCGATGCAGTATCGAGCATTGCTGTACAACGCTGCTCTCGATTTAATCGACTTGCTACCAGATCCAGAGACGAGGCAACGAGAATACGAGGATTTGTTCGATTTCATGCTCGGTCGTAAAGAGATCGAATATTGGGTTACGCGCAGGGTGGTCGGCCCCCGCAGCCGGTACCAACGCTATACCACGATAGTGGACTACGGCGGCACGTACGACTCTTTCCCACCCACGCCTAGTCCAGGCGAGCCATACGACAACGCCAAGTTGATCGCCAATGCCCATCGCGTATTAGCCCTTCTTCACTCGGGCGAGTGCCACGATATCGACACCGCCCAGTGGTCCTCGAACACGGGGTCCTTTGAGCGCGAGTTGATTTGGTTTCAACGTGACATCAAAAAGGAACCCGCCTCGGGACCACCCGTCCCATGGGAGGGCGCCAAACTCCTCTTCCCAGCTTCAGGACAATTGTCCAACAGCACGATCCTCAGTGTAAAATTTGATTCCAACGCCTTTTACGTGGTGCTATCAGGCCCGCGACCAAGAGCCCTCCATATTCCCCCAAGCGAGGCGGCACAAGATATTTGGGAGGCTATGTATAAAAGGGGCCTTAACCGATTACCAGTTGTCCGCGTCCCCCTAAACGGCGGGCAGCCGACGTTTCTAGGGGAGGCTCTTTATGCCAGGCCCTTCAACTACGGGAATCCCTTCACCACCATCCCGGCTATTGGAGATCAGAAGGTGTTCGTCGGTACGGACAAGGGCATCTTTGCGTTCCCGCTGGACGGCGGGACGGCGCAACACATCACCACCGTCGAAGGCTTGCCCACCGACACTGTCAGCTCCCTGGCGTGGCTGGACGGGAAACTCTATGCAGGCCTGGCCGGCGGATATCTCGTTGCCTATAACTTGCAGACCGGTGAATGCCAGGTGTTGGCTTCCAGCCGTCGACGCGACGCACGGAGCAGCCTCGATAACGTGTCCCCGCCGACGGCGATCAATTTCATGATGCCAGATCCGGAACGTCACCGCATCTTGTTCACGGTGGGTACTAGCATGTTTTCCCCCTGCGCTCCTCAATTCGGCCTGTGGCAAATCGACGTCGCCACGGAACAGTTAACGCAATTGGTGCAATTGTACTCCCCACCGATTTGGGCGAATTCGGTCGGAGACGGGACGGTACTGATGCGCTTTTCCACATACAAAGATATCGACACCTGTGGTGGCTCGGGTTGTGGCGTGGTTTCCTATGAGCTCGCGACCGGTCGCACCCGCCTCCTCTCCGATTGCGACCGGAAGCAGAGGCCCGCCGGCCCGCAAATCCCCGTTCCGGAAGGTGTCCTGCGGATGCCGGATGCGACAGAGGCGCCTTACATCATGGCTGACGGGTGGTTGTGGTTTGCCCAAACTCGCGTGGGGACTCTTGTGGTGGATGTAGGTCGCGTGTCGACCAACGCCGCGGATTTGGAATACTTCCCTACATCGAAAGAAACGCAAGGGCTTTCCCCTTTCGCTTGGAAGAGTTTCCATCTTCTCCGGGATCGCGGGCAGATGGCCATCGCCGGTCCCAACGGCATCTGGCTGCTCAATCTGAAGAAACACGAGGCTTCAGAAGATGCGCCAAAGGATTCCCCATGAGCATTTGTCATATTCAATGGAAACAACAGAGGTTCATGCCGTGAGTAATCAGGACCAACAGTTCGACGACCTGCTCAAATCGGCCCCTGTGCCGGTGCGCTCCAAAGGCTATTGGGAGAATTTCCCCAAGCGCGTGACCGCGCGGTTGTCGGAAGGGGTACGCACCGAGGCGACGACTTCGGCCGGTTTCCGTCGGCTCTGGGCCTGGGGATTGGCGGGCGCTTGTATCGCGCTGATTGTCGGCGTCGGCCTGTGGATGAAGAATCAAGTCAACACCGCCCAACCCAACTACACCAAACTGTACGACGAAATCGAGTCGATGTTTCCCAACCAGATACGTGCCATTGTCGTGGAGAGTGGCGGCGTCAAGCTGGAATTGTCCGATAAGCCGGACATTCCGTCATCGTCACCGTTGCGTGTGGATGTCTGCCACGACCAGCAATGCCGTACCTACATCACATTCAGCGGCCAGCAAATCCGCGTGAACGCGGAGAGTTGGGACGTTTTGTCGGATGGGGTTGGCCATGTGTTGGTCATTGGGCCGAACGTCGTCTGGACGAGCGCCGAACCCGCGCGCCGCGCGGGGGCGTATCACATCGACGCGCAACCGCTGGGGATGTCCTCATGAACAAGGCGTTCTGGCTGGTTGCCGCGTTATGGCCACTCGGCGCGACAGCACAGATTGAACTGGTGCCCGATGCGGACCCGCCGGCCGTGTTTGCGTCACGCCCGCAGAACATCCACGTTGCGCTTCGCAATGCCGGTGATACAACGGTGACGAGCGATGTTCAGACGCTCCTGTTTCAGTTGACTTCGGCCACCGCCGTTCCGATCGGGAATGCCCGGCCCTGGAAAAGACTCCAGATCCTGCCGCGGCAAACCGTGCTCGAGACCCTCGCGCTGGAGTTCCCCGCCGTCAGATCATCGAGCCATTTTCGGGTCGAATTGCTCGGGATCGGATCGATGGAAGCGACCGTTTATCCCAACGACCTGCTCACGCGACTGAACTCCCTCGCGGGTGAGCAGCCGCTGGGCGTCTACGATCCAGACGGGCAACTGAAGCCGCTATTGAAACAGGCCGCCGTGAGCGTTGCTGACTTTGAAACCGAGCCGACGGACTCGAAACTGGCCATTGTCTGGTCAAGCGCGGCCGTCCTCCCGGAATCCATTGCGTCTCGCGTGAAGAAGGGAATGTCGGCCGTGTGGATTCGATCGTCCACAATACCGACAACGTACGCGGTACATCAGGGGGCCGGGGTGGTCGTCGTGGCGCCCGCCTCGACACTACGCGGACTGGCGGATTCACCCGTGCCGCAACTGAATTTGATCCGCGACGCCGAGTTGGCGCTTGAGCCGGACGCGTTGCGATTGCCATCGGACAACAGAACGGAATGAAAGGAAACACCATGAAAACGAGATTTGCATTGGTTTGTGCCGCATTGCTGGCGCTGACGTTATCAGCGCGCGCAGCCGACGTGTTGACCGTGGCCGTCTTCGATTTTGAGTCGAAAGACGAAGCCGTGCGGGATCTGGGACCGAAAGTCGCCAGCCTGATCAATGCGCAGCTTTCCGCCGACCCGCATGTGATTACGGTCGAGCGCGCCGAATTGGAGAAGGCGCTTGGCGAGCAGGAACTCGGGCTGTCGGGCACGGTGGATCCCGAGACGGCGGCCAAGGTCGGCCACCTAACGGGTGCCAAAGTGCTGGTGACGGGGCGGGTGTTCAACGTCGGCCGGGAGACGATGATCGTCGCGAAAGTGATTGGCACGGAAACCAGCCGTGTCTACGGCGACGTTGTGCGCGGCACCACCGGTAGCGCCTCGGTCGCGGATATGTCGGCGGACATGGCGGCGCGCATCGCCAAGATTGTCACCGAGAAAGCCGACACGCTCGTGGCCAAGGTGGAGAAACCCGAAGACCTCATCGCCCGACTTCAGCCGCAAGTTCGCGGTAAATCGCTGCCCGCTGTTTCTGTTTCCATTGCGGAACGCCACATCGGCTCGCCGACCATTGATCCTGCAGCCGAAACAGAAGTCGGCTTCATCCTCCAGAAGCTGGGGTTCAGCGTCGCCGATAAGAAGGATCCACTGGCGAAAGCGGACATCGAGATCACGGGTGAGGCATTCAGCGAGTTCGGCATGAGGAAAGGCAACCTCGTCAGCTGCAAAGGCCGCGTCGAAATGAAAGCCATCGACAAAGCCACGGGCCGGGTCCTGTTCATCGACCGCCAAACGAGTGTCGCAGTGGACCTCTCCGAGCATCTGGCCGCCAAGACCGCCCTCCAGGACGCCGCCGCGAAGTTGACCGAACGCCTGCTGCCCAAGCTGGTCAGCAAGTGAGACGACTTGTGGAAACGCGGGGTGCTTGCAGGTGGGTCGGCGTTTTGATTCTGCTGATCGCCTCCGCGTCATCGTGCGGGGCTGGCGACCAGCGACCCACAAAGCTGGCGATCGTGGATGTCGGTTCCGGACAACGTGTATCAGCGGAATTTGTGGATTTCCTCACGCTGGCATTGGGCCAGGAACCCCAAGTGGCGCTGCTCGAACGCGGGCAGGTGGAGCGAATTTTGCGCGAACAATCCCTCGCCATGATGCTTGCGGGCACCAATGCCGTCCGAGCAGGGAAATTAGTAGCGGCAGACGCGTTCCTCATGCTGGAACTTCAGACGAATCAAACGGTGCGCGTTCTCCTGGTCGACGCGCATTATGGCCTGAGACTGTGGGACGTCATGTTTGCCCTTACCGCCAACCCGGGTGATTCGGAGGAACGGGCACGCTCCCTCGCGAAAGGTACGGTCTTCCGCCTGGCGAATTTCGTCTGCGGAACCGACACGCCGCGCACGGTCTCCGTTTCGGCATTCCGCAGCGAGGAAATGTCCAAGCGCTGGGACTGGCTGGGCGAAACGCTTGGCCCAGCCATCGAACAGCGACTCTCCCTGCAACCCGGCCTGGTCGTCATGGAACGCGCGCAGACGCGTCCTCTCACGGAAGAGCGCGAGTTGACCGAAGGACTTCCTGAGTCACTGCTCGCGTCCACCGTGATTGTCGATGGCGCGTACCGAATCGACCGTGCTCAGGGAACAAACGCCGTCATCATGACCTTGCGCTGCCGCCGTAATAACGTCACCACGCTGGAGACGACTGTTCCGGGCTCCGTCACCAACCTCGCCGAACTCGAAGAAAAGGCGGTGGCCATAATCGCCACCAACGTCGGCAGCAAAGCCGGGTGCGGGTCGATGGACCCGGCCGCCGAAGCGGCAATGCTGGCTGATGAGGCATCAGGAATGCTTGCGCGCGAGCCTCAACGGGCACTTTCCCTGGCGGAAGCGGCGTCTGCACTGGAACCTGACAACGCCGATTATGATGGACTGGTCGTGAAGGCGTATGCCCGCTGGCTTGGGAATACGCCTGATGAATTCATCGCCAATAGCCTGCATGGGCTGGCGGTTTTGGAACGAATCGCGCGGCGCACGGGACAGTTCCCGGGCGACGCCAATCCTTTTCTTGGCAGCGTGTCTTCAGGACTGACGCGCGAGGTGGCCAATTCGGGTGAAACCCAAGAGACCGAGGAATTGAGAAGCGCATTCTGGAGAACGGTATGGGTCTGCCATGACCAGTTCAAATCACACAAGTCAATGGACCGGAACCTGGTCAATGATCTATTTGCTGTGCTGCTATGCATATCCGATGCCTGCCAACTCTACTCGAGCACAACCGAGGCGATTGAGTCCTCACGCCTTGTGGTTTCTGAGTTTGTTAAGGTGTTCGAGGCGGGATATCCGCTCCTCAACTCGCCTTTAGATCGAAACGATTGGTCGGGCAGAAGTCTCGTCGGAGTTTACTCAAACCCCGGAAAGACGAAATGGCCATCGGAGCCAGGCACCGGCGATCGCTTGGCAGGTTTTCTCGACGAGCTTTGCCATTCTCAGGATGTCGTTGTAAGGATGTTGGCCGAGCGCGCCAGCATGAGGTTCTACGGTCAGCCGCTTTGGGAACCCACAAAGATACAGGGCCCGATAGATTTTGAAAAAGCGCAGGCGCACGCGCGGGCATACATCCAATGTCTGGCCGAGGCTCGCCGGATCTACCGCCGGCTCGACGAGAACGGACGGAATTCCCTGCGTAACGTGCGGCTTGCAGCGGATGAAAAGGAGAACCAACAGTTTCAAGACCAGCTGGCGTCCACCTTGGAGCCAAAGCCCGCGCCACCCGAGCCAGACTCCAACCCGATATACAAGCCCAGCCAGATCATTTCCCTTCAAGGCGATCTGAAGAAGCGGCTGGAAATTCCCACGCGTTATCCAGGTTTTCCTCCTCACGATATTCATTTTCGGCGTATCATTTGCGGTGACAATGTCGCGACCATTGTTTACACGCAGGGCCCGACTCGCGAAGAGCGATGCGGGGTCTTATGGCTGAATCCTAAGGATTTCGAACCCGAGGTGTCCGCCTATTCAACAATGGTTCAGTCGCCTCCCTACCTCTCGTTAAATTATGAGCAATACGGCCCGTCGGTCGCCTCCGTCGGCTCTAAAATCTTCGTTGGCTTTCCGCTGGCCGGTATCCTGGTGTTTGCCAAGAACGAAGAAGCCAAGTGGCTCAACGAATCCAACTGGTTAGCCGACCAGCGCATCATGGACTTGCACGCGTTGGACGGCAAGCTCTACACTCTATTGGGCGCGGAGGTTGGTCGAGACATAGAAACAGGTGTGATGGAGCTCGATCCTGCATCCTTGGTGTCACGCATTCTGATCTCGTCGAGAGCCAAGTTCAAACGCAGTGATCTCGACCAACGCGAAATTGTATCGATTGCTGCGGACCCAGGTCGTCATGCCCTGTGGGTGCTAACGCCCGACCAGCTATTTCTCTACCGGCCTGTCGACGGATTTGTCACAAACAGATCGAGTATGGCAAAGGGATTCCACGTTTCGGCCTCTATGGAGATGTGTGGGGACAACCTGTTGCTGGCCCCCTGCGGAGGATGCTTCCGGGTGGACCCGGAGACGGAGCAACTTACCCTGGTCACGGGAACATCACACTGGCCACAACAACTGTCTGGGCCCGCTGTTGCCAAACATCCGATTCTAGTTGGAGAGAACCTTATCGTAAGGAGGGACAGGTCCAGTACGGCATGGATCTTCCGGAAGGGCGAGCAAACGCCCGAGGATCTTCTTCGTCTGTGTTTCCCGCAAGAAGCGGTCTCCAAGCTCACCCTCCGCGATCTGGCATCGAGCCCACGAGGTCTGTTGATCCTCACCGACGATGCCCTGTATCTCGTGCCAGAGATCAAGGCTGAACCGATCCACCAGTAAGAAAACGCCTCCCAGCAACCCCAAACAAACGTGACCAACTAATTGCGCCGACCATCGTGGTTGCAGCTATTTTCGGCTCACCTCCCCCCATTCCAGCCATCGGCTTCCGTCCGTCTCCTCGTGCCGACGCAAGGTTGTGACCTGACTCCTCTGTCCTCTGTCCTCCGCGACGCTCGCCGACCCGTCGCGCCTAACTCGGGGCCAGGATGATTGGCTGCTTCTTTCCTGTATGACCTTTTCATTTCACTGCTTCCTCCCAGTTATCTGGCGCTTCTATCCGGGTGACGGAGCACACAGGTTGAGATTGGTCCCGGAGCGGATGGAGGCGAGGCAGACCGTCCGAAGAAAATCGTGTCTCCCTAGCGAGATCCTCACTGAAGAGCTTCTGGATTTTCGTGATGAGCGGCGCGGCGGTGTGGTGCCGGTCGGGCTTCATTCAACGGAGGATACGAGGCTCCATTGCGGCGAGGAAGGCCGAAACCCGAATATTTAAAAAGCATACGAGTATTTCCATGGTGCAGGCGGCTCCGTGGCTGGGCTGCCCTTCATCTCAGCATCATGACTGCGTAACTTGGGGCCGGCGGGGCTTGGTGTGTGTCCAGCCAGGAGACGGCCTGCGGAATTGTCGAGATTTCCTTCCGCAGGATGGCCAGGACCAGATCTTGCGAGATTACGGTATTGAGAGGCGCCCCGTAGATCATCGGCGGATTCTTTCCCGGCGCTTTCAGGATGAACGGCACATGATAATCGAGTTGGCCATCATAACTCCGCGCATAGCGCCACCAATGGTCGGAACTGATGATGACCCAGGAGCGGTCCCACTGGCCGGCTTGTTCCATGTCACGGCGGAGGATCCCCATGGCTTTGTCAGTCAACTGCAAGTTTTGAAAATAACCACGGGTACGTGAGAAGCTCGTAAGCGTGAACGCCCCCCGGGCGGGATCATAAATACCCGGATAGTGCGCTCCCGGCAAATGAAGAAAAACCAGCCCATACCGACCGTCGCTCACGACGTCGCGCGAGTTCTCGAGCGACTTCTGGTAGAGATCGATCTGCATCCGGCGCTCTTGCAATGGCGGTACCAATGCCCAAATCTGGGCGATGATGCAGCGCAGAACCGTTTCGTCCCGGACGGGCTGGTAAAGCGGAAACGCATACCACTTGGAATAGTTCAGACTGGACGCAAAGAGGCGAGTGTAGGGATGGTACCACCCCACCAAGGCGGTGTTAACACCCAGTTCCCGGGCGCGGCCGAAAACCGTCGGTTGCGTACTCCACCCGACGGGAGCACTGGCGTTCGCATAGGTGATGTTCAACTCATCTCTGGCAGCCGGCTTCGCCGAGATGACATACCGCCCAGTGGTCAATGCCGGCAGTGAGGTCAGCGTGTTCACCCCCGGAGGAAACGCATTCGTCGCCTGCAGGCTCTCGGCGCACACGCGATCAAGCTCGGGAAGTTGCGTGCCTTTCGCCCGGCTGGAAAACGCCAGCCGCTGGTCTAATTCGTCGAAGATAATCCAGATGACCCGCGGTTGCACCGATGGCTGGGGTGTCGGAAATAATGACGGCAACTGAGCATGGATTCTAGGCGGGGTTTTCAGAAGATAATAGCCGATTCTCTCAAACGTCAGAACAACCATCGGCACGCAGATCATCAGACCCGCAGCCAATACGCGCGCAGTGGTCCTGGGCCAACGCCAAAACACGAACAACACAACCAAGCCGCCGCCTATAACGAAAGGGCTCTTACCCAAAGCGATTACTTCGCTGGGCGGAATGTAAAAAAAGGTGCTCCGCAGGAAATTCAGCGGAATCAACAGCAGCGCACAAACGATCACACAAGCGGCGCGGTAGAGGTTGCGGGAGTCGGTGCGCCTGACCCAACGAATCAACCGCCAATTAATGAGCCCAAACACAATCAGGTTTATCCCCAGTGCCAGGAGAGTCTGTTTCGTCAGGGAATTGTGTTTGTAATAGCGAAAGTCCCTGTCGAAGAACAACGACCACTGCGTTCGGATAAAACACAGGTTTACCAGCGAAAACGCCAGCAAAGCGTCCGACACTGATTTCAACCGCTGTTTGACTGACTCATTCATAACTTGATCCGGTCGATTGGCGCACCCTCGTCCTCAACCGGGAGTTGATTCCATTCGGCTCGTTTTTCGCAGCAGGTACAACTGGCGGTGAGCGCCATCGAGTCGTTGGGAGCGAACAATCTGAAAACGCCTGCGGCATGCCGCCTCGAAACTGGCCTGGGTAAGATCGGCATGAAGATGCTCACGTCCGCGGGCGATGGTTTGAAACATCTCATCGTCCGTCGAGACAAATTCGATGATCAACAAGTCGGTGGTCAATTCCGCCGCCAGATCCAACACCTCGTCCAGCGGAATGCGTTCCGTCACCAGCAAGTGGTGCAACACGGCCAGCATCAATACCATATCGAACGCGCCTGTGGCCCGTTCCAGGAAGCTGGCGCATTCCCGATTGCGCCAGCCTTCGGCCGCGCTCGGACGACACAAGTCCACGACTAGTGGGAGTACATTCCGGTTTTGATCCCACGCCTGCCGCCAGAGCGCGCCGACACAACCGAGATCGCTGTCAATCGCCACGACCTTCGCGCCGGCACGGGCCGCCAGGTCACTGAAATGACCGGTATTGCAACCGATATCCAGAACCCGACCCGGTTTGAACTCGGCCAGCGCGGTGCTGACAAATTGCTCCTTGGCGGCGAAATTCGCCTCGCTGTAACTGCAGGAATCCTTGTAATCCGACCAGACGGTGCGTCGGCCCGGTTTGGGCTCGACTCGTTGGAGCGCGCGCCGGAGCCGGTTAAACAACGAGTCCAGGATGAATCGTGCCTGCTCGTGATTTTGGAGGACGCGGTCGCGGTAGATGGCTCTCCGGCCATCTTTGCGCGAGAGCCAGGTCGGCAGGGAAACCTGCGTGAGAAACGGCGGCAGAAACTTTTGCACCGGCCCGCAGAGCCGGTACACGTCGTTTGTCTCAAGGCCGTCACGACGTTTGGCAAACACATCGGCGGGCCGAACCCCCCAATAATTGTAGGCCAGCAGCGGCAGCAGAAAAGTCCGGCAAAACTGCGCGTTCGGTTTCCAAATCGGGTCCCCCGGAGCGCGACGATCGAAGGAGAGCACATCAATGAAGACCGGTTTGGTTCCACGAAACAGCACATTGTTGGGCGTTGCATCCTTCAGCGAGTAGCCATCCGCCAAACAAGCCTGCGCCAGGTCCAAGGTCAACATCCCTGCGGCATGGAGCATCTCGGGGGGCCACTCGTAGGGATAGCTGGGGAATTCCACACGCTCGTGCTCGAACACAGCTCCGATCTCGTGCCGATCGAGAATCACTTCAAGGCCTGGGGCACGGCGCAACTCATCCAGCTCATCCCCATTCAGTTTGCGGGTGGGGATCAGTTGCTGCTGAGCCATGAACCGGATGGCCGGGGGTGTTGCAAGGAACGATTCGATCTCAGCCAGCGCCGGGGAATTGACAATACGCAAGACGCGGTTGCGCCAAGTGAAACAACATCCACCAGGATCCCTGAAAGAGGAAACTGGCACCATGATCAGGGAATCCGGGGGTGGCAGGATTCAGCCTGGTGACGCGTCAACGTTTCTTGAAGCACTTGCCCACCAGTTTGCGCAAGAAGGCCCAGCCGCGTTTGATGAAAAACAAGCTTCCGACGCAGGCAGCCACCGACATTTGCCAAATCAACTGGCCGGATCCAGGATCCACATACGCCAACGGGAACCTTGAGAGACCATGGCTTTGTCTGGCCGATGTGAAACAGAGTCCACCGGCTTCGCAAGAAGCCGATGTGCCAGTCGCAACGAACCGCTGATCCGTCACTGAGCCCGGGGAGAAGCCTCCCGCAAAGACTGGAGTCCCCATGCCAGCAATTGCGATGAATAAACTCAGCAATACACACCGAGACAATTGGCAATCATAATCCATAAGTACGGGACACTCGCGGCCCCATAATTTAGAGGCAACGAACACGCGCATGCAAGCTAATTCGTCTTCCGTTGGCGGCGGCGAGGAGTAACGGATAAAAGCTGTGCGGGACCTAAAGCCGGATTGCGTTTGACCAACCACTCGGCCGCAACGGTGGCTCCGGCCTCACGGCATGGAGATCGAGAGGCGGTAGAACTCCTGCGGCGGAATTGGGTTCGTGTCAGTAATCATGACCTGATTGACGTTGTTGGTCACAGGCCCCATGTACGTTGTGAGTGGCATCCAGACGCCATTCACCAAATCGGTGCTGAATTGTGGTGTGTAGGTGCGACCGCCGGCAACCGGGCTGAAGAACAAATTCTGCCATTGTGGCTGGCTGAAGACGCTCACGGTGTTGAGGACGAACGCCGAGGCTGGGTTGGTCGGGTCAAGCCCCGCAACGTATTTGAAAAAGTTGTTTTGGCCGGTGCCATCGGCATCCTGCCAGGGCATGGAAAGGGTCGACACCAGACCGGTTGGACTTCCAAAGTACTGCTGCATCCACCCGTCCGGAATCCCGTCGCAGTCCGAGTCGAGGAGATTGATGGTCAGCGTGATCGCGGCGGTGTGCATGGAGTTGCTGCTGGTTCCGATGACGGTCAGGGGGTAGTCGCCCGGCGCGGCGCAGTTGGAAATCACCATCGACAGCGTCGAAGTCCCGGAACCGGTGACCGCGGCGGGACTGAACCCCGCGCTGACACTTGCCGGCAGGCCGGTCACGCTCAACGTCACAATCCCATTGAACCCGTTAATCGCCCCCAGAGTCACCGTGCACGTCGCGTTGCTACCATTGGTCACGGACTGGGCAGTCGGAGTGACCAGCAATGAAAAGTCGGGCGCCTCGATGGTCAGCGTGATCGCGGCGGTGTGCATGGAGTTGCTGCTGGTTCCGATGACGGTCAGGGGGTAGTCGCCCGGCGCGGCGCCGTTGGAAATCACCATCGACAGCGTCGAAGTCCCGGAACCGGTGACCGCGGCGGGACTGAACCCCGCGCTGACACTTGCCGGCAGGCCGGTCACGCTCAACGTCACAACCCCATTGAACCCGTTAATCGCCCCCAGAGTCACCGTGCACGTCGCGCTGCTACCATTGGTCACGGACTGGGCAGTCGGAGTGACCAGCAACGAAAAGTCGGTCGCCTCGATGTGGCCCGCAAGCCGGCGGAGGAAAAGGCTGTCATTGCTGGCCGTGGCGGTCAGGTCGTACCAGCCGCTGTTGTTCGCGACGACGGGAAACGTGTCGGTGACAATGGTGCCGGCCGGAACGTTGTAGGTCCACGGTCCGCCGGTTGGATACCCATTCGTGACCGTGAAAACAACAGGCGACACCGTCAAATTCTGCATGGCGACTGTGAGGACACCCCCATTGGGGTCGATTCCGGAAGTCACCTCTACCAGGCCGCAATTCGTGTGCAAGGTGCCGGCGAATCGCCGCTGGAAGCCATTGGGTCCGTAGCAGGTCAGGTCGTACAGGCCGCCGTTGGAAGCAAGGACGCTGAAGTTGTCACTGACGGAATTGGTTGCGCCGACATCGTACTGCCACGGGCCGTCGGTCCGGTACGCGTTCGGAAAGATCATGAAGTGAACGGACTCGGCGCCGGCATTGGTCATGGCAATCGAGAGCCAGCCGTCGACGCAATCGGCCGCGGAGCCAGCGTTCGGCTGATACGGCAATAGGCGCGCGGTGAGCGTGCCCGCTTCCTGCGCGGGCATCGATTGCGGTGAAGGCGGGGACAGCGCGAGGCCGCTGGAGCACTCGTCATTCGTGGGGGAGGGCAAACTGGGATAATTCGTGTTGGGAGACACGAAATTGAAGGCCGACGTCAAGTCACCACAAACCTGCCGACGCCAGGCGCTGATGTTGGGTTCGCTCACGCCTGTCCATGTTTCGAGAAAGCGCAAGATCGAGGTGTGGTCAAACACCTGCGAGCAGACGTAACCTCCGCGAGTCCATGGCGAAACCAACACTGTCGGCACCCGAGCGCCAAGACCAATCGGCTCTCCGCCGACAAATTCGTTGGCCGTCCCCGGAGGAGGGGCCGGCGGCGGGACATGGTCGAAATATCCTCCGGCCTCGTCATACACCAGGATGAAGACGGTTGAGTTATACACTGCTGGATTTGAGGCGAGCGCGTCCAAGAGTTGCTTTGTCAACACGTCTCCGTTGGCGGGAGAGAAGGGCGGGTGTTCCGATTCCGACCACGGCGGGATGATCCATGAAACTCGGGCCAGTGTGCCGCTGGCAACGTCCGATTGGAATGCTGAGACGAGATCGTTCACCAGAACCTGGCCGTTAACATACAGAGCGCTTCCCGGCGGAGCGTTCATATATTGTGCGAACCAGCTCAAGGCGTTGAGCGGGTAGAAATCAGTGCTTTGTTGGTAGACCTTCCAACTGACCCCCGCGGCCTGCAATAGCTCAGGATAGGTCGTCCACGTATAGCCGCCTGGTGGCACATTGTTGGCGGTCACCGGTCCGCCACCCGTGCCGTTCGGGTCATTCATGCCAGTCATCAAGAACAGTCGGTTGGGGTATGTCGATGTCAGCACCGAGCAATAGTATGCATCACAGACGGTATAGGACTCCGCCAGCGCGTAAAGATAGGGCAGATCATCGCGCGTGTAATAGGACATGGCGATCGTACCCTCAACGGCAACCCACTGATCCCATTCGCCCGAGTCCCACACGGAATGTTCGTTGTCCCAGCTGTGCGCGTCATCCTCCAAGCATTCCGCGGTGACGTGGAATGGCAGCACGTAGCTGCCATTGCCGGGCTGGAAGAAGACTGAATTTCCATTCGTCCAGAGTAGTGCGTTGCGATCGTTGAATCCGCGCACGCCCTCGAGAGAGCCGATGCAGGCGTCAAACGACCGGTTTTCCTGCATGAAAATCACGACGTGCCGGATATCCTGGATCGTGCCCGTGATATTGGTGTCGGACAGGACGGCGAGTGATGCCGGGGCGCTGGTAATGCTGCCGGCGCCGTCGGCGGCGACCACAGAGTAATTGCCGGCGGCGGCCAGCGTCAAATTGGACAGGAACAACTGACTGCTCAAAGCGCCCGCCAGCAGACTGGCGTTTTGATACCACTGGTAGGTGATCGATGGGGCGCCCGTGACAACGCACGACAACAGAAAACCATCCCCTGGGTAGCGTGTGCCACCCTGCGGCTGCTGACTGAAAGCGAACGACTGCGCTTGGAGTTCCCGCGTCGGGGCCAGCAAAGCAAGGATTCCCGCCGCGAGTCGCATCGTCTTGACGAATCGTCGCTGGCAAGGGAAGGAAAGAAAAACACTTCTCATCGTGCAACCCACTCATAACCTAGTAGAAACCGTTGTCAGTGTACAGCATAATAGGCGCGGCCTGAGGTTCTGGCGTAGCAGCGCTGTGTTGTTTGCCGGTCGGCCATTTCGGCGTATCCGTCTGGAGGAAAGAGCACGCCTTCGTCAAGAAGCAGAAGTTGAAACCGGACAGTTGAACTGCCTTGGAATTTCGGGCTCAGATCCCCACACTGCCACCGATCGCCCTCCGCCTGTCCCATCATGCCGACGCCACGTTGCGATCTGACTCCTCTGTTCTCCGCTTCCCTGTCACGCCGAAGCACTGCGAAGGCGGACCGTTTATCCCCAGCCCCGAGTCGCGAGGTGTTTATCCGGCGTCAACTGATTCTAAATGGTTGCGACCAAAACACTACCGATTCCCGTTGAATTCGAAGACTGCGCTGATTATTATTAATCGCGAGTCAGGGCAATGAGATGGTTATGAGTGACAGGCTTTGTCAGTGGCCAGATTGTGGCCGAGATGCAGGCCCCGGCTGGGGCGTGCAAGGAAGTTTCTATTGCGGCTCGCATTATTTCCCCGCGCTTGAGCAGGCGTTCCGAAAAGCGCTCGCAACGTGGGATGGCGCCGCCGAGCCGAGCAGCCAATTCAAGAATCTATTCAGTCGTCATGTCGAAAGTCTCTATCCAGCTGGCGGGATGCCCGGGAAACTGTCGCAAGCCAAAATCGAGGAACGCGGTGCGTCGTGGAAGAAGACCCCGGCCGGCGTGGAGTTTTCCATCGTGCGCCACCTGCCGGCCTATCGTTTGGGCGGCTTCGTTAAGACCGTCGCTCAACAGTGGCGCTTTGCTCTTCAAACCAAGGAACTGGTTCTCGTCAACCAACAAGATGTCAAGCCACGGAAGCTGAAACGAATTGCCGTGCCTTCGAAATCAGCAATCCCGGCCCCCAGCCGCGTCAATCGCTGATTGCCGCACACAGCCGCATAGAGTCAACTTGTCGAGCTAAAGCTGGCTGTTCCGTCAAAACGTCAGGCCTCAGGCTCTCCAAATCCAACCGATTCCGGTCAGCTTTCCGTTGTGGGGCAATGGGTTGCGCGTGTTGACCGATACGTGGCACTGTCACTGCTGAATTTTGGGGACAGTTGTCGTTGTACGGAAGGGCGTCGCGACAAACAGAACCGGGACATAGGCCTGAATGGACATCTGGCAGCAACTCGCTGAGTCGGACGCGGTGCGCCGGCAGCAGGTCGCGTTTGGGTGCGCGACCGGGCTGCCGCTGACCTTTTTGCCCGCGACCGAAATGGCCGCGCCCGTACCGTCTGCGTTTTGCGTGGACGGCTGTCTGGGCGCCCGCGGCAGCCCACTCTGTCAGCGCTCCCTACTGGCCGCGGAACACAACGCCTCCCACACGGGCTGCTCGACCCAATTCGACTGTCCCACCGGGTTGACCAAGCTGCTGATGCCGGTGATGATTGGCGGACGGCATGTGGGGAGTTTGTTGGCGGGGCCGTTTCGCGTGGGCCCGCTGAAAGAGTCGCGACACCGTCGGCTGACGGGTCAGTTGAAAGCCAGCGGGCTCGGATCGCGGGTGGACATCGTGAGGACGACTTGGAACAGCAGCCCCGCGATCACACGCGAAAAACTGCGGGCGGTCGAGACGCTGCTGGAGATGTTCGCGCAATACCTGGCGGAGTGCGGCCAACGTCTGTTGTTGCAGGAGGCTGGCCAGCAATCGCCCCTGTTGCAGAAGATCGAGGCCCAGTTGGCCAAGCCCTCCGATCAGGCGCTGACCGTCCGCGAACTCGCCGTGCGGCTGCATATCAGTCCGTGTTATTTCTGCAAGCTGTTTCGCAAACAGACGGGATTGACGTTCACCGCGTATCGCACGCAACTGCGCATCGAAACCGCGAAACGACTCCTGCTGGACCCGACCCGGCGGGTGAGTGAAGCGGCCTACGAATCCGGGTTCGATTCCATTCCGTATTTCAATCGGGCCTTCCGCCGCCATGTGGGTTGCTCGCCGTCGGAATTTCGGGCGCGGCAGGCCCAGTCAATCCGAGCGAAGGAATTGGCAAACCGGGCGTAGCAGGCCATCCCCCAACGTGCTTACTGATTCTCGCATAATATAGTGACAAGAATAGTTAGCTGTGATAGTCTTTGGGCATGGGGAATCCAAGAGGCATCACACGAGACTTCGATCAATTGGAGCGGCGACGACTGCGGG
>JBKQMH010000146.1:0-3497 GCA_052146795.1 Verrucomicrobiia bacterium
CCGGGCGGGCAACCGCTCGCCGCTCTTCCGTCCCTGCCGCGGATCTTTATCCAGCTTCCCCACGGTTGACGACCATGCGATAATGCCCTCAGCATTCGGGGGAGCATTAGCAATGCTGACGGACAAACAAGCGGCTCAGTACTTCCGGCGCTGCTACACCGCCGTCGATGGCTTGTGGTTCATGAAGGTCGAGGAGACGCACGGCTTGGTCGCCGCGTTGGAAGCTGACGAACAAGTCTGGAAAGTCCTGCCCAAAATTCAGGCGCGAATGCTCAAAACCGCGCTGCAAGTCGATCAGGGAATCGATGCCCTCCAGAAATGCCTGACGACACGTCTGACCCTCGAGGAGTTCGAATTTGACACTCAGAAGACCGCCGATGGCTTCACGATCTCCATCAAACGCTGCCCTTGGCACGATCAAATGCTCAAGGCCGGCCGGGAACATCTCTCGGGTACCGTCGGCCGACGGATTTGCCAAACCGAGTACCCGGTCTGGGCCGCCGAGTTCGGCAACATCCAGTTCGACCTTCAGCAGCAGATCTGTGAAGGCTGCGGACAATGCACGTTGCGCTTCAGCCAGGCCCCGCAACCGCCCCCACCGAACACCTAACCGCGCCGCCGCCCCTCGTCGCGTCGGCGGCAGGGCAGGGGGCCGTCCGCTTCACCGCATAAGCCAGTTCCTAACACGAGTTTGTGAAAGAATTCACTTGCTTTCGGCGGCGGGAAAGTGGTAATGGGGAGCAAAGCGGAGGGCATATGAAAGCATCTCGTAGGCTGATCGCTAGTTTGGTTTGTATGGCTGCCGCAGCACTTGTTACCCGCCAGGCCCCAGCCCAGAATCTCATCCAGAATCCAGGGTTCGAAACCGGGACCCTGACAGACTGGACAGTCGCGGGTACGGCCTTTGGGGTGGGTGCCCGCGTGATAGCACCTTTCGTCAATGCCCCATCTGCCCCCGGAACGTACGCAGCGATCATGAGCAATCTCGTTGGATCAACCACTCTGTCGTTGCAACAGTCCACGCCGACGGCCAGCGCGGTCCCCGGGTTGGTGAACTATTCGTTTGATCTGCAGAATTTCCTTGCGGCCAATGGCGGCACCCTCTCCATCCAAATATTGGATCTAAACTCATCGGGCGGGGTCATCGATCAGGGCCCGGGACTGCTTCAGCCGAACGTTCCGATCGACGGCAATTGGCATACCGTTAGCGGTTCGTTCACAGCCCCGGCTAACGTGGATCATTTCGAAATCCAGTTCGGTTGCACAGACGCAGAGACATTGCTCGTTGACAACGTGTCCCTCCGCCAGGTCCCGGAACCAACCAGCCTGACACTGGCTGCCGTGGGCCTGCTCGGTGCGTTCCTCGGCCTGCGCAAGCGCCAGTCGTAATCGCAGCCGCGTCCAGTCGCGGTTAACCCTGTCCCGTTACGCCCATTTCTTGCCGAGGGCATCGAGCCCGGAGTTCTTCAGGTCCTCGGGACTCATGAAGACGCGCAGCTTGACGTCGGCGTTGAACGTGAGAAACCACGGCTCGGCCAGCGAGGGGAGCTTGGTCGAATCGGGCATGTTGACCACGAGGATCGCCCCGCGCTTGCCGTCCTGCTCGGTGAAATAGGCGGCCTCGGGCTTGAGCGCATCCAGGATGTCCCCGAGTTTCTTGCCGGCAACACCCTTGCGCACAAGGGAATTAAATGGTTCGTGTGGAATGGTGACGTCCAATAGCATTTTCATAGTTCTCGCCTCCGATGGTTACACTGCGACAAACGCGACGATACTCCTCTGCTGTTACCGGTCAAGCCAGATCGCGTGCCGCGCCGACTTGTCCGCCGTCTTGTCCGCCGTAGCTTCAGCGAAGGCGGAAGCTTCAGCGGAGGTGGAAGCATTGCGAAGGCGGGCCGTCGCCCCTCGTCCAAGCTTCTGTCTCTTGCCCCCGACACGCTTGCCCGCGCACCGGTCGCCTGCTAGACTATGGTTCACTTATGCGAGCCCGTTGGGTTTCGGATCGTCCCTGCGCACCACCCGTTATGCTTGCCACCGTCGTCGCCAGTTGGTGGCCGGGTCGGTTTCTTCGCGTATCAACCGTCGAGACGGACGTCCAGTGGCGCGACAAAATGCTCAAGCTGTCGACAGGAACGGGGGCGCCCCCGCCGCCGCGTTGTGTGACTCAGGTCTTCTCCTGTCGCGGCGTTCTGGCCGGCTACACCGCCAGCATCAAATCTCTGCGTCATCCCCTGTACGAACGCGAATACGCCGAAAGATCCGAAGCGGAGAAGGGTCATCGGGAAATCGTTCAGTTGCTCGCCGCCGGCAAACTCAAACTCTAGCGCCGGTCGCCGAATCGCATTTCGTACTTTCGTGGTGAATCTCTGCCCGTGCGCATCTATTGTGTAACCAATTGCCCCACAATCACCTGCAACGCTAGTGGTGGCACGGCTGGTGCTATTTTTCATGCCACAAACGTTCGAACATGTCTCGAAACGCTTACCAGAGACATGGGGCACGGCGGCGCAGTGTCCCCATGTCATTTTTCCACCCACCTTTCATCGCCAAAATTCTCACCCGCTGTGCCCGTCGTACACGCTGCCTAATCGCGGCCAGTGCTGCCGCGGTTCTCCTCGCGCACCCAACTCAGGCATCTGAAACCCAGATCCTCCGCGGCCACGCACCGGATGCCATAACCAAGCTGAACCTTCAGCCCGTCGACCGGCTTCCTAGCACCAACCGTTTGTATCTGGCGATCGGGTTGCCGTTGCGCAACCGGGAAAGCCTCGACAACTTGATCCACCAAATTTACGACCCGGCCAGCCCCAATTATCATCACTACCTGACACCCGAGCAGTTCACCGAAATGTTTGGCCCAACACCCCGGGATTACCAGGCTGTCATCGATTTCGCCAGGTCCCGCGGGTTCACGATCGCCGCCACGCATCCCAATCGTGTCCTGCTGGACGTGAACGCTTCGGTGGCGGACATCGAGAGAGCTTTCCACGTGACCATGCGCGTGTATCGACACCCGACGGAAGCCCGCACCTTTTACGCGCCGGATACCGAGCCGTCCATCGACCTCGCCGTTCCCATCCTCGACATCAGCGGATTGGACAATTACATCATCCCACATCCGATGAGTCTCAAGCCGACTCCCCTCACACAGCGGGCGAACGCGACGCCCGCTGCCGGCTCCGGACTCGGCGGCACCTATATGGGGTCTGATTTCCGCGCCGCGTACGTTCCCGGCGTGTCCCTGACCGGCACCGGCCAGATCGTCGGCCTTGTGGAGTTCGACGGCTACTACGCCAGCGACATCACGTCCTACGAGACGCAGGCCCGTCTCCCCGGTGTCACGCTAACGAATGTGCTGTTGGACGGTTTCCGCGGCAAGCCCGGCTCCGCAGACGATGAGGTTTCGCTCGATATCGAAATGGCCATGTCCATGGCGCCCGGACTGTCCAAAGTGATCGTGTATGAAGCCGGATCTCGCGGTATTCCCAACGACATCC
>JBKQMH010000147.1:0-10618 GCA_052146795.1 Verrucomicrobiia bacterium
GTCATCTTCGGCACTCTGCCCAATCCCCCTCGACGCAAACGCTTGGGCAAAAAAGTTTTGGGCCTTATCTAACCGCCATTCCCCAAATGGGAACAACTTTTTTGGAGCTGCTGTGCGGGTAGAAAAGTGTTGAGCGGTGTTGACCTTGTCAACGCATGTCACCAGTTGTCAACAGTTTGCGGAAGGCGTCCCTGCGCATTGTGCGTGGAACCCTAACCTCGTTAGGAGTTGGGCGTCCCTGCGAATATCACACGCATAGTGTGAACCATGCGAGTTGGCCACGATCCATTTCCAGTCCAAACGCTATGCCGATATCGATCGCGCCCGACCTTTCGTTGCATCCATCACCATCATCTCTTCTCGGTACGCCCCACACTGATTTTCCGCAATACGCGCGGGTTTTCGCGGAGAAATCGCACCAGGTCTTCGACCCGTTCAACGCTTGCCGGGCTCAGATGATGCTCGATCCCTTCCAAATCGCGCTGGGCCACTCCACCATCGACCCCCAACAATGTGAAGAATTCCTCAAGCACCTGACGTCGCCGACGCACGGCGCGCGCCACGCGCTTGCCCTTCGAGGTCAACACCAAGCGGCGGTATTTCTCGTAGCGCACGAAACCGGTTTCACCCAATTTTTGGACCATGTGTGTCACCGAAGGCTGACGAATACGCAAGGCGCGCGCGATGTCGATCGTCCGCGCGTATCCTTTGTCCTCAATCAGTCCATAGATGCGCTTCAGGTAATCCTCAGCGCTCTCGGAGGTTTTCAGCATAACCGCCTTTCTACCAATGTTCACTTGCAGAACGAACAAGATCGCTACGCTGGTTCGACCAAAAGCTTCGTTGCGGCCGAGAGTCCGAGGTTGACCGGTGCCCTGTTGCCAGCGCGCACGGTCAGTGATTCAGCGAATTTGTCGCGGGCTTCCACGACTACCTGGACACCAGGTGTCAATCCCAATCGCTGCATGGTCTGCAGAAACTGTGTGCCTTGGGCGCGAACGCGAGCAATACGTAGCGGTGTGTGCAGGTCGCATTCGGCCAGTGTTCGCAGGGATTGCAGTGAGAAACCGCCTTTGGCGCGGGGGATGGGAGCGCCATGCGGGTCAAACTGCGGGTGTCCGAGCAGATCGTCGATTCTATTCAGGACTTTTTCCGAGATCGCATGTTCCAGTTCCTCAGCCTCCTCATGAACCTCCGACCAATCTAATCCGAGCGTTTGCACCAAGAACAATTCCACGAGACGGTGACGGCGAATGACATTGAGCGCCAAGCGCTCCCCGCCAGGCGTCAGCCGCACGCCGCTGCGCGGCTCGTATTTCACAAGACCATGATCCGCCAGCGCCTTAACCATGGTGGTCGCCGTTCCCGGTGTCACGCTGAGGGCTTTGGCGAGCTTACCCATGGGGAGAAGTTCGCCGTCGATGTCGTGTAGCTCAGCGTAAAGATGCTTGAGGTAGTTCTCTACCGTGGGCGAGAGCGCAGCAGTCGCACCGGTGCTTGTATGCGTGCGTCGAGAGGACATGACGACAATCGTAAAGGAGTTGTTGACAAATTGCAATCATCCGATTAAAAATTTTGACGAGTCAAAGTTATGTCTTCTACTATTAGAATGCTGAAGCTATATTGCAGTACGGCTGCGATTCACTCTGCTGGCAGCCGATCTTGTCCGTGTTAGGAGCGTGCGGAGGAAAATGGTTAATCACCAGACAGACAATCGCGGGCCCGACCAATCTTCCAAGGGGGTAACGGGAGATGTGGCGTCGGCCAATGCCCGACAGGTGGGGCCGCGTCTCGCCATAGAGGATCGCAAACGCGCCAAGGACCGCCGGCGGGTCATTGTCCATCGGACCGGCGGGGGGCGGCGCCGATCATGGATGCTCCTCTGGTTGCTGATTGGCCCCGGGATCCTGGTCATGCTAGGCGAGAATGACGGGCCCAGCATGATCTCCTACGCCCAGACGGGCGCAACCTACGGCATTGGCTTTTTCCTGCCCTTCATTGTCCTGACCTTCGGCATGGCCTTTATCGTCCAGGAAATGACCGTGCGGCTCGGCGCCGCCACCAAACGCGGTCATGCCGAGCTAATTTATACGCGCTTCGGCCGCTTCTGGGGCTTTTTCGCCATGGCCGATTTGGTATTCGGCAACCTGCTGACGCTGGTTACGGAGTTCATCGCCGTGCGCGCGGGTCTAGGCTTCTTCGGCGTGCCGCCCGCCCTCGCCGTGTTGGGCGGCTTTCTGGTGGTAGTGGCGGTGGTACTCACCCGGCGTTATTGGACCTGGGAACGCATCACGATGGCTTTCGCCGTCTTCAATCTCATCTTTGTACCCGTCGCCTTCATGGCGCACCCCGTAAGCAGCCAGGTTGTCCACGCGTTCCTTACTTGGAAGCCGCTTCCGGGCGGGGTTAACGCGCAGTTTATTTTGCTCGTCATGGCTGATATCGGCGCCACCGTCACGCCCTGGATGCTGTTCTTCCAGCAAAGCGCGGTCGTCGATAAGGGCTTGACGACCGCCGACATTCGCCATGGCCGGATCGATACCGCTCTGGGAGCGGGGATTGCCGCCATTGCCGCCATTGCCACCGTCCTGGCGGTGACACCGCTGTTCACCCACCACGTCGCGGCCTCCAGCTTTCAGGGGGCTGAGTTTGCCCAAGCTCTGGTACCCTTTGTCGGGAAGGTTGGCGCAACGCTGTTCGCCATCGGCATTTTTGAAGCCGGCTTAGTGGCGGCGATCACGATTTCCGCCTCGTCGGCCTATGCTTTTGGCGAGGTCATGGGTAGCCCGCACAGCTTGAACAATTCGCTGCGCGAAGGCTGGCCGTTTTATGCCGTGTTGGTTGCCGCCGCCGGCATTGCCGCGATTTTGGTCCTCATCCCGCATGCGCCGCTGGTCTTCATTGTGCTTATCGTGAACGTCATCGCCACCCTGGCGATGCCCCCGGCCATCCTCTTCCTCCTCTTGCTGGTCAATGACCGCGAGATCATGGGCGAGCACGCCAACACGCGCCTGGCCAATTTCCTTGGCATCGGCGTGACCGTTCTGCTTGTCCTGGCCGGCTTGGTTTACGGGATCACCACCGTCTTCCCTCACATCCTTCCGCCTTAGTGGAACGTGGAAAATTGCATGCGCGTGAAAAGCAAACGGAGAACTGAAATGAGTCGAATGATTGATGCCAAAGGTATCCGCGAACCATTACGCACACCCCCGGAGCTTGCCGAAGCATGGGTCCATGAGGTGCTGGAAGCGGGTCAACTCAGCACAGGCAAACACGGCTTTGGGCGCGCCGGCGGGTGAGCGACGCGCGGCAGAGGAAGAGTCATGTATAACAAGATCCTAGTGACGCTGGACGCCTCGCCCACTGATCGGGCGATCATTGAACACATCAAGGCCCTGGCCACGGCCATGCACAGTCGCGTCGCCCTGTTGCATGTAGCCGACGGGTGGGCGGCTCGGACCTATGGCGCTGATGCGGGCAGTCTGGAAATCGCACACGACAAAGCCTATCTGGAGAAGGTTCGGGCAGAATTCCAATCGGCTGGGATCCTGACCGATGCGGAACTGGCCTACGGCGAACCAGCCAAGGAAATCATCAAATGGGTTGAGGAAGAGGGTTGCGATCTGGTGGCCATGAGCACGCACGGGCACCGGTTCCTCGGTGATTTGTTTCTCGGATCGACATCGCGCCTCGTCCGGCACAGCGTCAATGTGCCGGTGCTTCTGCTACGCACACCCCCGGAGCTTGCCGAGGAATGGGTCCATGAGGTGCTGGAGCCGGGTCAACTCAGCACAGCCAAACACGGCTTTGGGCGCGCCAAACTGACTCGCGGAACCGTTCTGCTCCTCTGGGGGCTGCGGATCTACGTGCTCCTGATGATCTTCCTGATCGGCGTGCAAATCTGGCAGGCCCTGCGCGCCGGCGGGTGAGCGACGCGCGGCAGAGGAGAGCCATGTATAGCAGAATTCTTGTGACCTTGGACGCCACGCCTACTGATCGGGCGATCATTGCTCAACAAATTATATTACAACAACTTACAAACATAACCAGTTATCCATTGCTGTGCATGTGCCTAAACAGGACAAACACCATCGGCCTTTGTGTTTGACATATATAACAACCGTAATATAGACCAATCACAGATGAAAACCGATAAGAATCCAACCCACAACGTACCCCACGAAATGACGCTGAGCTGGTTGCCAAATACTATTCATTCCACTCCTTTCTTCCGGTTTTCGCGCGTCGTACGTTCTGGCCCATTCGTGGGCTTGCTGGCCTTCGGAACCGTGGTTGCCGGTCAGACGACCAATATCCCGGCGGCCTCCGCCCCGACCAATGCCCCGCCCGAGATCTCAGCTCCATCCGTAATCTCAACGAACCAGGTGCCTGTGGAACAGACCACCACCGGAGGCGCGACGAATTCCCCCGTCAAACTCCCGGAAATGGTCGTCACCGCGCACCTGGATGCCGCCCGCGAACAGATTGCGCCCAGCCTTGGGGCGGTGACTTACAAAATCAGCACGCCCCAGATTGAGTCAATGGGTCAGGGTGAAGATGCCACTTTTCAGCAGGTGCTGCTACAGGCGCCGGGCGTGGTGCAGGAGGAATTCGGGGAGATCCATGTCCGTGGCGATCACGGCGACGTGCAATACCGCATCAATGGGGTTTTGCTACCAGAAAGCCTCAATGGTTTCGGGCAGGAAATTGATCCGCATGTGATCCAAACGGTCACGCTGATGACCGGAACCATGCCAGCCCAATTTGGCGACCGGACGGCCGGGATCATTGACGTCACAACCAAGACGGGTTCTCAACTCAACGGCGGCGAGCTCTCCATGTACGGCGGCAGCTACGACACGATCCATCCCTCCGTGTCGCTGGGCGGCACCACCAGCAACCTGGATTATTTCATCAGCGCCTCCTATTTGCACAATGATGTCGGCATTGATAACACGACCGCGAGCCCCGATCCGCTGCATGATGAGACCGATCAAGAAAAACTCTTTGGCTATTTCTCCCATCCCATCGGCGACGCCAACCGGCTGACATTGCTGCTCAGCGGTTCGTATTCCGATTTCCAGCTTCCCAACACGGCGGGACGGCAGCCGATCTATGAGTTGACGAACAGCGCGCCGCCTGATTCGTCCACCATCAATGACAACCAGAACGAACAAAATTATTACGCCGCGCTGTCCTATCAGGTAGCGGCGGGCAACCTTTCGGCGCAAGTTTCCGCCTTGACCCGCTACACGGCCATCCGGTTTTCCCCCGACGTGTCGCAAGACCTTATGTTCGGTGGCAACGGCGCGCTCGTAAGGAACAGTGATCTCGCCAACGGGCTTCAGATGGACGTGTCGTACGTCCTGGGCGACCGCCACACCATCCGCGTGGGGATGCTGGCCACGTATGACATCGAACGACTCGATACCGACTCCTCTGTCTTTCCCTCCGATTCACAATTCACTGCCAGCCCGTCCGGCGATACCCTACCCGTGCTTGGCGGCCCGGTGCCCCTGCCCGGTAACCCGCCCCAATCGTCAACCACTCCACGGATGATAACCGCCAACGGCGGAAACAGCGGGTTGACCTCCGGCATTTACCTGCAAGACGAGTGGTTGCTGACCGAAGGGCTCACCTTGAACTACGGTGTTCGTTATGACCGTTTCGATGTGACCTTCGATCACGAATACCAAGTCAGCCCGCGCGTCAATCTGGTCTGGCAGATGAACCCTGCCACGGTCGCCCACATCGGCTATGCGCGGTATTTCATGCCGCCGACATTGCAATACGTTCCAGAGTCAACGGTCAAAGCGTTTGAATATACTACCGATGCTCCTTTCAACGATCGGGACGATCCTCCCAAAGTCGAACGCGATCATTATTTTGATGCGGGCCTTTCCCGCACGATCACGCCCCCCTGGCAGGTCACCGTGGACTCGTTCTGGAAGCTGGCCAGGAATCTTCTCGATGATGGACAGTTCGGCACCGCCGTCATTCTCAATAATTTTAATTATACGTCCGGCTCGGTTTATGGCGCGGAGTTGGGCAGCACGTACAAGCAAGGGCCCGTTTCCGCGTATGGAAACTTTTCGTATGTCCAAACCTGGGCGCACAATATTGACTCGGTTGAAAATGAATTTCCGAACAACGAGCTGGCGTACCTGTCCACGGATTCCATTCAACTGGACCATCAAGGGCGGTTCACTGGTTCGGGTGGTGCCTCGTATATATTCCTGAAGAACAACCGGGTCTATACCGATTTCCTCTATGGCAACGGCCTGCGCGCGGGGTTCGCCAACCTTGAGAAACTGCCCGCCTACTGGACAGAGAACGTGGGGGTAGAGCATGTGTTTCCCGTCCATTCCAGGGGTGTCAAAGAGGTGAAGCTGCGCTTTGATTGCCTCAACGTCTTCGACGAGGTGTCCGAAATACGCAATGGCACGGGCATCGGCATCGCCTCCCCGGCCTACGGTCAGCGCCGCGCGTTTTACGGCGGGCTCGCGGTGGACTTTTGAGAACGAGGGAGGTGCGTTTGAAACTGTCATGCATTCCAAGATGGACAAAGGCTTCGCGGTGATTGCTGGCGGAACAATCGAGTTCGTCGGGCCGCCGGTGCCGGCGCGCCCGGCGGACTCGATTGCCCACATCGGCATGGAGCCAAGCGACGGGATGTCCCTCGTCCCGGTCGTAACGTTTGTGATCTGGACGGTGTGCCTGGCCGTGGGACTCTTCGGGTTCCTGCTGCCGTACTCGCGTGTCCGCCGCTTCGTCAAGGCACTCGAACCGGTCAAGGTGGAAAAACTGTTTGTGCAACTGGGCAAAGAAACCATTGTGCCAACAGAGAACGAGCGTCAGCCTGCCAACGGCGGGTCCTCGACAGCCCTGCCGTCCGATGAAATGGCCCCGCCGGCGATTCCCGTTGCCGAACCGTCGGCCGCCATCGCGTTCGCCGTGCCCGTGGAAGGCGCGTCGCGCGTCGTTCCCTTCGACCAGGCGGCGTACGCCCGGCCGTCAAAGCCCGTCTCTACCATCCAACAGCTCACGTTTGGTGTGGGCGAGGGTCAACAGGCTTCTCCGGAGTATCCGCAAGAGGCCATCGAGCAACACCAGGAAGGAACCGTGGTCATCCGCCTTGTCGTCGGCGAGAGCGGCTTGGTCACCTCCGCTGAAGTCATCCAGGCCTGTCCCTGGCCGCTACTGAACGAATCGGCTGTCCGGACCGTTCGCCACCAGTGGCGGTTTGCTCCGAGTGCTGTGCGTGCTTACGACGTACCGATTCACTTTCAAATCACTCCCCAATGAAAGACCTCCGTTTATGATGCCCATCCTGTTTGCCAATATCGTCGTGGACTTCTTCTTCAAAGGCGGCCCGGTCATGTGGCCGATCCTCCTCGCCTTTCTCGCCGCTCTCGTGGTGATCGTCGAGCGCGCACTCTGGTGGACCAGCCTCCGACGCCGGTCGAACTCCAAATCGTTGCACGAGGCGTTTGACGCCATTGCGGGCGGTGACTTCGACCGCGCGGTGCAGATGACGACCGCGACCGACGATCCGTTCCTGAGCACGGTCCATGAAGGCCTGCTGCACGCGCATTCGTCCCTGCTCGGCGCCATGCAATTACGCGCCAACGACGAGATTGAGAAAGCAGAAAAATACGTCTGGATCCTCGGCACACTGATTACGCTGGCTCCGCTGCTCGGGCTGCTCGGCACGGTCACAGGCATCATGCGATCGTTCAGCTTCGTCGGCCAGGAGGAACTGGCGGCTGTAAAAGTCAGCGGTGGCATCGCCGAAGCCCTGATTGCCACGGCGTGCGGCTTGAGCACGGCCATTCTGTGCCTGCTGCCATTTAACTTTTACAACCGCCGACTGGCGCGGTTCCGATCGCGATTGGAACAAACCATCAATCACGTCGAGTTGGTTGTCGAATCGGCCAAACACCACGGTCACGATCTCGAGGAATTTGCCCGGCAACGCGCCCAGCGCGCCCAAGCCGAGGGACGCCCCATATCGACACCCAAATTCCAATCCTGAGTTGCGCCCATGCCACTGAAACTTGGTCCCAAACAATCATCCGGGTCCGACGCGCGGATTGAAATCATCCCGTTGATTGACATCATGTTCTTTCTGCTCGCCAGTTTCATGCTGGTGAGCCTGAGCATGGTCAATTTGAAAAGCGTCAAGGTCAACCTGCCGACCGCCACCCGGGCGACACTCGATACGAAGAATGATTTTGCGAGCATCTCCGTGGATAAGGACGGCGCGGTGTACCTCGACAAGCAACCTGTCGGTTCGAACGAGTTGGTCTTGCGGCTGAATGCTTGGCATCACACCAATGAAAACCTCCGCGTGTTCATCAGCGGCGACCAGGATGTCCGCTATGGTGCGGTCATCCACGTGCTCGATCTGGTGCGGTCGACGGGCATCCAGAAGGTCGCGTTTGAGATTCGCGAGCCGACTCCCGCGCAGCCATGAATGGGCAATTGAAATACCTGAACTTGTTCGGTGTCGTGGCGCTGGCGTGTCTGTGCGTCACGCAATGGCTGCATGACCGGCGGCTGAACCTCGAAATCAAGCATCTCGACCAGGTACGACTGGAACAGTCCGCCAAACTCGACGAGCAAGCCAACCAGTTGAAAGGATTGAACGAGGATCTCGATCAACTGAAAGCGTCGCTGGCGACCGAGCGGGATCTTCGGGCTCAAGTCGAACAGAAACTCACGACTACCGAAGCCACCAACTACCAACTGTCCGTGGAACGGGATCAACTCAAGGGTGCGATCACGAATTGGGCGAACGCCGTGGCGCTGCGCGATGAACGCATGAAGGAAGCCAATGCCCGAATCGAACAACTGGCCACCGACCTGAACGCCAGCATCCGCAAGTACAACGATCTGGTCACCAATTACAACGCCGCCGTGAAAGCGTCCGGTGTGACGCACGCCAAACCATGAGGAGCAATAATACGCGCATGATCGAGTCGCTTGAAAGGCGTCGCACGTTGGTCGCATTCTGGGTTTTCGGGTGGCTTGAGCTGCAACCGTTGAGTGGATTGCGGGCGGAGGAGCCGGCAGTGAGTTCCAATGCACCTCCGCCGCTGATGGCGGCGAACTCAGAGACCAATCAGATTCAACGCTGGAATTTTCATGCCCAGAACACGGACATCGTCCAAGGCGATCCCGGTTTTCCCGCCAAGTACTCCGGCCCAAACAGTTTGGACAGCAAGGGCGAGGTTCGGGAAACCGTTACGGCGGACTTGTATGCCGGCGCGCGGTTATGGCGCGGCGCCGAGGCGCACATGGACTTCTTGATGTGGCAGGGCTTCGGCCTGAGCAAGACGTTCGGCATCGAGGGATTTCCCAACGGCGACGCCTACAAAGCCGGCACCGAGACTCCCAACTATATGTTTGCGCGCTTGTTTATTCGTCAAACCATCGGCTTGGGCGGCGAACAGGAGGACGTGCCCGACGACCAGCTCACGCTTGCGGGCAAACAAGACATTTCGCGGCTGACCTTCACCATGGGCCGGTTTAGCCCCTTGGACATTTGCGACAACAACACCTACGCGTCCGACCAGCACAGGCAGTTTATAAATTGGGCAATGATGGGCAACCTCGCGTGGGATTACGGGCAGGATACCGTTGGATTCACCACCGGAGTTGCGGTGGAATTAAATCAGCCGAAATGGGCTTTGCGTTACGGATTTTTCCAAATGCCGCAGGACAAGAATGGTTTCACAGGTGACGACCAGTATCTCAAGTGGCCCAACGGCGGAGAATATGGCCCGTTTTTGCGTTCCTGGGCGATGATGACGGAATTGGAGCGCCGGTACACCGTCAACGCTCATCCGGGGGCAGTTCGGTTTCTGGCGTGGCTCGATGAAGCTGATTTTGCCAGCTACGCGGTGGCGACGGCCCTTCTGCTGGCCAACCCTCCGTCTCCGAACGTCGGTCAGGGGTCGGGAGTGACCATCCCAGCCGCCGCGCGCGCCTACCGCTTCAAATACGGTTTTGGGCTGAACTGGGAACAGGAAGTGGCGAAGAACGTCGGCTTGTTTTCGCGCCTGGGCTGGAATGACGGCCGGGAAGAGTGTTGGACGTTCACGGATGTCGATTGGACCGGGTCATTGGGTATGAGCGTCAAAGGCGATGGGTGGCATCGTCCCGGCGACACCTTCGGTCTGGTCGGCATCGTGAGCGGCATTTCGCGCGCCAACCAGAAATTCCTGGAGGCCGGCGGCACGGACATGCTCGATGGCGACGGTGCGTTGGACTACGGCTGGGAAAAAATCCTGGAAACCTACTACGACTTCGCCATCTGCAAGTCAGTTCACGCCGCCGTCGATTTCCAATTCATCGACGACCCGGCATTCAACCGCGACCGCGGCCCGGTCGAAATCGTTGGCGGAAGATTACATTGGGAGTTTTAGACTGGTCTCCAACAAAGGTACGTGTCACAATACAGCTTGAGCACGCACGGACATTCCCCCCCCACTAGCAGGGTACTAAAGAAGTCGGGTTGACGGGCCGGTTATACTACGTGGCGAACAGGGAGGGTTTGGCATGCGTGGACAGATTGATCGGCAAGAGTCGTTGTTTGTGGTCGTTTCGTTGGAGC
>JBKQMH010000148.1:0-6741 GCA_052146795.1 Verrucomicrobiia bacterium
CCGTCCCGCCACCGCCGGCTTGCCTTTTGCCCCGGCGTGGCGCAACTTTGGACCGTTGGGCGAGGGAAAGGAGTTACGCACATGAAAGCATCTGTTCACTGCCTCGTGTTGGCTTGCATGCTTCCACTCCCGCTCATATTTGCTGGCTGCGCGACCACCGCGAAGGACAGCACCGCGTCCGTCTCCTGCCGCGACCCGCGTCTGAAGGTCTTTGCGGCACAGAAACGCCAGCAGACCGATGAGCTTGCCGCCAAACTCGATCTCACTGTGCCGCCCGAAGCCCGCGCGTTCTTCCAAGCCGCGGAAACCGGCAATTGGCGCGCCGTGTCGAATGCTTTTGAACGAATTCGCTCCATCACTGGGCCGACCGAAACGAACGCACCGGCACCGGGCTTGAACAATGTCCTGTTCATCCCGATTCACGAAACCTTTGGGGCGTACGAAGGGTTCAATTCCTGGGACGGGACGTTGCTCCAGAAGTATGCCGACGACATGCTCCATTCGCTGCCCAACGGCAGTATCTACTTCGGTGGGACCGCCGCGGGCCGGTTCATCATCACCACTGTCCGCGACGTGGCGAACTCGCCCGACATCTTCATCCTCACCCAAAACTGGCTGGGGGACGCTCGCTACATGGACTATCTGCGGCTGTTGTATGGCGCGCGCCTGTCGATCCCGAGCGAGCAGGATGTTCAGCAGGCGGTTCAGGAGGCCACCCGCGATGCGCAGGCCCGGCAAACCCGCGGCGAGCACCCCGGCACGGACGACTGCTGCCGCAGCGCCGAAGAGAACATGAACATCAACGCCACCCTCGCCAAATGGATTTTCGACCACAACAAAGCGCACCACGAAGTTTACTTCGAGGAAAGCTCCGTCATCCCGTGGATGTTTCCGTATCTGGAACCGCATGGACTGATCATGAAGTTGAACAACGAGCCGCTCGCTCAACTCGACTCCTCCGTCGTGGCGCGCGACCATCAGTTTTGGGACGCGCTCACGAAAACGCTGCTCGCCGACCCGAGTTTCCTCCGCAACGAACGGGCCCGCCAGACGTACGGCAAGCTACGGTCGGCGATTGGCGGTCTTTATGTCTATGGCCAACGCCTGACGAACGATGCGGAAGTCGCTTTCAAGCAGGCGATCGCGCTTAACCCAACCGGTCCAGAAGCCAACTTCCGCCTCGCACAACTCTACACGGAACAGGGCCGCATCGATGAGGCTATGGCGGTGCTGAAGTCCTTCCAACAGCACGACCCGACAAATCGGTATGTTCAGGCCGCGATCACCCAGATGCAAACCGTGAAGCAATCGGGTCTGCGGAGCGTAATCTGGCTGACGGGGCCAAGTTTCTTTCGCCAGGGCGATTCCATCATGATCACCGAGGTTCGTGCCTCCTCGTCCGAGTTCAAGGTGGGCGACACAGTGAAGGTGACCGGACGCTACACGCTCGCGAGCAAACCGCGCGCTCTTCTGTGTCTCAACGTGACCGCCACCGGAAAAGGTGATGCGTGGGAATCCCAGGCTCTGGAGCAGGAATTGCAGGTCCCTCAGGGCTCGGGTGAATTCGTTCTACCCGCGACCATCCAGCAAGCGGGACATTTGCACCTGACCTTTTACGATGTCGACACCGGAAATCCGTTCGGAGGGTTTTACTTCGGCACAGGCCCGCAAATGCAGGAGATCGCCAACTGGAACGTGAGAAGCTGGTATGCAAAGGAATAGCGGCATGTACTGGGCTCGTTGCGGCGCCTCGGCACTGCTGGTGGCGGTCGCTTTCCTTGGCTGCGACCGCGAGCCATGCGCGGACAAGGGGCCAGCCGCCATCCAGGCGGTTATACCCCATCTTAGTCCGGATGTGGTGAGCAATCTCGTTCGCGAAGCATCGCTCTGCATCACCGATGCCCTGGCCGACGCCAACGCCCCGCCGTTCTATACGCCGACGGTCGAGGAAGCCCCGGTGGCCTATGGCTTGAGGGTCGAACCACCCTCACAGTTTAGCGTTGGCATGGGATCAACGGTCGTCGTGCGGACGCGTGGAACCAGCGCACCCTACATGGCGGTTCGCGTTCCGCTTCACGTCGGTCCCGCATTATGCCTGTGGGGCGTGTACGTGTGCGTCAAACCCGGCGGCGGTTTCGCCAACGACAACCCCGGTTGGATCGTTGCGGAGGGAAGCACCAACGCCGCGCCCGTCGTCAAACTGAGCGACGAGGTCCAATTGTACTCCCAACTGCGGAGCCTTCCGTAACTACGCCACAAAGTCTTTGTCAAAGCCCGCCGCGCGGCCTAAGCTGACCGCGTGAATGGGCGCAGGATCTTGCTGGCACGCATGGACGAATTGCCGCCGGGCGCGACGAAGAAGTTCACCGTCGAATTACGCGGTCAGACGACGGAAGCGTTCCTGGCGAATGTTCAGGGCGAATTCGTCGCGTTCGTGAATCGGTGCGTGCATCTCCCCATCACGCTCGACCTCGACGACAACGATTTCTTTACCTGCGACGCCAGGCTCTTCGTCTGCAAGACCCACGGGTCGGTGTACGAACCCCGCGCGGGCAAATGCGTCGGCGGCCCGGGCCAGGGCAAATCCCTCGAGCGCCTCCCGCTGATCGTCGAGAACGGCGCGGTGTATCTGGACGCCCCAGCGGAAAATCCGTGAATGGCTCTTTCCTCTCCCCTTGGGGGAGAGGATTAAGGTGAGGGGTTGGCCGCCAGTTGAAGTTTGACAAGGCGCTAGCGCGCCGCCTTCTCGTACCAATGTTCGCAGTATTCCTTGCTGCGAATCTTTTTCTGCAATCCGAACCCGAAGCCGACGAGTTTCGCAATCATCGTGAACAGCGGCGTCTGGTCAATCTTGCGCGTCGAGGTGATGATCCAGCCCTTCTTGATCAACTCGAACTTCTGACCACGCGGCTTGCCGATCTTTTTCAAATCGTAGGCGAGCTGCACGTCCTCCGCGGCGTAGATCGACTCGTCGAATCCGCCAAACGTTTCGAAGTCCGCCTTGCGACAATGCATCATCCCCACGCCCACGCCGCTGCCACGAACGTAAATGCCCCACAGGAAATAGAAAAAGCTGATCTTGAAATTGCGCCGCTCGGGTTCGATCCATGTGCCGCCACCCGCGATCTTCGGATCTTCGAGGTGATCGTGGATCAAAACGAGGAGGTTCTCGGTGACCTGGTTGTCCGCGTCGCAAAACGCGAGGTACTTGCCCCGCGCCGCCTTCACGCCCGCGTTGCGCGCCTTGCCGATGTTGTTGACCGGCTCGAATACCACCTGCGCGCCATGCTCGCGCGCGACCGCCCCCGTGCGGTCCTGGCTGTTGTTGTCGACCGCGATAATCTCCGTTTCGCACCCTCGCTCGCGCTGGTACACCTTCGCGGCGTGACGTAGCGAGTCGATGGCCCTCCCGATGTAGTTTTCCTCGTTCCACCCGGGAACGATGATGGAGAGGGTGGGCTGGCTCATTTTCCCTGCGGTTGTTCGGCCTCGTCGATCAACATCACGGGTATCCCGTCACGGATCGGGTAGCGCAGGCCGCACTGCGCACTCTGACAAACGATTTTCTCGCCCTCGACTTTGACGTTCCCCTTGCACTTCGGACACGCCAGCACATCGAGCAACTGTTTATCAATCGTCATAACGTTTCGCCCGCGACACGCGCTGCCTCGTTGTACACATCCTTCACGCCAATCTTGAACCGCGCCGCGGCCTGCTTGCACGAATCGAATTCCGGCGACCGCGTGACAACTTTACCACCCAACCGGCCGACTTTCACCTCAATATCGCCAAACTTCGTCTTCACCGTCACGATTTCCCGCGCGAGTTTGCGGCGCTGCGCCTCGTGGACGCGCACGCCGAAGCTCGTCGTGTGCGTCAGCAGCAGTTCGGCCAGCGCATCGACATGATTGCGTTCGCACAACACCGTCAGCAGGGTGCCGGGCCGGTTCTTTTTCATCTGCACGGGCGTCAGGAATACATCCAACGCGCCCGCCGCGAGCACTTGCTCCATCACGTCGCCGAACAATTGCGGATTCATGTCGTCAATGTTCGTTTCGATCACGGCCACCGAGTCAGTTTCGCTGTAGCGTCGGCTGTCCTCAGCCGATTCTCCCAAGACGGCGCGAAGCACGTTCGGCGCCTTCTCCAAATCGCGCGACCCGGCTCCGTACCCGATCTTCTCAATGCTCATCGTGGGCATCGGCCCGAATTTCCCACAAAACTCCGCCAGCAACGCCGCGCCCGTCGGAGTGACCAACTCGACGGGGTCAGACGACGATTGCACGGGGATTCCCTTCAGCAGTTCCAACGTGGCCGGTGCCGGCACGGGAAACCGGCCATGCGCCGTTTCGACGAAACCCGAACCAAGCCGCGGCGGCGACGCCTGGATTTCGTCCACGCCCAGCGCCTCGACCGCGATGCACGCGCCGACGATGTCCACGATGGAATCCACTGCGCCGATTTCGTGGAAGTGCACCGTTTCGAGCGCAATCCCGTGAATCTTCGCCTCGGCTTCGCCGATTCGACGAAACACACGCTGGGCGCGCCCCTTCACGCCCGACGAAAGCGCACTCTTGTCGATCATGGCAACAATGTCGGAGTACCCTCTATGTTCGTAATGCGTTGTAGCGACGCTTCTGTGAAGCGTCGAATCCTCCATGATAATTACGTCAAACCTGGTCGCGGAGATGTTCTGCTTGATCACTCGGCGGGCCGAAATCTGATACCCGGGCAACTTGAGTTTCGACAACTCCGCGCGCAACACATCTTCCGACACGCCCAGGTCAAGGAGCGCGCCGAGAAACATATCGCCGCTGATCCCCGCAAAACAATCGAGGTAGAGAAGTTTCATGTCTGCCAGCAAGTCCCAGCCCAAATACTAACAGATGCGCTTCCCCCGTGTCCACCCGCGCGGTTGCGGGGTAGTGCCTTAATTTGACCGATCCTGGGGTGTGTGTTCTTCGACTGCCAGCTTGAAAGAACCAATCAGCACGACAACCGCTCCAATGGAAACAGGAATTAACACGGGGTAGGATTGCAGTTTTAGAAGAATCGCAACGACCATCTGAATGACCATTAACAGCATACCGATGTTGAGAAGGCAATGAGGCCATTTTCGCCATACAAGCGGAGTCTTACAGGAGGGGCAGGGAACAATCTTTCGTACAAACAAAGGGGAGAGCCTGACCCGGCTTACCCAAGTGAGTCTATGGCCACACTTCGGGCACTCATTGAACGGCCTTCTCATGGCGAATCAGCTACTTCTGGGTTTACCATTGTGTGCGAACTTCACGGCCTTCGTCGGCGTCGAGGAGGTCGAAAAACGCCTGAATGTCGTCGCGATGGGCGATCCCGAATTCCTTCTTGCGGTCGGCAAGCCGTTTGCTGGCATCGTCACGCCAGCCGCGTTTGCGCAGGTAACTGTTCCACACGTCGATTTCTTCTGGCGACGGTTTGCGCCCGTTCTCGAAGCACCATTCCAGAATGTCTTGATCCTCGCCGCCGAGCTTCACCCGCGCCACGACATCTTCGTACTTCACGCCGAGGAAGCTGCAGCAACGGCCATCGAACCCACCACCCAGCGCCTGATGGTAATCCGCGGGGAGTTTGCCCTGCGCGTGCAGCTTGATCTTGTCGAGCATCCGCCCGAAATAAACCAAACCACCGACTGTTTCATGTGGACTGCGAAGACCGGGGATTTTCATGGGACAATTCTACCGCGTGTGAGCGCTCCCTGCAACTGCCACCGGCTCAGAATTTCAAATTCTAACAAGCCAAGTCCTGCAAGTGACGGGGCGACACGATAATGCGTTGCCAGCTTGCGAGTTGCACACGGAGTCGAGTTGGTCGGCGCGGGCGAATTGGGCGAATGCGGAAAAAGTGAGGAGGGGGAGCGGTTCTGCGCGGGTTACCGATGCTCCCATGCCCGTTGGGGCGCGAAAAAATCAAAAAGGACCGATTGCCCTCGTTGGGTATAGAAACAAAAGTGCAGAACTCCACCGCTACGCCCGCCGTATTTCGCCCATGCCGAACAACTGTACATTGCCAAAAACTCAATCGGAGGCGCGACTCCCAACGAGCGCCACTTACTGCCGAGCTTGCAGTCGCGCCAGCGCGTTTCTCGCTGCGGTGAAATCCGGTCGGAGTTTCAGTGCCTGCTGGTAATGCTCAATGGCCTCCGGTGTCCTGCCCGCCTGCCCCAAGGCGATCCCGAGGTTGTACTGCATCTTGAAATCATCGGGTGTGATTCGCACAGCCTGCTCGAAGTGGGCGATTGCCTCTTGTAGCTTGCCCTGTCCCATCAAGGCGGCTCCCAAGTTATTGTGTGCCTCGGCGTCATCGGTTTTGAGAAGCAGGGCCTGCTCGAAATGGGCGATTGCCTCCTGTAGCTTGCCCTGTCTCATCAAGGCGGCTCCCAGATGATTGTGTGCCTCAGCGTCACCGGGCCTAATTCGCAACGCCTGCTCGTATTGCTTCATCGCGTCCTGCATCTTGCCCGCCAGCTCTAGTGCCACCCCCCAATTCTTGTGTGCCTCCGCACACCCCTCGACGCTCGCCAACAGGTTAAACGCCACCGAGAAACCCAACAGCAGGCCCCACCCCCAGCGCACCGAACGCCGCCAGACCGGGCGGTCAGACAGGACGCGCTCCAAACTCAAGATGCCAACCACCGCCAGCAGCAGTAGTGCCGGCAGGAAGTCTACCTCATAGCGAAGGGCAGCCCAGCAGCACAACGCAAGG
>JBKQMH010000149.1:0-3203 GCA_052146795.1 Verrucomicrobiia bacterium
GCCATCAACGCCGCCAGCGGCGTCCTGCCGACGAACATGCCGAATCCGCCCGTGTACAACAAAGTGAACCCGGCGGACACGCCAATCCTCACCTTGCAGATCACCTCGGACACGCTCCCGTTGGAAAAGGTCAATGACCTTACCGACACCGTCCTGGCGCAGAAACTCAGCGAGGTCAGCGGCGTCGGCCTGGTCACCATTGAGGGCAACCAAAAGCCCGCCGTTCGCGTGCGCGTTGATCCCGCGGCCATCGCATCGTTCGGGCTGGGTCTGGAAGACGTGCGCACCGCTGTCATGGCCAACAATGTCAATGCGCCCAAAGGAAGTTTCGACGGTCCCCGGCAATCGTACTTCATCGGCGCAAACGACCAGATTCTGTCCGCCGCGGAGTATCGACCTGTCATCGTCGCCTACCGGAACGGTTCGCCGGTGCGGCTCGGTGATATCGGTGAAGTCATCGACAACGTCGAGAACGTGCGCCTGGCGAGCTGGGTTGGCAGCCAGCCGTCGGTCATTCTCGATATCCAGCGCCAGCCGGGCGCCAACATCATCGAAACCGCCGACCGCGTGAAAGCGCTGTTGCCCCGGTTGCGCGCGTCCATACCGCCATCGGTCAAAGTGTCGATCCTCACGGACCGCACGGAAACCATTCGGGCTTCGGTCGAAGACGTTCAGTTTACGCTGATCCTCACCGTGGTCTTGGTCGTCATGGTCATGTTCGTCTTCCTGCGGAAGTTCTGGGCCACGGTCATCCCGAGCGTCGCCCTGCCGTTGGCGGTGATTGGCACGTTCGGCGTCATGAAACTGGTCGGGTTCAGCCTGGATAACCTGTCCCTGATGGCGCTGACGATTTCTACCGGTTTCGTCGTGGACGACGCCATTGTGATGATCGAGAACATCGTCCGCTTCATCGAAGCCGGGGACCCACCGCTGGAAGCTGCGCTGAAGGGAGCGAAGCAAATCGGGTTCACCGTGATCTCGCTGAGCGTGTCGTTGATCGCCGTCTTCATCCCTCTGCTGTTCATGACCGGTATCGTCGGCCGGTTGTTCCGCGAATTCGCCGTCACGTTGAGCGTGGCGGTCGCGGTCTCCGCCATCGTCTCGCTCACGCTCACACCGATGATGTGCGGCCGCCTGCTGAAGTCCGAGAAGGACGAACCGCACGGGCGGTTCTACGACTTCACCGAGCGCATGTTCAAAGGGATGCTCGATTGGTACGATCGCGGCCTCCAATGGGTGCTCCGCCACCAACCGTTGACCTTGATGGTGGCGATTGCCACCCTGGTCATCACGATTCTCCTGTACATTATCGTGCCCAAAGGCTTGCTGCCGCAACAGGACACCGGCCTGATCACCGGCGTCACCGACGCCGCGCAATCCATTTCCTTCAACGCCATGGTCGCCCGCCAGCACATCATCGCCGACATCGTGCGCAAGGACCCGGACGTGGTCAGCGTGGCGTCGTTCGTCGGGGCGGGCACGGTCAATGCCACGGTGAACACGGGCCACCTCTACATCAGCCTGAAGCCGCGGAACAAGCGCCACTCCAGCGCCAACGAGGTGATTGACCGGTTGCGCGACGCGACCAAGGACGTCGAGGGCATTTCGCTGTTCATGCAGGCCGTGCAGGACGTTCAGATCGACAGCCGCGTGAGCCGTACCCAGTATCAATACACGCTGGAGGACGCCGACGAAACCGAGCTTTCGCAGTGGTCAACGACACTGCTCAACAAGCTGCGCACGCTTCCCGAGTTGGTCGATCTGGCCACCGACCAGCAACTCAACGGCCTGCAATACAACATCGACATCGATCGCGACACGGCGTCTCGCCTCAATGTCCTCCCCCAGACCATCGACAACACACTGTACGATGCCTTCGGGCAGCGACAGGTGTCCATCATGTTTACGCAGCTCAATCAGTACCGTGTCATCCTCGAAGCGGTGCCGCGGTACCAACTCACCCCGGAGTCGCTGGACAAAATCTACGTCAAATCCACGACCGGCCAAATGGTCCCCTTGAGCGCTTTCGCCCACATGCGAACGGGCGTTGCTCCCCTGGCGATCAACCACGAAGGCCAGTTTCCCGCGGTCACCCTGTCCTTCAACTTGAGCCCGGGCAGTTCCTTGGGCGAAGCGATCGACGCCATCCAGCGCGCCCAGCGTGAAATCGGCCTGCCGGACACTGTGCTAACGACGTTTTCCGGCAGTGCCGCTGAGTTTCGTACCTCGCTCAAGAGCGAACCGTATCTGGTGCTGGCCGCCATCGTCGTCATCTACATCGTCCTCGGTGTGCTCTATGAGAGCTACATTCATCCCATCACCATTCTGTCGACCCTGCCGTCGGCGGGCGTCGGGGCGCTGCTGGCGTTGATGCTCTGCCGCATCGAATTCTCGATGATCGCCCTGATCGGCATCATCCTGTTGATCGGCATCGTCAAAAAGAACGCGATCATGATGATCGATTTCGCGCTCGAAGCCGAGCGCGTCGAGGGATTGCCGCCGGAGAAATCCATCTATCAGGCCTGCTTGCTGCGGTTCCGCCCGATCATGATGACGACCATGGCCGCCCTGCTCGGTGCGCTGCCGTTGGCCCTGGAACAGGGTACGGGATCGGAATTGCGCCGGCCCATGGGCATTTCAATTGTGGGCGGGTTGCTGGTCTCCCAATTCCTGACCCTCTACACCACGCCCGTGATTTACCTCTACATGGAGCGCTGCGCGAAATGGTTCCGCGATCGCCGCGCCCGGGCCGGCTTGCTCAGCGAAGGCCAACTCGAAGGCGGCGCCATCGGGGACGCGAAGAGTCCGTCGCCGTCATGAATGTCTCCGAGCCTTTCATCCGCCGACCCGTCGGAACGTCCTTGTTGGCTGCGGGCTTGTTCCTCATGGGTATCGTGGCCTATCGGTTCCTGCCGGTGGCGGCGATCCCGCGCGTCGACTTTCCGATGATCTCCGTGTCCGCCTCGTTGCCGGGCGCCGACCCGGAAACGGTCGCGTCCTCGCTGGCGGCTCCGCTCGAACGCCGATTGGCCCAGATTGCCGACGTATCCGAACTCACTTCTGTCAGCACGCTCGGAGGCTGTTCGGTAACCATCCAGTTTGGCTTGGACCGCAACATCGATGGTGCGGCGCGCGACGTGCAGTCGGCGATCAACGCTGCCGCCAGCGAGTTGCCGGTCAATCTGCCCAGTCCGCCGACCTAC
>JBKQMH010000150.1:0-5686 GCA_052146795.1 Verrucomicrobiia bacterium
TCGGCGCCTACTACAGCGGCGCGCTGACGCATTTGTTCTTCGCGAACCCGAAGACCGACCTCGCGCCGATCGTCGATGCCGTCACCAAAAAACCGAACCTCGACCTGCTGATGCCGTTCTTCATCACGACCTACGTCCCAACGTGGCTGGTGCTGGTCATCCTGCTGATGGTGTTTTCGGCGTCGATGTCGAGCCTCTCGTCGCTGGTGTTGGTGAGCAGTTCGGCCATCGCCATCGACATCTACGGCGCTTCCGTCAAGCGCGAAGAGAAGCAAAAGCAGGTCATGCGGTTGATGCGCGTGCTCTGCGCCGTGTTCGTGGCGTTATCGCTCCTGATCGCGGTGAGCCGGGTGGACGTGATTGTAAACCTGATGGTGATCGCCTGGAGCGCGCTGAGCGGCGCGTTTCTGGCACCCTATCTGTACGGCCTTTTCTGGCGGCGTGCGACCAAAGCCGGTGCCTATGCCGGCATGATATCGGGAGTCGGCACGGCCGTCGGCTTGTTCTATTACTGGGGCAAGCCGCACATCCCCGTGTCAGGCGCGATTGCGATGTCCGTGCCGCTGCTGGTGTTGCCCGTTGTCAGCCTTCTCACATCGCCGCCTGACGAGGCACACCTCGCGAAATGTTTTCCTGCTGTGAAAGGGAAGTAATTGACCAACCCAAAACCCTGAACCAAGGCTCCAGACCAACGAAAGGATGAACTCGTGATGAAAACCAAAATACTCCCGGTAGCGGCGGCTCTGCTGGCGTTCGCGTTTGCCGCGACCACCGTGCCGGCCCAAACAACAGTCACGGCAACCGCGACCAACACCGCGACGCCGCCGGCGATCTGGAAATTTGATGAGTTCACCAAACTCGTGAAGAGCCCCACCGACTGGTTTAGTTGCGGGGGCGATTTCCGGGTGCGCGACGAGTATTTCAACAATGGGATGAGTCTGAACGATATCAAGACCCCCGGCCAGTTTTTTCCGCCCGTGCACGAACAGGAATTGTTCCGTTTCCGCGGCCGGGTTTGGGCCAGCTTTTTCCCGACGAACCCTCTGACGCTGAATGTCCGTCTGGCTGCGGAACCACGAGAGTTTTTGAAGCCGGCGTTTTCGGACACGGACTTCGAGCACACGGGCATGCAGTGGCGCTACGGGATTTTTGACAACCTCAACGTGCAATGGAAACAACCGTTTGGCACGCCATCGACCTTGACGGTTGGCCGCCAGGATATCTTCCTCGGGGATGGCTGGCTGATCGGAACTGGCACGCCCGAGGTCGGGTCGTTCTACACTTTCTTCGATGCGGCCCGCTTGACTTGCAAGCTCCAAGATCTGCACACCACCATCGACGCCATCGGCATTATCCAGTACGCCCGGCCGGACGCCTGGTTGCCCACACTCGGGCCATCCGGAACGGTGCCCGGCGACCCCGCCGGCCTGCTCTCGACCGACCAAAACGAAAAGGGCGCCATTCTCTGGGTCGCCAACAAGTGCATCCCGGCCGCCAACGTGGACGGCTTCTTCATTTACAAACACGATACCCTGCTCAACAGTCCGCCGCCGACTCCCTACGGAGATAATGCGGACATTTACACGATCGGTGGCTGCGTGTCGGGATTGCCAGAGGAACACTGGAAGTATTCGGCCGAGGGGGCTTATCAGTTCGGCCGGAAAGAAGACCCGGTGTACAACGAGAGTGCTAACCACCCCGTTACGACCACGGGATTCCGCGATATCGACGCATTGGGTTTGCAGAGCAAGCTGACTTATCTTTGCAAGGATGACTGGAACGATCAACTCAGCCTCTCGTGTGAATACCTCTCCGGGGATCATCGAGATAGTAAGACCGATGGAATGTTCGACATTTTGTGGGGCCGGTGGCCGCAATGGAGCGAAATGTATAACATCTACAGTTATGTCCCCGAAACACGCGTCGGCCAGACCGCCAATCTCATCCGTTTCGGCCCGACCTGGAATGTCACCCCCGTCAAGAAACTGGACTTCAGCATGAGCTATTACGCGCTGTGGGCTGACCAGGACGTGCCCACACGAGCTCTCCCGTTCGCGCAAGCGGCGTTCAGCGACAGCGGCAACTTTCGCGGTCACTACCTCCAGGCCATCCTCAAATACAGATTCAACGAGTACGTCAGCGCCCACCTCTGGAGCGAGTTCCTCTGGGAAGGCGATTTCTACGCCCATCAGCAGATGATGGATTTCTTGCGTGCGGAAGTGATGTTCACCTTCTAGAGTTGCTTCGACACGATGATGTTCTGGGATCAGAAAACCGAAACCATCGAACGCGCCGCCCTGGAGGCGTTGCAACTCAAACGCCTCCAGGCGACCGTCCGCCGCGTCGCTCGCAAGGTGCCGCTCTATCAGCGGAAACTTGCCGATGGCGGCGTCAAGCCGCGTCAGATCCAATCGCTGGCCGATTTGCGGCGGCTGCCGTTCACGACCAACGCCGATCTGCGGGACACCTATCCCACCGGCTTGCTCGCGGTCCCGTCCGAGGACGTGTTGCGACTGCACACGTCCAGCGGGACCACGGGCAAACCGAAGGCGCTGTTTTTCTCGCGCCGGGACGTGGACAACGCCGGCGAGTTGATGGCGCGCTGCCTGGTCATGACCGGCGTGACCAGGCGGGACGTGCTCCAGAACATGATGACCTACGGCCTGTTTACCGGCGCATTGGTCATGCACTACGGCGCGGAAAAAGTCGGCTGCCTGGTGATCCCCGCCGGGCCGGGCAACTCCGAGAAACAACTGCTCCTGATGCAGGATTTCCGCACGACGGTCATTCACGTCACGCCGAGCTACGCGCTGTACCTCGCCGACTTCCTCCAAAAGAAAGGCGTCGATCCGCGCCGCGACCTGGCGTTGCGCAAGGCCTTTGTCGGCGCGGAACCGTACACAGAGGAAACGCGCCGCAAAATCGAGCAGGCGCTGGGGATCGACGTGTACAATTCCTACGGCCTGTCGGAGATGAACGGGCCCGGCATCGCCTTCGAATGCGAACACAAGTGCGGGATGCATATCTGGGAGGATAATTTCCTCGTCGAAATTCTTGACCCGCGGACCGGCGAGCCGTTGCCCGACGGACAAACGGGCGAGTTGGTGCTGACCACCCTGTGCCGGGAAGCGATGCCGTTGTTGCGGTACCGGACCCGCGACATCACGTCGATCGTTCCCGGGCCCTGTCCCTGCGGCCGCACCCACCGTCGCCTCCATCGCATCACGGGCCGCTCCGACGACATGCTGATCGTGCGCGGCGTGAACATCTACCCCCAACAGATCGAGCGCGTGTTGATGAGCCTGCCCGGCGTGGGACGAAACTATCAGATCGTGCTCGACGGTCTGGACGAAATGACCATCAACGTCGAACTGGCCGAAGCCAGGTTCGATGGCCACGTCGAACACCTGACCCGCCTTCAATCCGACATCGTCGATCGGTTGCGGGCGGAGATCCTGACGAAACCCAAAGTCCATCTCGTGCCGCCGGGCACGTTGCCGGTCAGCGAAGGCAAGGCCAAGCGGGTCATCGACAACCGGTCGCTCTAGCGCCGGAAAGGAAACCACACCATGAGCGCTGTCAATCTCATCGCCGTGTTCGCCGAGAACCAACTGGGCCAGATGGCGCGCATTACCCGCGTGCTGGCCGACGCGGACATCAATATCCGCTGGGTCACCATCGCCACCAACGAAAGTCTCGGCGTCATCAAGTTCCTCGTCGACAAGTGCGACCTCGCCTACCGACGCCTCCACGAAAAGGGCTGGACCGTGTCGCTCGTCGAAGTACTCGCCATCGAAGTCGACGACCGGCCGGGCGGACTCCACGCCGTCGCCGATTGCCTGGCTCGCAATCAGATCAATGTCGAGAATTCTTCCGGTTTCGTTTCGCATAATCGCGCGGTGTTGTTGATCGAGGTTCAAGATGTCGCCCGGGCCCGGCAGACCCTCGCCAACCAGGGCTTGCGTCTGCTGTCCCAAGAGGAAATACTGAAGCTCTGAGCAATCAGGAGCTTTCATGAAGGACATCAAAGAATTCTTCACGCAGGACCGTTACGCCAAACTCTCCGGCATCGAACTGCTCTCCGTCTCGCCGGGCCATGCCGTCGCCCAGATGCCGATCCACCCCCATCACTTCAACGCCGTCGGCAGCGTCCAGGGCGGAGCCATCTTCACCCTGGCGGACTTCGCGTTCGCCGCCGCGTCCAATGCTCACGGCAAAGTCGCCGTCGGGATCAACGTCAGCATCACCTATATGAAAGCCGTCAGTTCCGGCACCCTGCGCGCCGAGGCCCGGGAAGTCTCCGCCAATCCCAAGCTCGCCAGCTACACCGTCAACATCACCGACGAACACAATACCCTGATCGCGGTCTTCCAGGGTCTGGTCTATCGCAAGGATCAACCCCTCCCGTGGGCACCCAAAAAATGAGGTTTTTGCCCTAAAACGGGCGCCCAAACCCCATCAAACACCCCCCAAACGAACCCATTTTTTGCAAAACGAAGCCATGTGACAAAATGGCGCATTTGGACTTCTAACATCTTGTCCCTCAAGCTAATCCAAATTGCTCAGCGCTCAGAAACATTGGCTTCGTTTGGCAGAATTACATATTTGGGGGGTAACCCCTGCCCGCCCTAAGCAGCGTCGAAGGGAGCACCGTCGAAGGGCCTACCGTTTTGGTGGCGCGAGCGTCCCTGCTTGCGAGGCCGGCTGACTCCACTGCTTCGGTGGCGCACGTCGTTTCCGACCTTGGAGTGCGGCGACTCGTCGCCACCTTGCCGTTCGCCGCATCCCCGGCTGCTCCCATCAGCCATTTTCCATCAACCATCTTCCGACTATGTCAAAGCCGAGCCGCTGGGAGCGGCGAGACGCAACGCCGTAGGCGGCCCACACGGGCGAGCCGAGCGGGCGCGAGGGAGTGCAAAACAAGCCCCATATTCATTTCAAAGAACTACAACCAAAATGACAATACACTACCGCATACAAACTGTCCAGTCCTTTCTGATGGCCGGTTAAAAAAAGAAAGAGGTGTCGCATGTCATCCAGCGGAGCGAGTGACGGCGTGCGGCCGAAGTCATGGTCGCGGGCAGTTCAACACTTGGCATGCCAACCAATGCGGCGTATTCTTTGGCCATGATTGCAGCTCCTCTCGACCAGAGCTATAAGCTGTACGCAAACGTTCGTCCCGTCAAAATCGCATACTTCTTGGGCGGGGACGATGAGGCGAGCTTAACCCGCATCCTTCGGCTCGTGTGCACACAATGGGGCGGGATTCGTCACTTTCTCATTCCGGTTGAGAAAGATGGATCGATTGAGCCGTATTTCGCAGAGATTCTGAAGACCTTCGATCCGGACATGTTCGTAAGCTTTATGTCCGTGTCAGAAGCCCGCGATAGACCGCATCAACAGGACGATCTACGCAAACTTCTTGAAGGCCTTCTGCCGGACCGAAGGGTCGAGATCAAAGATGGGGACGGCTTCGAGAAGCAAGACACGACAGCTCATGCTCTCCACGTAATTGCCGAGGAGGAATTAGGGCCCCAGAGGCCGCCACTGTGGTCATGTCCACTAGCAGGGTACTAAAGAAGTCGGGTTGACGGGCCGGTTATACTACGTGGCGAACAGGGAGGGTTTGGCATGCGTGGACAGATTGATCGGCAAGAGTCGTTGTTTGTGGTCGTTTCGTTGGAGC
>JBKQMH010000151.1:0-70672 GCA_052146795.1 Verrucomicrobiia bacterium
CTCAAAGTCGTGGACGATGTCAGCTTACGTGACTTGAAGGCTGAATGTGTGATCTTGCTTCAAGCAACCATTCACGGGACGCTGGATTGCAGCGGCGCTCATATCGTCAGCTTGGGAGTCTACGCTCTCAGGGCTGATGACCTGAAGATCGACGGCAATGTCCTTCTGCGCTATGGCTTTATTGCTGACGGCCTGGTCCGTTTACAACCGCGTGATCAATTCTTGCCGCAACCGTACGAGCAATTGGCTTCAGTCTTAAAGAAAGCCGGGCGTGACGAGGACGCCAGAGAGATACTCATCGCAAAGAACGAGGATCGGGCAGGCCGCACCAAGTTGCTTGTCGGTGAGTGGTGGTGGTATGGATTCTTCGGCAAGGCCATCGGATACGGCTACCGACCCGTGCGAGCCTTAAAAATAAGCATTCTCGTCATCGCTGTCGGGTTCGTGATTTTCCGCTTCGGACGCAAGGCTGGACTACTCACGCGCACAGAAGGAGCAACCAGAGAAGGTCACGTGAAGTTCAACGCGTTCTTCTATTCGCTGGAAACCTTTGTCCCACTAGTTAATCTGCATTTGGCGGAACATTGGTTGCCCGACGCCGATCGAAGGATGGGGAGCGCGCTCCGCTTCTACCGATGGATTCACATAATCGCGGGCTGGATTCTGACGACCCTTTTGCTCGGGGCGCTGGTGGGCCTGATCAGGACCTAAGGCGCTCTCCCGCGAAGCTCCACTACCCACGCTCTTGACTCCGCCTGAGTTGCTCGCTTCGTTCGCGCGGCGCAGTTGGTAGCGGACCATCTGTCGGTTGACAAGCCGATTCCCACCTCATAGCGGGCCTCGACAGCCCACGCCCTCAACAGAGGTGCCCCATTTGCGGCAGATGAGCAGGGCCTGCAATTTCGCGCTAGAGGGGTGGGATTCGGATGGGGCATCCGCCTTCGCTGAAGCTTCGGCGGACGAGACGGCGCGATCAGCGGTAGACGAGCGGGTATTCGGCGCGGTTGGTGAGGGAGTCCAATTCGAGGTCGACGTCCAGGTTCGGCCAGCAGAGGTGGCGGCGGTGGAGCAATTGGACCTTGAGAACGTCGCGGACACGGGCTTTCTCGAACCACGGGAAATCCTCGTGGGGCAGGAAGTATTCGCGGTCTTGCACCCAGAGCCAAATGCCGTGGGCGGAGATGTTGGTGACTTCAACCTGGGAAGTGCGTCTTGTTGGACTCACGGGGACTGATTATAGGGCATGGATTTGGCCGTGTAAACGGTGCAGCGGTGGGCGTTCAGCACCCCCTCACCTCAATCCTTTGCCACCAAGGCACGGCGAGGTGGCGTCTCGAAGACTCGGCTCCCCCCAAGGGGCGAGGAGAGGGGCGCGAGGCGGACGGAGTACGACGGCAAGCGGGCGGGTTTGTCAGGCGGCTTGTCTGACGCGAGGGCGCGTCAGGCGGCACGCGGGGCGTGTGCGCTCCCCGGTGCTGGGGACGGGGTACGGCGGGCGGGGATGCGGAAGCGAAGGCGGACGCAGGCTAAAGCCGTGCGGCTACGGGGGAAACGGCGTGGCTACAACGACGAGGAGCGGCGGGATACCTACACGACAGGCATCCTGCCCTACAATAAGGAGGGGGCGGAGCGCGGCGAGATCGTTTTTTTGACCGGCGATCGGAAAGGGCTGGACAGTCGTCATGCGGTAGTGTATGGTCGGCGCAGTTGTAGTTCTTTGATATGAATAGAGGGGCGGCGTAGGCCCGTCGGACGGGCCATGCCGCCCTACCATTCGGAGACGCGCGGGAGGGGGTAGGCCCCAAACATGTAATTCTGCAAAACGAAGCCAATTATAATTGACAAAACTTTGGCATTTGGGTCGTTGTGGGACAGTAAGTTACGGAGAAGAGAGGGGGTAAAATGTGGTTGGCTTCGTTTTGTCAAAACGAAGCCAAAATTGGGTTCGTTTGCCTCGTTCCGGCCCGTTCGCGGTGCGTTTCGGGCTTGGATTCGTCGGAACGAGGCCAGGGTCGAGGTCGATATCGGACATGGCTTGACCGGGTTACGATGAGGACCTATTCTGCGCCCATATGGCAACCTCTGGAAAGTTGGTGAAATTCGTTACGCGGCTGGTCGGCGCTGTCGTGCTGATCGCGGTGTGTTGGCATGTGGGCGATCGGCTGAACTACTGGTGGCGCAAGCAATGGCATTTTGTGCCGTCGATGCAGGACCTGCCGCCGGTGGATCGGTCGGACTGGCCGAAGACGCCGGTGGCGTGGTCGACTGAATCGGTTGAGGTGCAGGTGGCGACACCCGATGGAATCAAGCGCACGAACATCACGTACGCGATCAACTCGATGGGGATGAAGTTGGTGCGGATCGAGCCGGGCACGTTTGTGATGGGGCTGGACGCGGAGACGTCGAAGGAGGTCGGGCCGGCCCATCCCGTTGGCGGTCCGATGTACGTGCAGCATCGGGTGACGTTGACCAAGCCGTACTACTTCGCGGCGTTTGATGTCACGAACAAGCAGTACGATCAGTACGACACGCAGCACAAGCATCATCGGCCGGAGTACCAGTTGGTTCCCGATGGCGACAATCATCCGGCCCAACCGATTTTGTGGCAGGACGCGCAACTGTTTTGCCGGTGGTTATCGGCGAAGGAAGGGCGCATGTATCGGTTGCCAACCGAAGCCGAGTGGGAGTACGCCTGCCGCGCGGGAACGACGAACCGCACGTACTGGGGCGGCGACGTCAACGACCGCACCAAGGCCAACCTGGGCGGGACGTGGGACAAGCGGTCGCACGCCCATTACGCCGACGACGGGTTTGAGTACACCGCGCCGGTCGGCTCGTTTCCGGCGAATCCGTGGGGTCTGTACGACATGATCGGGAATTCGTGGGAATGGGTGTCGGACTGGTATTCGGTATTCGCGACCAACGATGTGGTCGACCCGCAAGGCCCGCCGATGGGCGCGGCCGGGCCGTGTCGCGGTGGCAGTTTGGGATGTCGCGCGGACAAGGGTGGTGGTTGGAACAGCGCGTTGACGTACACGTCCAGCGCGTTGCGCGACGGCGATGACCCGGGCGATGTCAAGGACACGCGCGGCATCCGCGTCGTCTGCGAGGTCGAGTAGTTTCGGCTACGGCGTTTTCGTGACGAAGTAGCCGCGCACGATCACTCCGAGAATGCGTTTGTCCGCGGCGGCGACGGGACGCGGGCCGGGTTTGCCGGAGAGTTCCTGGCCGTAGGCGCGGCGGTAGGCTTCTTTGCCGGAGCGAAAGGCGAGGCGGGTGACGACAAAACCGGTGGCGCTCGCGGCGGTGCTGTCGGGCTGTTGCAGAACGCGCTCCAGCTTCTCGTCGAAGCACTTGATTCGGACGTGCCATTTCAATGGACCGATTCGTTTCGTGGTGACTTCGTGCCGGTGCTTCAGGCAAACGCGCGACAGTCGTGCGAGGCGCGCGCGTTCCAGCGCCGCGGCTTGCTTGTCGATGTCCGCCGCGTGGCGCGCCACCTGATTTCCGTAGGCGTCGTAGAAGGCGTCGGTCAATGCGAAATGCGAGCGGAAGACGGTGATGTGGTCGATGCGCTGCCGCTCGTCGAGCGAGTCGTGAAGTTCGGCCTTGTCGATGTCGATGAGGCAGAATTTGTTGTCGGAAGCCGAGTACAGGACGTTTTTCGCTGAGATATCCAAATAGATGATGCCCGCGTCGTGCATTTGTCGCAGGAACCGCCCGAGCGACGATTGGAACTCGGGCGTCTTCGACTCGGGACACATCAGCAATTGTACGTAGCCGGGCAGCCCTTCGGTGATCAGCGCGCTCTCCAACAGCCCGTACCATCCCCAACGTTCTCCGTGCGCGAGGTGTGGCACCACGGCGATCCCCCGGGCTTGGAACGCCGGGGCAAACCTCCATTCTCTGCGGCTCTTGTCTGACCGAACGAAATACGCCACGGGCGCCAGCCCGCGCCGCTCGTGCTGGTAGCGCTTGATGTAAAATTCGCGGTTGGCGACGCGGCGAAGGGTCACGGTCGTTGCGGAGGAGGTCTTGACCGGTTCGCCGGGTTCTTGAAGCACTTCGGCCAGCAGCGATTCGAATGGCGGAGCGAACTCCCAGCGAAGTCCCTGGTAGGTTGTCCGGGTCACGCCGCCATCGTAGGGAAGTCCGGGCCGCTCGTCAACCAGTGGGTGCCCGACAGGCGACGGAATCATCTACGCCGGTTTTTGGGCGACGAACGCCAGATAATCCGTCAGGTTGCGACGTTCCAACGCCCCGTGGAACCAGCGGGACACCGGCGAGGGATTGATCTTGTACTTCAGTTTTGACCAAGAGCGACAGTACACAAGCTCAAACCCGGCTTTCTCCAGCATCAGCCGCAGACTGCCTTCATCAAAATTGAAAACGTGATGGGGAAAGCCGAAATGTTTGAACTGCTTGCGCGCCAGACCGTGCCGATTCAGAAACGTTTTGTACCGGTTGGTCAAGCCGCGCCAGTTCGGCACTTGGCCGAATAGATGCCCGCCCGGCCGCGTGATGCGCCGAATTTTGGCGAGGATTTCCAGCGGATTGTGAACGTGCTCGAGGACGTCCCAAAAAATCACCGCGTCGATGCTGTCTTCCTCAATATCGGCTTCCTCGATGCGCCCGCAACGCACGGTTACCCCCAGTTTCTCATGCGCCAGATTCGCCAGGCGTCGGGAAATGTCGATGCCCTCGGCTCGAAACCCGCGTCGGTTCGCTTCATAAACGGTCAGGCCGAATCCCGATCCCACGTCCAACAATCGTCCTCCCGTCGGGACGTACTTCACCACCAAATCCAACAGATCGGCTTTGACCTTGTAGCTGGACAGGGAATTGACGACGTAGCCTGTTTGCTGTTTCCATTGGTCATAATTGAAGTTGTCGAATACCGAGATATCGGAGAAGTCCTCGCTCTCGTAGATTTCGGCAAGCTTGCGCGGCGTCAACCGCGGCGAGACGAACATCAGGCCGCATCCATCGCACAGCCGGATTCCGAGACCATCCGTGCGCTGAAAAAGAAACCGGTTCCGCGCCGCCGGTCCGCACGTCGGACACTCCACCTCTTCCATGTCGGCAGAGTCGTACCTCGTCGTTGCCATTGCTGAGTCCGCCACCTCCATGCGCAAAACCGTAGTCCAAACGCCACGTCCGGGCAAACACAAACCGCCGGCGGAGAATCAACTGTAGGAGAACCAACCATTGGCCTGTTTCGTTCTCAGGCGCGCACATCCCGTCTCATCTGTTGCGTGGCGCACCGAACGCCGTAATTCGTACAGTTTTCCGTACTTCAGAAACGCCGAATAACCTTCCATGAACGCGATCGTCAACCCCTCGGTGCCATCCAGAAAGCCGCACTTGAAGATGTAGGATTTCAGAAAACCGCCGATACTGTGGCCGGCGACGCGCCACCCCGTCCCGCGCAAGCCCCGGTCACGAGCATTCAGCGCTCCCCACGTGCTGTAGCGATCCACTTTGCTCAGGTACTGACTGAGATTGCGAAAACCGTGATGCTCCAGTTTCCCGCGGCACCAACCCACTTGCCCATCCAGCTGAATCTCGGCATGGACGTGCTTGCTTTCGTAGCGGCCCAGATCACGGCGGAACAGCCGCAGCACCTTGTCCGTCCTCCACGTCCCGTGGCGTATCTGCTTTCCCCCCATGAAATTCCGCCGACGAATCCAGTAACCGTCATACTGCGGCCTCTCCAGGATGCCTTGGATCTCCGCCGCCAGCTCCGGCGTCACCCGTTCATCGCTATCGACGATCAACACCCACTCGTGTCGCGCCTGCGGAATGGCCCAGTTCTTCTGCGCGGCGCTGTTGACGTATTCGTGCTGCAGAATCCGGTCCGTGTACTTGCGGGCAATCGCCAGCGTCCCGTCCGTGCTGAACGAGTCCACCACCATGATCTCATCGGCAAACCTGACGCTGGCCAGGCAACCTTCGATCACGCCTTCCTCATTGCCGCATGGGATGATTACGGTTAGGCGTTCCATATCGCGTGCATGCGTTCAGCGGTTTGTTCGGCCAATAGAACCAGTCCCCTTGTCCTCACCACTGACTCAACCTCCTTCATGTCCAATACAATAGTCTATCACTTTGATAGAGTAAAGAGAAATTTTCGGCGTCCAGAATCCACTGGATATGACCCGATGACTTGGTTTATATCGTTCATCACCATGGGGTCGCCGCAGCCACAACCAACCGCCATTGTCGGCCAGACGCTTCTGCCCATCTCCGTGCCTATCATCACCCTGAATGAGGAACAAAACCTCGCGCGCTGCTTGGAGAGCGTGCGCGGCCTGGCGTCGGAGATTGTGGTGCTGGACTCCGGGTCGGTTGATCGCACCAGGGAAATCGCCCGGGACTTCGGCGCGAACTTTGAGGTCCATCCGTGGCAGGGACACGTCGCACAAAAGAACGCCGCGTTGAGTCACTGCACCCAACCGTGGGTGCTGTGCCTGGATGCCGACGAGGCGCTGTCACCGGAACTGGCCCGGTCAATCCGCCAGTTGTTTGCCACGGGCCAGCCGAATGCGAACGGGTTTTGGGTGAACCGGCGAACGTATTATCTTGGCGACTGGATCCGTCACGCGTGGTACCCCGAGTGGCGGTTGCGTCTGGTTCGACGGAACCATGCGGAATGGCGTGGTCTCGATCCGCACGACAAGCTGGAAGCCGATGGGGCGACGGCGCGACTCGATGGCGATTTGCTGCACTATCCGCCGTTTGCCAGCGTCCACGACCATTTGCAAAGCACGATCGGTCACGCACGCACCATGGCCCGCTCGTATGCCAGTGCGGGTCGCCGGTGCCACTGGTACCATCTGCTGTTGTCGCCTTGGGCAGCGCTGTTCAAGTCCTACGTGCTCAAGCAGGGCTGGCGCGATGGCTGGCGGGGTCTGATGATCGCTTGTGTGACGCTGATCGGCACGATGGCCAAGTACGTCTTTCTCTGGGAAACACAGCGCGCCAATTCGAGCGGCCACTCGGCGTAGTGGCGACTGGCCAACTGAAAACCGCGTGACCGTTACCTGCGCCGCGAGTAGGGATTCGCGCCCGCGGCAAGCTTCAGTCCTTCCTCTGTGAATGTCAGACACAACTCGTCCAGATAGGCCTTTATCCAGCGGTCAGCAACGATCCGTTCCTGCACCTCTTGGGGCAATTCTTCCTTCCAGCGAAGGTCGAAGTAGCTGGTTTTTTGCTCTTTGATCCAATCGTACTTCCGTTTCTGCGTGCCAATGTGTTCGCGGTTCCAGTATTCGAGTTCGCCGGGCTCAAACGATAAGCCGATCCACTCCGTCAATCGCCGCACTTCGCCGGCCGTGTCTTTCGCCAGGTCGCGGTAGGTCACCAACTCGGCGTCGAACTGGTGCCGACGAATGAATCGCGTGATGGCCCTGTTCTGCTGAAGCCAGCGGTACATCAACATCGACGGCAGATCCCCGAACGCCGCCCGACCGGGTACCTGCGGCCAGGAGCGCAGTAATTTCCACCGGAGTCGCATCCGGTTGGTCTTCTCCTCCGGCAGCATCCAGCGACGAACCAGCGCCCGCGGGTCGCGAATCAGATGAACGCATTTTCGGTGATGACGGTCGTCTCCGACAAACATCTCCATCCAACCGCGGAGCACCTTGGACGTGTCCACCAGCGCCTCGATGTGCGGGTCGACCCGCGAGAAAATAATGCCGTACACATCCCGGATGTTGTGTGGACCGATCCCTTCGAAAATCGGGCTGGAAGTGAAATACACCTCCTTCAACATCATCCCCTTCGTGCGCTTCAATTGGAACAATTCCCCGACGTGCAGCGCCTTCGAATGGCTGCCCAGCAACAGCGACAAATAATGCGAACCCGCGTAGCTCGTGGACAGGATGTGGACGACGGTTTTCTTCATGTCGCGAGCCGCACGGTATTGGCCGCCACGCACGTAATCAAGGACATTCTCCCTCGCCGACTTCGCGACCTTCTCAGAATGAGATTTGGTGCCAGGGGGGAGAGTTGAACTCCCGACCAAGGGCTTATGAGTCCCCTGCTCTACCACTGAGCTACCCTGGCGCCGTCGTGAAGTGCCGTATGATTAGCGAGCCGCCCGGAAATTTCAACTGCGTTTTTTCCCTCAGCATGAAACGGACGACTTCGACAATATCAGGGTGTGAACCGCAAATCTAGGCGGTTCGCCAACAGTCCAAAACTGGGGCGGCAGCGGCCCGAGTGTTCCTTCGTGGCGGGTTGGAAAAAAGTTGTCACTCTTAGTTGTCACTCCTCATGAAAAAATGAGGCGATTCAGGATGACGTGAGAAAAAGAGCAGTCGGCGTGTAGCCTTTAATTTTGCGGCGTTTGATGACTAGGGAGCACGCGAGAGGAAACCAGCGAAAATAGCCCGTTCGTCTTATGAGTCCCCTGCCGTAGGGATCTGGAACCGGAAGGTTCGCAAAGCGTCCAAAGCGAGGAGAGGCGTACAGTGGTAAACACTGGTTGCGGGTGGCAAGCTGGGATAAACTCTTGGCGTGTTGAAACTGCGTCAGTTCATCCCGTTGTTGGTGGTCGCCGTGGGGTTGCTGGCGTATCACAACAGTTTCACCGCGCCGTTCATCTTCGATGACGTCACCTCGATCGTGAAGAACCCGACGATCCGTCGACTATGGCCGATATGGGGGCCGCTGTTGCCGCCTCATGAGGGCGGCTCGACAGTCGAAGGCCGGCCCGTGCTCAATTTCTCATTGGCCCTGAACTATGCGGTTGGCGGCGTGACGCCATGGGGTTATCACGCGCTGAATCTGGCGATTCACATCCTCGCCGGCTTGACCCTGTTCGGGATTACCCGGCGGACGTTGCTGCGGCCGGCCCTGTGCGGGCGGTTTGGCGCGGAGGCAACGTCCTTGGCGCTGGCTGTCGCTGGAATCTGGACAGTCCACCCGCTGCAAACGGAGGCGGTCACGTACGTGGCGCAACGCGCCGAATCGCTCATGGGGCTGCTCTATCTGCTGACGTTGTATGGCTTTATTCGGGGGGTAGAATCGCTGAAGTCGGGGTGGTGGTACGCGCTTTCCGTAACCGCGTGCCTGCTTGGCATGGGGACCAAGGAGGTCATGGTTTCCGCCCCGCTGATCGTGCTGGCCTATGATGGGCTGTTTGTGGCCGGGCGCGTCCAACAGGCGTGGCGGAAGCGATGGCGGCTCTATACGGGGCTGGCGAGCACTTGGCTGCCGCTCGGTTGGCTGGTGGCGAATACGGGCACCCGGGGCGGCTCCGCCGGCTTGGGGGGTGTCGTTGGCTGGTGGGAGTACGCGCTGACGCAGTGTCGGGCTATTGTGCGGTACTTGAGGTTGTCGGTGTGGCCCGACCCGCTCGTTTTCGACTACGGGACAACGACGATCCCCCACTTGGGGCAGGCTTTGCCTTACGCGCTGATTCTGGCGGCCTTGGCTGCGGGAACCATGATCGCGCTGTGGCGCCACCGCCCCATCGGTTTCCTGGGCCTCTGGTTCTTCGCAATTCTGGCCCCAAGTTCCAGCGTGGTGCCGGTGATCACCCAAACAATGGCCGAACACCGCATGTACCTGCCGCTGGCAGCGGTAGTTACGATGGCCGTGGTCGGCGCGTTTGCGCTCGGGAAACGCCTGCTGGGCGCGTGGCCGAGGCTGGGTCGGTTGGTCGCGTGGGGAATGGTCGGTGTCGTAGTGCTGTGGCTGGCAGTGCTGACGATCCAACGCAATTTTGACTACAGCTCAGAATTACGGATCTGGCAGGACACGGTGGCCAAGTGTCCCGACAACCCGCGCGTGCACTACAATCTGGGGGTCGTCTTGGGGCAAGCGGGCAAGATTGACGATGCCATTGGGCACTATGAGCAGGCACTGCGGATCAAACCCGATGATGTCAAAACGCACTGCAACCTGGGGATCGCCTTGAGGCAAGAGGGCAAGATTGACGATGCCATTGGGCAGTATGAACAGGCGCTTCGGATCAAGCCGGATTACGCCGACGCGCACAACAATCTGGGGACCGCCTTGAGGCAAGAGGGCAAGATTGACGATGCCATTGAACAGTATGAACAGGCACTACGGATCGATCCCGATTTCGCCGATGCGCACTACAATCTGGGGACCGTCTTGGGGCGGGCGGGCCGAATACCGGAGGCGATAGAGCATTTGCAGGAGGCGCTGCGGATCGAGCCGAATTTCGCCGAGGCGCACTGCAACCTGGGCATCGCGTTGGGGCAAGTCGGCAAGATTGAGGATGCCATTGGGCACTATGAGCAGGCGCTACGGATCAAACCGGATTACGCCGATGCGCACTACAATCTGGGGATCGCCTTGGGGCAGGCGGGCCGGATACCGGAGGCGATAGAGCACTTGCAGCAGGCGCTACGGATCAAGCCCAATTTCACCCAAGCGCAGAACGCGCTTGCGCGGCTGCAAGCTCGCCAGTAAGTGACTACCCTCGGCACTTCAAACCGCACGGTTCGCAAAGCGTCCAAAGCGGGGAGCTATCTTCGACCTGACGCAAATGGGGAGCCTTTGCTGAGGGTGTGGGCTGTCGAAGCCCCACGGCGTTCGAGGAGTTGGCATTGTGGGGCGTCGCGGATGCGACCCGTACCCGGCGAGGGTGCGGATCGTTGTCACTCTTACTTGTCACTCCTCGGTCGAAAATGGGTCGATTCAGGATGACGTGAGAGAAAACCAGCGAAAATAGCCCTTTCGTATTACGGCAACAATACGCGCACGCGGTAATACAGGTCGGGACTGGCCGTTACATTCGAGTCCGTCATGCTGGTGATGGTACCGGAGCCGTTCCCGCCACTGAGAATATTGGTCTGGCCCGTATCCTCCCAACCGCCATTCGTGTAGTCGCCGATGGCGTCACCGGTTGTGTAATCCAGCACGTTCGTCCGCGACGCAATCCCCGGCATGTAACTGTTGTCCCCGTTGGCGCCAAGATATGTCACTACCACGTTCGTATTCCCCGCCACCAACTGCTCCGCGATGCTGATAATGTGCAGGTACGCTGCCCCGTTGGTGGCATTGAAGCCCGCCATGAACTTGTTGGTGTTGCTCATGCCGTCGCCCGTGTAGGAGGCGTTCGGACCACATAACGCGCAGTTGTTGGTGAGACCGTAGCCCCGCTGCCACCACGCGAATGGATCGTACACGCTGATCAAGTTCACCACCGTGTCCGTACTGGACTCACCATTACCGGTCACGATTTCCTGCACGGTGTAGGAGCCCGGATTCACGTAGATGTCCGACGGGTTCTGACTGCTCGACGTGTTGCCATCCCCAAACGCCCATGCCCAGCCTGTGGGCGAGCCGGTCGAGGTATCGTAAAAATACACAGTCAGTGGCGCCGGCCCGCTGGCGGGATTGTTCGTGAAACTCGCCACCGGCGGCGGGGGTGTCGCACTGCGGACCACAATGTAGTTGGGCTTGGTGTTGGTGTTGGACCCGCCAAGGCCGCTGACGATCAAACTTACCTGGTTGCTGCCCGTCGTTTGATAAACGTACTGAACGCTCGTCGCCGTGGTGTTCGTGGTGCCACCATCCCCAAAGCTCCAGAACCGATTGGTAATCGAGCCGGTCGACGTGTCTGCGAACGTCACGGTCAGGGGTGCGGACCCATTGGTGGGACTGCCGCTGAAAAGGGCCGACGGCGGACCAACCGATCCCAGGCTCGAGAGACCCAGCGTGACCAATTCGTAGGCGGCCGGCACATTCGTGGTTTGGCCGGCCGTCATCCCCGCAATGTTGTTGGATACCATCAACATATCGGTGCGGTTCAGCGCGTTGACCGTCACCGCCTGATTGGAAACCAGTCCTGACGCCAGTCTCGCCGCGTAGGTATTGGTAATGATCCGGCACCGCACCGTTACCGGAACATTCGAAGGCATCGGGCTGGTCGGTTGGAACCAAAAGAAACTGCTGACAAAATCATTCGTCAATCCCGACATCGCGATGCCCTGCCATTGGGAGTAATTAATGTTCGGGCTTACCCAGGTGAACATCAGGTGGCTGCCGTCGGACAACACGGTGGCGATCATTCGATCGAACCCGTTGAACAGCTCCTTTTCATAGGTGGTGGATTCGGTAAGGGCATAGGCGTCGTTCGTGATGTTCGCGTGGTAGTCGCTGTCGAAGACAAAGGTGCCGGAGCCGGCGTTCCATGTGTCCACCTCGGTTATCGGGTGGATCTCATACTGCCGTTCCCCCTGGTGCTCGGTATAAAAGCGAAAGATCCCGTGCGTTCTGCCCTGATCCGTATTTAGCGTGTTCAGATGGGAGACCTGGGCGGACGTCACGTTGATGACTTCGGTGTGGATCGGTGAGTAACCTGAGTTGGAGCCGGTCTTGCCGGTACCAGACGAATTGATGGCCATCTCGATATCCTCATCGCCATCGGAGTTGATGGAACCGCTGGGGAACAAGAACTGCCACAAATTCGTACCGCCGCCGATCGATGGGTACTGCGCGTTGGCCAACGGGGAAATCTGGAGGCTGTCCACCTCCCACAAACTGGCCATCAGATTGACTTCAGCAAAGGTATTGGTCATGATCGTCTGTGCACGGACCACCCCGGCACAGATAAACAGAGCGACCCCAGCCAGCACGACCTTTTTCGTCACCATTGGCGAAGCATCTCACAGATTGGCCAACATCGCAAGAAAAACTTGGGCTATGCGGAACCTTCTTACCGGCGGAGATTCACTTGTGCGCGGCGGGGACAGCCGCGGTATTGGTAGAACTACCGGTGTTCGGCTCTTCCGTCCCATTGAAATAGTATGACACCCTCGTGCCATCCTTTTTCATCCATTGCAGACGGCCGCCGACATGGGTGGCCCCGATATTGCCGAGCCAGTCGATCACCTCGCCGACGCCGTTGGTCTGCGAGACGTCGAACTCCGCTTCGTGCTCTTCTCGTTCGCCATGGTACCCCGCTGGTTGGAACCCCTTGGCTAGGAACACCGTCGATGAGAATTTTCCGTCGGCAAAGCTCAGCGTGTCGTCGAATCCCTGGTCACTCTTGTCAGCGGGTGCGTCCGCGAGAACAATTCTTACCTTGGCGCGTATGCCGTCCAAGGCCCCGGCCCCGCAGTTCATCGCAATGACCGTCAGCGCCACAATACCCAGTGCGCAGAGGGTGAGCCTCATAAATCGGCTCGTCTTTGCTTCGTGGTACATAGCTGCGAAGTGTAGCAAGTTTCCGTGGCCAAGCAAGCGCCCGTGCGGGATACCGGTCGCACTTCAAACCAGGCGCACGGGTACTATCGGTTCGGCACTACCCCATGAGGATTCGGCGTGAGCGGGCCGGTGGCAGCTGATGCCATCGCCCTTGCGCCGCCGCCTGCCGGATTCCCTTCGTCATTTCAAATCGCAGGGTTCGCAAACCGTCCGAAGCGGGAACTCCTTTTTGTGCTTTCTTCGCGGTTCCGTCAGGAGTCTAATGGGGTTCACACACTTGGCGGATGTAGAAGTTAGGAGAATTTATGAAACTGAGAACGACGGAGGACGTCCTGCTGATAGTTGCCTTTACCCTTATTGCCGCAGGCCTTATCCTCGGCATTGGCGGCTGGATGTGGGGTCTGAACGCTTTGTCCGGTGTTGTGGGCACCACGGCGACCCCGCCCGGACACGTTCAGACCGGAATTAGCGTTGTGTTCATCTGCTTTTTCATAGCCACTCCGATGTTGATTATAGGATTTCTCATGCTTGTAGTATCCGTTATCGTTCATTTCGCGACGAAGCGGAAAGGCCATGCAAACTGAACCACATGGTGGAGCGAACTGACGAGCCGCTACGCGGTAATCCTCGGGAGTTCAAACCGCAAGGTTCACAAACCGTCCGAGGCGAGGAGCCGTTTTGTTTATACGGCACAATTGGGAAACCTCGGCTGAGTGTGTGGGATCGTTTTAGACCTCGGCGACACCGTGGTGATCCAACAGCCCACTCGACTTGCCGGGGCGCCACTGTTACCGTTCGGCCATGTCTGGGGGTACTACGGCACTCGGGTTGTCTGAGGTTGCGGAACCCGCGGCCTCACCGCACCGATGGAAGACCATCCTTGGCGGTGGGATGATTGTCCTCGCCGCTCTGGCGGCCTACCACAACAGCTTCGCAACGCCATTTCTCTTTGATGATCTCGCCTCGGTTGAGAAAAATCTGACCATTCGCCATCTCTGGCCGATCTGGAAAGCCCTGTCGCCGTCCGCCACTTCGCTCGTGGGAGGTCGCCCGGTCGTGAACCTCTCTCTGGCCCTCAACTATGCGCTGGGGGGGACGGGCGTGTGGGGTTATCACGCGTTCAATCTGAGCGCGCATGTTCTGGCGGGCTTGACGCTGTATGGCATCGTGCGGCGGACATTCTTGAGCCCGTTGTTGCGGGAACGATTCGGCGCGGCGGCCGAGTGGGTAGCTCTGGCGGTGGCGGTCATCTGGACGGTTCATCCGCTGCAGACGGAAGCAGTGACCTACATATCCGAACGTTGCGAGTCGTTGATGGGGTTGTTCTACCTGCTGACGGTGTATTGCTTCATTCGTGGGACGAACGCCCAGAGATCGGTCTGGTGGTTCACCTTGTCCGTGGCCGCGTGTTTCCTGGGCATGGCGAGCAAGGAGGTGATGGTGACGGCTCCCGTGATGGTGCTGCTGTATGATCGGACGTTTGTCAGCGGGAACGTTCGGGAAGCATGGACTCGACATTGGCGCCTGTATCTGGGGTTGGCCAGCAGTTGGCTGTTGCTGGGCTGTTTGATGGCCGATTTGCACAACCGCGGTGTCGGCTATGGCTTGGGGATTGCGTGGTGGGGCTATGCGCTGATGGAATGTCGAGCGGTGGTGCAGTACCTCCGGCTCGCCGTTTGGCCGCATCCGCTGATTTTGGATTACGGAGAGTATGTGCCGACAGGGCATCTGGCGGCGGCACCGTACGTACTGATTCTGGCGGCCCTGGCAACCGGCGTTTTGTTCGCGCTGAAGCGGTACCCAGCCATCGGGTTTGTTGGGGCCTGGTTTTTCGTGATTCTGGCTCCGACCTCCAGCGTGGTGCCGATTGGGGGATCACCGATGGCGGAACACCGGATGTACCTGCCGCTGGCATCCGTGGTTACGATGACCGTGGTCGCCGCGTTTGCGCTCGGGAAATGGCCGTTACATAAGCAGCAGGGTGCCGTACTGGGATGCGTGGCGGGTGGTTTCGTGGTGGTGCTGCTCACATTCCTCACAATCCAACGGAATCGGGACTACAACTCGGCGGTGACCATCTGGCAGGACGCTGTGGAGAAACGTCCCAACAACCCCCGTGCCCACTACAATCTGGGGGTCGCCTTGGGGCCAGCGGGGAAAATTGACGATGCCGTTGAACACTATGAACAGGCGCTACGGATCAAGCCGGATTACGCCGAGGCACACTACAATCTGGGGGTTGCCTTGGGGCAACTGGGCAAGATCGACGATGCCATTGAACACTATGAACAGGCGCTGCGTTTCAACCCCGATTACGCCGATGCGCACGACAACTTGGGGACCGCCTTGAGGCAAGTGGGCAAGATTGACGATGCCATTGAACAGTATGAGCAGGCCCTGCGGATCAAGCCCGATTTTGCCATGGCGCACTACAACCTCGGGAATGCCTTGAGGCAAGTGGGCAGGATTGACGATGCCATCGTCCATTACCAGCAGGCCCTGCGGATCGAACCCGATTTCGCCGACGCGCACAACAACCTGGGGACCGCCTTGGGGCGCGCGGGCAGGATACCGGAGGCGATAGAGCATTTGCAGCAAGCGCTGCGGATCAAGCCCGATTTCGCTGAGGCACACTGCAACTTGGGGATCGCCTTGGGGCAGGCGGGCAGAACACCGGAGGCGATAGAGCATTTGCAGCAGGCGCTGCGGATCAAGCCCGATTTCGCCCAAGCGCAGAACGCGCTGGCGCGACTGCAAGCCCGCCAGTGAGTGGCAGGCTCCCGTGTATCAGTTCGGAGGTTTGGAATGGATATCTCTTTCTCGTGTGCCGATTGCGGTCAAAAGCTTGTCGTCGATGAATCGGGCACCGGTCTGGTTGTCCCGTGTCCGACGTGTGGGCATAATCTTACGATTCCTGCTGCCCCAACTCTTGCGGGAACGACTTCGAGAAAACCGTCAGCGACAAGCGCCGCAACCTCATCGGCGGGTCCAAGCAAATCCAATTGGCAGCCAAAGATTCCCAAGGCCGAGAAATGGATGGTTGCACTGGGGGGCGCGTTGCTCGGCATCGGATTGTTAGGCTTCTTCGGCTACACATTCTACGGCAGGCTGTCGCAGAAAGATCCCCCGGCTCTGCTGAAACAGCACGTGGCGACCATGCAGGAGACGTATGCCGGGCTTTTTCATGCGAAGATTGTCGAGTGCACCTATGATGTGCAGAAGACCGACTCTCTGGTCTCCCCCTATATCGGGTATGTGAACTACACCGAAGACATGGGCAAAGGCGCGATGGCGAAATACAAAATCACCCTAGCATTTCAAGACGGTGCATGGGTGTTACAGACTGTACAGAGGCAGTTTGTCTGGGCGGGAGGCTCAAGCTCTTGGAAAGAAATTTTGCCTTCCGATGACACCGCCAGTAGCGCTCCGTTCCGGGTGGTTAAGCATGCCCTCGGACTGTAAGGATGCGCCGACATGTTTTCCCCAAATCATCACACTGTCGGACTTGTCGGTATATGCAAGGCGGTGCTGACAAGCAACCACTTCAACGGCGCGAAAAAGGACAATGAAGCCCATAAATACGCGCCCGCACCGTTCGTCGTTCTGTGTTGACAGCGACTCCGAAGCGGACAAAAATTGGCACGGTAACAATAACAGCGTTCCATTGGCGTGCCGCGTTTTGCAGCCAACTCGCCACTCAGGTATGACGTGAAGAAAAATAATTCTGTGAACCTAAAGATGTTGCTGTTTGGTGTTGGTTTGTCGTTGATGTTGGCTGGACAAACACTCCGCGCCCAGCAACGCGATGCTGACCTCGCGCGAATCCACGAACTCCGAGCCAGTGCGGACCGAGGCGATGCCAAAGCCCAGATTGAATTAGGCGTCTGCTACGACAAGGGCCAGGGCGTGAGGAAAGATGAGGTGGAGGCGGTGAAATGGTTTCGCAAAGCCGCCGAGCAGAATCTCGCCGTGGCTCAATACAATCTGGGCGTCTCCTACGCCACCGGCCAGGGCGTGACGAACGATGTGGTGGAGGCAACGAAATGGTTTCGCAAAGCCGCCGAGCAGAATCTCGCCGCAGCTCAATACAATCTGGGCTGCGGCTACTACACGGGCCAGGGCGTGACGAACGATGTGGTGGAGGCACCGAAATGGTTTCGCAAAGCCGCCGAGCAGAATCTCGCCGCGGCTCAATACAATCTGGGCGACTGCTACGACAGGGGCCACGGCGTGAAGAAGGATGAGGTGGAGGCGGTGAAATGGATGGCACTGGCGGCGGCGCAGGGTATGGAGGAGGCAAAGGCTGCCATCCCTTTGCTTCAAAAGAAGCTGCCAGAGAAGCAAATTGAGGACGGGGAATGGCGCGCGATTGATTGGCTCGAAAATTGGAAGAGGGCGACGGCAACTGCGCCGCAGCAGTAGCGGCGAGACTGCGGCTTACACAAACTCTTCAACGGTACGAAAAATGATAATCAAGCAACTGAATACGAGACGAGTCATCGCCGTGTTGTCAAGTGTGGTATGTATCTGGCTGGCGCTGTCGACGACGACGTGTTTTGGCGGGGAGACCGTTGAGCCGGGGCGAGCCGTCTTGGACAAACTCCTCAAGGCAATCGAAACGAACGACCACGACGCCGTCATGGCGGTGGATGGCACCGACGGTTTCAAGGCGGCTTTGACAAAGGAGAGTCTGGCAGGAGCCAGCGGCCAGCTTTCGCCACGGATGAAGAAGGGGTATCAGTGTTTGTATCTGGGCGAATTGAAACAGCATGGCACTCGGGTTCTTCTTTGGAAGCTCGTGTTCAAGGATGGCGGTGATGACACGCTGGCCAGGCTCATTCTGAAGGACGGCAAGGTGGCCGGGTTTGGGTTGCAATAATAGCTCGCCGTTCGTTCCGTTTCCTTCAACCATAGGCCACGCCATTGTCTTCGCTCGGGCATTAGGCTGACGTGCACTACAATCTGGGGGTCGCCTTGGGCCAAGCGGGCAGGATGCCGAAAGCGATCGAGCAACTTGAACAGTCGCTAAAACCCCGGCCAATTTTGCCCCGCGACAAACGCGTTGGCACGACTGCAAGCTGGCCACTAAGTGGCAACCCTCGGACGTTCAAACCCCAAGGTTCGCAATTCGTCCAACGCGGGGAGGCATTTTGAGATGGCGCAAATGGGGAACTCCTGCTGAGGGATGTGGCCGTCGAGGCCCACAATTCCAAGTGGGGGGGTGGTGGCGGCCTACTCAACCGTACCAATCTGGAAGTTCAGAATGGCCCGCTGGATCTCATAGTCGTACTTGGCGCTGGTATTGGCGATCTGGGCTGATGTCATGTCGAGCTGAGATTGGCTGACCTCGACGATGGAACTGCTTCCCATCGTGTAGCGGGCCTGCGCCAAATCAAAGGCCAGACTCGCGTTCTCGAAGAGCTTCTGGGTCAGGTCGAGCCGTTCGTAGGCGTAATTGACATTCAGGCCGGCGTTCCGCACGTCCTGGATGGCCGTGTTCTCGGCGTCGCGAAGTGATTCGGCGGCGGCTTGCGCGCGTAGTTCGGCTTCGGATGCCTTGGCCGCGTTCAACCCGGCATCGAAGACCGGGAGGCTCAAGTTGACGCCGGCAGCGGCGTAGCGATCCTCAAAATGGGCTGTATCACGAATCGGGATCAGCCCCCCGGCACCAAACGCCATGATGGTCGGATAGTTCAACGCCTTTTGGGCCCGGGCAAATTGCGAGGCGGAATCACGTTCCAACCGCAATCGGGCCAAATCCGGGCGTTGCGACAATGCGGTATCGACCAGCCCGGTGGGATCGACGGTCTTGGGCGCTGGCCTGGACTCTTCAATCAAACGATAGACACGGCGGTTGCGATCTCCCAAGACCGTGGACAGGGCATTGAACGCCTGATCCAAATCGTTTTGAGCCTGGGCGACCAACAATTGGCCCTGTTCGTAGGTCACGGCGGCGAAACGCAAATCGAGTTCCGACCGAAGTTTGTTGGTGGTCAGGGCGGTGATCTGGTCCAACAAGACCTTGCGCGTTTCCAGGGTTTGGCGGGCCACGTCCAACACCGATTGTGCCTTCAGCGCTGTGAAGAATGCCACGTCTACCTGGAGCACGATTTCATCCCGTGTGGCCTCGGTGTTGGCGGACGCTGCACGTGAGGACAATCGCGAACTGTTCAGCAGGTGCGCCGTCCGTCCGAAATCGGTCAGCAATTGGGTGACCATCACCCCATCCGCCTCGCGCTGGTAGATAGACGAATTCGCCAAGCCGCCCGCCGCAATGCGGGTGTTGGCGTCCCCGTGCCCGACCGCCGTGGCGTCAAACATCACATTCGGCAGGAGCCCGGCCCGCACCTGTGTAATCACCTGCTTCGATGCCAGCGCCTGCAAGTCGGCTTCGGAGATCTTCGGATGATTGCGCAGTGCGATATTCCGCGCCTCGCGTAGCGTCAGTGGTTGCAGTTCCTCCGCATTGGCCGGACTGAGGCCAATTGCGAGACAACAGACAGCGGCGAGGTGGGTCCGTCCCCAGTTCATGCGACTCCTTTACTCATCGCGGCATTGGCTTCTTTCCGCCGATAGATCAGGAAATAGAAAGCGGGCACAAGAAAAATCGCTTGTGCGGCGGAGACGGACAGGCCTCCGATCAACGCGCGGGCCAGAGGGGCGTACGCTTCGCTGCCGGTACCCATCTTCGCCGCCATCGGAATCAACCCGATTGCCGTCGCCAAGGTCGTCATCATGACCGGGCGCAATCGCACTCGCGGCCCGAGCACCACCGCCTCACGCAAGGACCGGCCCTCCTCGCGCAGCCGATTGATGAATTCGACAATGAGAATGCTGTCCGTAACCGAAATCCCGACCATCAACAGGACACCCATCAGCGACATCACGCTGATCGGCGTGCCCGTCAGAAACAGCATCAGCAGCACCCCGGTCAGTCCCGGCGGCACTGCCAGCAGAATCAGAAACGGGTCCACGAAGGAGCGGAACTGGGCCACCAAAATCAAATAAACCAAAATGACCGACAGCGTCAGACCAATGGCGAAGCTCTGGAACGAGTCGCGCATCGCCTGCACCGTGCCCCGTACGGTAACAGTCATGTTTTCCGGCAAGTGGGTTTTGCCGATGATCTTTTGGACTGCGGCGTACACTTTGCTCAGGTCCTCACCCTTCGGCGCGACGTACACATCCACCGTCCGACGGATCTGGTAGTGATCCACCTCGGTGGGCGTCTGGATGTGGGAGATGTGGACCACCGAATCCAACCGGGTCGGCACCTTGAGGTTCGGCGCCCGGAGCGGCATCGTGCCGAAGTCGGCAAGATTGTTCACGATGTTTTCCGGGTATTGCACGGTCAAGAAGTAGTTGTTGCCGGTCTGCGGATCAATCCAATAACTTGGCGCAATCATCTGATCCGACGTCAGGGCGGTGATCACGCTGTCCACGACGTCCTTGGCGCTGAGGCCGAGTTCGCTGGCGCGCTCGCGATCAACCTGCAGTTTGAGAGACGGATAATCCACGTCCTGCGGCACGAGCACGTCGCTGACGCCCGGCAGCACGCGAACCTGTTGGGCAATGTTATTCGCGATGTTGTGGGCCGCAGCGAGGTCCATGCTGCTGACCTGAATATCGAACGGCGCGGGCATGCCCTGATTGAGGATGGCATCGACCAACCCGCCGGTCTGGAAGTAGGCGCTGACCTGTGGCAGGTCGCGTTTGAGCCGGGCGCGTACCAGGTCCATGTAGGCAAAACTGCTGAGTTTACGGTTTTCGTTCAATCCTACCTGCACGACTGCCGTGCTTGGACAGGAATTGGGGTTGAGGATGGAGTTGAAGCCGGGCGTGGTCCCGATGTTGGAGACGATGATTTTGAGATCGTGCTTCGGAACCACGTCGCGCACGATGTCCTCCACCTGACCGACCAGTTTGTCTGTCAGTTCGATGCGGGTGCCGGAAGGGGCTTTCAGACTGATCACGAACTGGCCGGGATCGGTCCGCGGAAAGTAGGACTTGCCGATCAGCGGATAGAGTCCCAGGCTCAGCACGAACACGCCACTGATGGCGAGAACGGTCGATAGCGGCCGCAGCAAGGCGACGCCCAGGTGTTTTTCGTAGCCGTCGAGCATCCTTGTAAAATGACCGTTGAACCACGCGTTGAATCTTTGGCCAAAGCCCACGGGCTTGGCATGATCGCCCTCGGCGGAAGCGCTGGCTTCGTGGGATTGATGACCCTTGATCAGCTTCGCGCAGTACAGCGGCACGACGGTCATGGCCACGAAATAGGAAGCAAACAACGACAACACCAACGAAAGCCCGAGCGCCCCGAACAAGAATTTACTGACGCCGTACAGCATGGTGACGGGAAACAGCACCACCACCAAGGTGAGAGTTGCCGCCAACACCGGCAGCGCGACTTCCTCACCGCCGCGTTCGGCGGCGACCTCGGGCGGTTCCCCCATTTCGAGATGGCGGTAAATGTTCTCCAGGACGACGACGGAATTGTCGATCAGCCGGGAAAATGCCAGCGCCAAGCCGCTCAAGATCATGCTGTTGATCGTGCTCCCGCCCAGCGCGAGCGCGATGAACGCGGCCAGCGCCGAGAGCGGAATGGAAAGGAACACCGCCGCGGTCGCCCGCATGCTGCCCAGGAAAATCAGGATCATCAACCCGGTCATGATCAAGCCAATGGCGCCTTCGTGGACCAGCGTCTCAATGGCTGTTTTCACGAACACCGATTGATCAAACACCACCTGGGTCACGAGTTGCTTGGGCACATCCAGCAGTTTGGAAATGACCTTCCTGACGCCGTTGACGACGGCGATCGTGTTGGCGTTACCTCCCAATTTCACGACCGGCAAGTACACGGAATGCTGACCGTTGACGCGGACAATGTTGTATTGGATTTGCGAGGCGTCCACGGCTTTGCCGACGTCGCGCACCAACACAGAAGACGGGATATCTCGGGAAGTTCGCTCGGGCACCATCACAGTGCCGGATGCTTCCCCGACGGTTTTCAAGGGGACCAGATTGAGGTCGCGCATGCTGTTGATCTGGCCGTCGGCATAGACGGTGTAATCGTAGGGACCGATTTTCACGTCGCCGGCCGGCAGGATCAGGTTGGCTTCGTTCACGTTGTGTACCACGTCCATGACGCTCAACCCATGCGCCTCCAGCTTGAGCGGGTCCACGTAGACCATGATCTGGCGATACCGGCCGCCAAAGGCGGGCGGCAGAGACGCGCCCGGCACACCCGCCATTTGGTTGCGGATCGTAAACTGGCCAAGGTCACGCAGTTGCGCCTCGGTCAGTCCCTCGCCTTTGAGCGTCACCAGGCACACCGGCAAGCTGGACGCGTCGAACGGCATCACAATCGGCGGCAGCGTGCCCGGCGGCAGATAGCGCATGGTGGACATGGCCAGGTTGGCGACGCTGGCGGCGTCGAGGTCCGGATTGGAACCCGGCTGGAAATACACCTTGATGAGGCTGATGCCTGTGAGCGAGCGCGACTCCATGTGATCGAGACCGGGCGCCAGCGTGAACATCCGTTCGAATTGGCCGGTGATATCGTTTTCGATCTGTTCGGGGGCCATGCCGGAGTAAAATGTGACAACAACGACGACGGGAATCTTGATGGGAGGAAACAAATCGACCGGCATCTGCAGCAGGCTTGTCGCCCCCACCACACAGATGATCAGGCACAGCACTACAATCAGGTACGGGTATCGGAGAGCAAATCGTGACATGGCAAGAACAGGTTTTTACAGACGATTCTGTTTGACGGCGGCCCGGAGTTTTTCGATGGAGAAGTCCGGTGACTGGCACAGTTTGATGAGCCCCTGCTCCTCGGTGTCGATTTTCGCCGCCACCGGCGGGATTTGGGTGGCAATGTCCTCGGGGATGGATTGGACTCCGTGCTGATCACCGTGCAGCAAATCTCCGGACTGGATCTTCAATCCGCCGATCTCGACCAGCGTGCCGAATTCAACGATGTGAACATAGGCGTGGGATACCGAAGTGCCGCCGGTGAAAAGTTGGAAGCCAAGCTTTTCGGCTGCCGGTATGTCCCGCACGGCGCCGTTGGTCACCGCGCCGACGCAACCGAGCGCATGCAGGATGTTGAAGTGTACCACGCCGAGCAATGACCCGAGTCCGGTTCTGGTAGCCATATCCTGCACCACAACCACCCGCGGCGCGGGCACGGAGACGATGTAGTCCCACCAGTCGGTCCGGTCCAGGTAGGCGTCACCGGCAAACGCCGGGGCCGATCCACGAATCTTTACCGTGACCGCGTAACCGGCCACATGGGGCAGATGCGGGAACAGGCAGCGCACAGTGCCGTCGGTGAATCCTTCATTGCGCAGGCGGTGTTGAAAACTCTCGATGGCGTTGGCCAGCGTAGAAGCATCGAGGCGGCGCAAGGCTTCCAGTTGCTCGGTAGTCAGGGGTGCTTTCATTCCACAACCTCAGGCTTGATTGTTTTGGTTTCGACCTTCTGGCCCGGTTTGAGTTGGGCGGGATTGCCCAGCATCACCAGGTCCCCTTCTCGCAGGCCGGAGACGACTTCGTACTTGGACGGCGTTTCGAGTCCCAGCGTCACCGGGCGTTCCTCGATTTCATGGTTGGCGTTGACGATGAGAACCTTGGTGGTTCCGCCCGAGGCCGAGGCCTGGATGGGAATGGCCAGGCATTGTGGGCGCTCTTCCGCTTTGAACGCCGCCGTCGCGTACATGCCCGGGTCGATTTCGAGATTCGGGTTGAGCACCTCCAGTTCGGTGATCATCGTTCGTGTGTCCTCGGCGACTCTTCTGGTGAAACGAGTAATCGTGCCTGTGAACGTCTTGCCCTCCAGAGATTCCACGCGCACATCCACCTTGTCCCCCAGATGGATGTCATTGACGTACTCCACGGACACGGGGAAATCGAGTCGCAGGTGGTAGTTGTCAGAGATCCGCAGCAACGACTTGGCCTGGGTCGCGGCCGCCGTGCCCGCCTCGATGAGCGCGCCGGGGTCGGCGTAACGCCACGTGATCACGCCATCAAACGGAGCGTTGATTTGTGTATAGGCCAGCAGCGTCTGGTATTTCGCCACGTCGGCTTTGACGGCGTCGATGGCCGCCGCCGTCTCATGGTCCTTGGCTTCAGCGGTATCGAGGTCCTGTTGGGCGACGAGATTGGGCTGCTGCTGGTTGACCCCGACGAGGCGGGTGTAGATAAGATGAGCGTCGACGTGATCGGCTTCGGCTTTCTTCACGGCGGCCATGGCGTTGTGGAGTTCATCCGATAATTCCGGAACTTCGAGCGTGGCCAGGAGTTGACCGGCTTTCACCCGGTCGCCGAAGTCCACATTCATCTGGTCCACGTAACCGGAAACCTTCGCGTGCAACTCCACCTCTTCGTACGGGCGGAACTCCGCCGGGATGGTTACCTCACGGTACAGGTCTTCGCGATCCACTTTCGCCACGGCGACCACGGGCTGCGAGCGAGTGGCAGGTTCACGGCTCGCCTCCGCATGGCGTACCACCCACAGCAATCCCACAGCGACCACCACCGCCCCTGTGATAAAGACCAGCCGTAGTTTGGGGCGCGCGCGCAGGTGCTGCCAGAATCCAACAGTGTTCGGTTTCATAGCATCTTCATGGAGATTTCTTGCTGTGGGTTAAGGGTATTTTGACGCGGAAGAGGCTTCCACCACGGTAACTCTGCGCTTCTACCGTCGCTCCGTGCGCGGTACAGATTGATTTGACAATCGCCAGGCCCAACCCCGCGCCGCCCGGGTCGCGGGTCCGCGCCTTGTCCACACGGAAGAAGCGATCAAACACGTGCGGTAGGGCGTCTGCCGGAATGCCGATGCCATTGTCGGACACCTCCAACACCGCGTGACCGTTGGCGGCGGCGACGCGCAAATGATTTGCGCCCCCGGCCGGTGTGTACTTGATGGCGTTGTCGAGAAGGTTCACCACCACCTGTTTGAGCCGCGCCCGATCCCCGATAACCATCACGCGTTGTTTCGCGTCGCAGGTGACCGTGATCCCTTTGTCTTCGGCGAGCAGGCTCATCTGCTCGGCGGTCGTCACCGTCAATTCCGCCAGGTCGAACTGGATCCACTCGGTTTGCGCCTCGCCGGCATCGAGTCGCGACAGGGCGAATAATTGTTCGACGATTCTCGTCAGTCGTTCGACTTCTTCGAGCAGGCTGCCCAGCGTCTCGCGCAACTCGGGCTTCTGGCGAACGTCGGAAGCGAGGCTTTCGAGTTCGGCGCGCATGGCCGTCAGCGGCGTGCGCAATTCATGGGAGGCGTCAGCGACAAACCGTTTGGAATTCAGGAGGGCGTCTTCCAATCGCCCAATCATCAGGTTTAGCGACAACGAGAGCCGTTCGAGTTCCTCGGCGGTGTGCGCCACCGGCAAACGCTCGCCCAGGTTGTGTTGTGTGATCTGCTCCGCCTTCCGCGCGATTTGATCGACGGGCGCGAGCGCGCGCCCGACCAGCAGGTAGCCAACGCCGGTGGCCACGAGCACGGCCACCGGCAGCCCGATGGCCAGCAGCACCAAAAGCTGGTGAAGCATCGCCTCGACCGGCGCCATTGGCGCCCCGACCTCCACAACGTAACGCACACCATTGGCCGACGGGGAATTCAGCGCCGCAATGAGCAGGGTTTTCTTGTCGGCAAGTCTCTGTGTTCGCACGGATTCCTCCGTCGGCGGGCCAGAGAGGGACGGTAATCCAGTCGGGTCGAAGCTCTGATCCGTGGGAGGATTCGAAGCATAGAGAACGCTTCCATCCGGACGCGATACACGGATGAAGCGGTCGTTGATCTCCGGGGCATACAGGGAATTGATTTCCTTGCCGATGGCGGCCTCGCCGGTTTGGCTCACGTTGGCGAGGAGGGTGTCGGCGATCTGCTGCGCGCGGCGCTTCTGGGTTTCGGCAAGGTTGGCTTCCAGATAATGTTTCAGGCCCACGAACATGAGCGCGGCCAGCAGAAGAAACACGGCGGTCAACAGGCCGGCGTACCAGGCGATCAATCGAAATCTCAGGGAGCGCGTGCTCATAATTCGGTTTCATCTGTGAGGCAGTAACCCACGCCGCGCACGGTGCGGATCAACTTGGGCTCGTGTCCCTCATCCACCTTTTCCCGCAAATGGCGCACATACACGTCCACGATATTGGTGAGTCCCTCGAAACTTTCGTCCCAGACGTGCTCGATGATCATCGTTCGGGAGAGCACCCGGTCGGCGTGGGACGCGAGGTACTCCAGGAGCGCGTATTCTTTCGAGGTCAACTCGATGCGCTTGCCCGCGCGCTTGACCTGTTGCGTGAGGCGATCGATTTCGAGGTCAGCGATTCGCAGCACGTGGTCGTGGCTGGCCGGGGGACGGCGCAGCAACGCTTTGACACGAACCAGCAATTCGGCAAACGCGAACGGCTTTGTCAGGTAGTCATCGGCGCCGGCCTCGAAATTTTCGACCTTGTCCTTGGTGGCGTCGCGCGCGGTCAGCACGAGCACCGGTGCTTTGCTGCCCTTGCGACGAAGACGGCGGAGCAATTCCGTGCCGTTGAGACCGGGCAGCATCAGGTCGAGGATGATGAGATCGTAGTCGATATTCGACGCCATTTCCCAGCCGCTGTCGCCGTCGGAAGTGACGTCGACGGCAAACCGCTCGGCGCGCAATCCGCGGACGATGGCGTCGGCCACTTTCCGTTCATCTTCTATGAGCAATAAGCGCATGTCGCTTTTGACACCACCATACCATGACAGACTCACATTAAGATTGCATGAACGCCAAGTTAAAATTCCTTCAGAAACTTTGCACAGAAGCAAATCTGTGGCAACATGGCAGTGTTATGAAAGCTTACTACACAGTTGTCATTCTGACAGCCGCCACGTTGTGGTCCGGCTGCGCCTTTGGCCCGCGCGGAATGGTGTTGGAACCCGTCGGGCCGTCACCCACCCCGGTGGCAGAAAACAACGGGGCGGGCTCATTGGTGGTTTACACGGCGTATGAAGTTAACTCCATCGGCATCGGTGATTACGAGGAACGGCGCCACTATTCCGACTACAAGGTCCTTACCGATGACGGAAAACTCTTGCGAACCGTGCACAACGATGTCGGCGCAATCAGGCAGGCCACGCATGTGACCCTGCCGGTGGGCAAGTATCGCGTCGTCGCCAATGCGAACGGGTACGGAACCGTGACCGTGCCGGTGGTGATTGGATCCAATCGCCTAACCGTGGTGCATCTCGAAGGCGGAGCTTCCTGGCCCGATATGGCCGCCGACAGTCAGGCCAGCGCCGTTCGCTTGCCCGATGGAGAAATCGTCGGCTGGCGAGCCCCCGCAGAAAGTGCGCGGACTCCGTAGTCCACTCGGTTGGCCACGATGCTGAGAGGTAGACGTAACACAGGCGAAGAACCATGAGTAATCGTCTGGCCGCTTGGTTGGTCGTCGGGATATTACCCATGGTGGCTTCCTGCGCGGCTTCAAGAGATTCTGTTGTGATCGGCCCCGTTGGTCCTCAGCCGTCGATAGCGGATGATTTGGCTCCCAAAGGCTATCTAAAGGTCTACACGGCGACGGAAGACCACGATGACGGGCATGTACATTATTTCCCCCACACCAGTTACACCATCTACTCCGAGGATGGGAAAACAGTCGTGAAAAAAGTGGCCAACGCCATCAGTATTCATGATGAAGACCCGTCCCTTGTCCAGGTACCCGCCGCTAAGTATGTGGTCCTCGCGAAAGCCGAGAACTGCGGCATGGTGAGGATCGCGGTCATCATTACACCGGGACAACTCACCAAGATTGATCTGCAGTATGACTGGAAGCATCGCACGCCTTCCGGAACCGCCGCCGATTGGGTGCGATTGCCGAATGGCCAGGTCGTCGGCTGGCGGGCGCAGTGAACCAAGCCAGCCGATGGCTCTCGTTGGTGCGGCGTGCGATGTCTGGTATCGGCGCGGGCGAGATCAACGACCTCGCCGAATCCCCGATCAGCCTCATGCCCAACGGCGAAAAGATCGAGTTCTAGAACGAGAACTGAGCCCGCCCGAGGAGTACCTGCTCGGTTTCGCGGTTGACGGGAGTGTACGTCGTCGTCGTTTCGGAGCCCTGGCCCCAGGTGAACCAGGTCCGGTCATAATCGAGGACGAGCTTCACGTTGTTGTTCATGTACCAATTGAGGCCAACGCCCCATTCACGCGCGTTTTGAGCGGACTTCGTCGGATCGGCGAATCGTACATCCGCGGCCGTCGGCGCTGTGCCGAATGCTCGTGGATCAATATCGAGAGCGCCATAGCGGGCCGCGAACTCAAAGGCGCCCCAGTCGTGCGACCTCGGGTTGAATGGATGTCGCGGGATGACGCCATTGTAGCTGGCGTCCTCGCCAGTCAGTACGAAGGTCCCCACCACCTGCCAGGCGTTATTGTGGATGAAAAAGTGATGGGTGCCGTTTTGAAGCTCTTGATCCGCGAACGTGTACTCGCTGAGCACTCCCAGCGGTCCCCAATAGTAATAGCCCTGTGGCGCCAGACGGTATTCCAACCCATTCGGAACCACTCCCTTTCCGAACGTGAAGAATGTGAGCTGCCCGGGCGTTTTGTAAGTCGCCAGGTTCGTGGTCGTCCCGCTTAAGTCGCGATCACCAATTGTCCCGCCAACACCCACGCCCAAGCCCTTGATCGGATCAATACTTGTCGTCTTGAAAGGCTGGGTGAAAATGCGCGCCGCGCCGTCCATCGAATTCCAGGTAGCCACATCCGCGATGCCCCCGTCCACGACGCCGTTGAAGACGCCGCCGGCGTAGCTGACGGTCCCGTCCAACAAATCACCCGAAACTTGGACGCCGGCGCTACGTTGCGGCACCAGGGCCGTCGGCAGGCCGCGCTCGGCGAAATCCGCCCACCGGTCTTCCTGCAGCCACTCGAGCCCGACGGGTACCTTGAATTTGCCGGCGCGGATCTTCAGCCATGGCCAGTAATGCCATTCCACGAAGGCATCTTGCAGAACGGTCGTACCATTCCCAAAATCAGGCATGATCCGGAAGTCGAAATCCCGGTCCACGGTGCCTTGCAGATAGGGACGGACCCGCCTCATGAGGAACGTGTCCGTGGCATTATTAGCCTTGTCGTAAAGATAAAACCTCCCGTCCGCCTGCGCGTACCCGCCGATCCGTAGCACGAAGTTGCTATCCGCCGACTCAAGGCCGAATCCGTCCGACCCTGCCAGAATGATCGGCGCCGGCTTCGCCGGTTCCGCAGCCTGAGTGGACTGTTGCTGTGCTTGCTGCTGCGCCTGCTGTCGGTCGAGCTCGCGCTGATGCTTCAGGTCTTGGATCTCCTGCTCCAATCGGTTAATTCTGTCATCGACCGTAGCCGCGGGCGCCGCGTTGGTATCATCCGCGAACAAACTCCCGGCGAACGCAATGACCGTTGCTCCCACCGTCATCAGAACTAGAATGCGTTGACGCATCTTCATGGTTCCTCTCTTCTGGACCCCCTCTACAATAATTGGGTTCTCACCGGCTTGCCCGGCCTATTGTCTATGTATATGATAGACATTGTCTAAGTCTATTGATTTGATAGATGTTTGCAAGCGTTTTTTTGCGATTTGTTGGTGTTGACCCGGTTCTCTGCAAACCCTTGGGCCACAAGCCCGCAACTGGCCAGCCCATTGCCCGGGGATACGCTCACCTCAACTACGGACACTCAACCATGGCCCACGAAATTAAGACCCTGCTCATTGATGACCGTGAATCGGGTGCGGTGTACGTCCGCAGCTCGACCCCCGTGTAGGGCTGGAACCTTTCCGATCCCTGACACGAATTGGCTTGACGCGATGCTTCGGCAAACGGTATCAGCCACCCAACACCCCGTTTGTGGGCCAGTCATCTGGCTCACAGTATCGTCCCGTCTGCGCAAGGTTAGGAGAACACGATGAAACGGTCCGTTACCCTGATGTTGAAGGCGAATTTGCCATGTAAGGAGAAGCGGGCCGAATCATGATCTATCCGTTTTGGGACGAGCCGTTCGGCTACGGGATCTTGATGGCGATCATCGCGGTGCTGCACGTCTTCGTGTCGCATTTCGCCATCGGCGGCGGGCTGTACCTGGTCGTCACCGAGCGCCGGGCCACAAAAGCCGGTGACCAGGCGACGCTGGAATTTTTACAGCGACTGAGCCGGTTCTTTGTCCTGATCACGTTGGTTTTCGGCGCGCTGAGCGGCGTGGGGATTTGGTTTGTCATCGGTCTGCTGAACCCGGCCGCCACCGAGGCGCTGATCCACAACTTCGTCTGGGGCTGGGCCATTGAGTGGACGTTCTTCGTCGTCGAGATCACCGCCGCGATTGTCTATTACTACGGTTGGAACAAGCTGGCGGCGCGCGAGCACCAAATCGTCGGGTGGATCTATTTCATTTTTGCGTGGCTGTCGCTGGTGATCATCAACGGCATCATCACGTTCATGTTGACGCCCGGCCGATGGCTGCAGACCGGGAATTTCTGGGACGGTTTCTTCAATCCGACCTACTGGCCGTCGTTGGTGATGCGAACGGGCGTATCGCTGATGCTGGCCGGCCTGTATGCGCTGCTCGTCGCGGCGCGTTATCCCGCCAGCGATTTCAAGGCGCGCACGGTGCGCTACACGACAACGTGGGGCATCGTGGGCCTCGGTGTAACCGCGCTGTCGGAGTGGTGGTATTGGAATGCCATCCCCGCGGCGATCACCACCAAGGCGGCGCAGATCATGGCGACGCCGATGCACGCGATGCAGTATACGGTCTGGCTGGCCGCCGTCATCGGCGTGCTGTTGGTGGTTTTTGGGTGGTTGGCGGCGCGGCGGCTGCCGACGGCGGTTGCGGCGATATTGATGGTGCTCGGGCTGGCTTGGTTTGGTGCGTTTGAATCGTTCCGCGAATCGGTCCGCAAACCGTACATCATCACCGGCTACATCTATGGCAACGGCGCGGAGCTGGCCCGGGCCGGGACCTACACGAACGCGGGGTTCCTCGCCCAGATAAAGTACACGACCGGCGACGAGGGGGCGGATTTGTTCCGGCATTCGTGCCGAAGCTGTCACACGCTCACCGGCTACAAGGCGCTGAAGCCGGCATTCGACGGCACGGACCGCGCGTTCATCGGGGCGATTGTTCGTTCGACAAACCTGCTCAAGGGTAACATGCCGCCGTTCCTCGGCACGCCAGCCGAAGCGGACAAGATCGCGGATTATCTGTACCAGCAAATCGACAAGCGGCCACTCGGCGAGGTGTACGGTTTGCAGGGCGAAGCGCTCGGTCGGAAGGCGTACGACATCCGCTGCGGCAAGTGCCATATTTTGGGCGGGGCCAGCGACAAATCGAAGTCGTTCGCCGGTCAGGGCCCCGACGACCTCAACGCGATGCTCGATATGAGCGCCGATCTCGGCAAGGGGATGCCCGCCTACACCGGTAGCGGCCCCGAGCGCGCGGCGCTGGTCGCCTATCTTCAGAAACTCGGCAAACAGGTCAAAAAATGAACCTCCCCGATTACGAATTTCTTTCCGCGCCGCTCTGGCTGATCACGGTCCTGCATGTGTTGACGCTGACACTGCATTTTGTGGCGATGAACTTCCTGTTCGGCGGCGTCATCATCACACTGTACGCGGCGGTCCGGCGGCGCTGGGATGATCCGACGCTGAAAAAGTTTGTGCGGCTGTTCCCCAGCGCGATGGCGGCGACGGTCACGCTTGGCGTGGCGCCCTTGCTGTTCCTGCAGATGGTCTATCCCAAGCAGATGTACGCGGCGGCGATCGTGAGCGGCTGGTTCTGGCTGCTGATTATCGCGGTGGCCATCGTCGTCTATTACGCGCTGTACCGCTGCGCGTTCAAGGCCGAGCGGACGGGTCGGATCAGCCAGGCAGCCCTGGGGCTGGCGTTGCTCGGACTGCTCTACATCTCGCTGACGTACAGTTCCGTATTCTCGATGGCGGAACGGCCGGGCCAGATTCACAGCCTGTACGCGCAGGATCAATCCGGCTGGATGTGGAACCCCGCGGCAGGCGATTACGTCTTGCGCTGGCTGCACATGATGCTCGGCGCGGTCACGGTCGGCGGGTTTTTTGTCGGGATGATTGGACGCGACGAGCCGGCGGCGTTCGCGTTGGGCAAACAGTTTTTTGTGGTCGGCATGGTGTTGGCGATGGTGGCGGGGATGGCCTATCTGCTGACGTTGCTGCCGTATCTGGAGGCGTTCATGCACACGCCAGCGATCTGGGGACTGACGGTGGGCGTGCTGCTCTCGCTCGGGTCACTGCATTTCTTCTTCAAGCGGAGATTCTGCGAGTCGGGCACGATGTTGTTCGTCTCGATGTTGACGATGGTCTATGCCCGGCACACCGTGCGGCTGTTGAAACTGGCGGCCCAGTTCGACCCCGGTACCTGGCACGTCGCCCCGCAATGGTCGGTGTTTATCCTGTTCCTGATCTGCTTTGTCGTGATGCTGGCGGTGGTCGGCTACATGCTCCGACTGGTCTTCGGTGCGAAGCGCGGCGCATCGTAGTGTGGGCGTCTTTCTGCGATATGTCGCTTAGCGATATATCATGGATGGCGCGCGGGCTGTGGTGCGCATGTCATGATTATAGGTCTGACCCCGATTACTCTAACGGCGTCAGGTCTGCCGTGCTATTTGGAGGGTTTCGGTTTGGTTGTTGGAGGCTTTTGCGGAGCGGCTGGCTTCGTGGGCGGCTTACTCGATGAGGCTGCTTTAGGTGAGCTATTGGCGACCTTCAGTTGCTGTTGCATTAAAGTTTGGAATTTGAGGCTGACTCCTGCGTCTCTTAGGAGCTCCCCTAGACACTTTTCTAGCGCCTCGCGATTCGAACACTGGTGTTCCGCACCACCCCAAGTCACGGTGCAGGGGTAGCCGTTTCTGTGCTGCTGCCACCTCGCCAGCTCATAGACCGTGCTTCCTCCGGCCTTTGGATTCCTAGCAATGATCGCCCAGTAACGCTTTGGCTCTGATGGCGGGCGAAGCATAGCAGCTCCGATTGCAGCCAGACCAGTAAGAGGCGGCTCAACCTGTTGCTCAACGCGGACGTCGATCGCTCCCTTACTAGCTGCAGATACATCTTTGTTGAGTTGCGACAGGACGGCCTTAATCTCGTTTCGTGCTGCGGTCACCTTATCTGCAGCGGTTTGCCCTTGGGCAAAGTCGCCTTTGAAGTCTCTCATCCTTGTTTTCCTTTCAGTTGAGTCTCTCAATGACGCTTATGACAGGGAAATGGTCAAATTTGACTGCTGTATCCTGGACTAGGGCATCTAGTGGCGGCAATCGGAGAATTCTCGTTTCACGCTCATTCAGTTGCCAGCCCCCTGGCCTCAAAAACGACGAAGAGAACATAATCTGATCAATAGTTCTCCAATGTGTTCTTGGGTCAGAATCACAAAAGCATGTCCCGCCAAAGCTCTTGGTTTGCTTGTCTGAGGCATACGGGTGAGACTCGCCAAGGTGCCGCCAAAAGGGATTATAGAGAAAGTTAGTGCTGGACCGGGCGAGCTCCCTATCCCGCGTCGCCAGAAGACGCTGAGCTAATGACGCATCGAATGGTTCGTCATTGTAATCCCCGAGAAGGATAATGGCGGGCTCGACGACGACTTCTCTAATGTTATCGACGGCATTTCTCAACTCGACCCCCAAGTCTTCCCGTTTAGGGGTATTGATCCCCAGAACGCGACTTGGCCAGTGCGACACCAAAACGTGCACCGAAGACTGGGACGAGGGGATGAAGAATTCGAGCTTGTTCGCGACTTTCAGCGAGCCCGTTCCCTGATCGCCAATGAGTGCTACCCCTCCCTGTTTTATGAGTCTCGTGCCATTGTAGATGACCCCAGTGTTAAACTCCAGGCCATCAGCCTTAGTGCCATCGAATATGTCGTGATGGGCAAGGGCACATTGATCACACAAGCGGCCAAGATCTTTGATCGAGACCTCGCCCAATGCCAAGCAATCGACAGCAAGATCTCTCAACAAGAACTGCACGACCTGAACCGCGACTTGTTTCTGCTCTTTTTCTTGAGCTCTCCTGACGCGGGGCGGAGACAAACTCGTGTTCCACCAAGCAAAGGTCAGTCGCTCAAGCTGCGGGCTCTGCTTAGAACTTGGCGTTGCTAATTTTGCTGTTTGTCGCTTAGCCATTGCATACAAGCGTTAAGTTCAACTGATTTCGATTGCCCGCGGAGCTACGTGCCGTCGCCCTGACCGCAACTCAGGGCGTGCCCAGTTCCTGCAGAACAGTCGCTAGAGTTTACACATTTAGTGATTTTTGCACAAGCGCAGTTGGTCGTCATGGGCGAAATGCGGCGGGCGCAGGGGTGGCACAAAGTGATTGCCAGACGCGGCCAATTACCGGTCTACGACACGCCGAACGCACGCAGGCCCTGAAAGACAAGCAGGGAAGCGACGTAGGCCAGGACCGTCATGTAACCGAGTTGGAAGACGGGCCATTTGAGGCTGTTGGTCTCGCGGCGCGTGATGGCTTGCGTCGCCAGACATTGCATCGCCAGGACGTAGAAAATCAACAGGCTCGCGCAGGTGGCGGTTGTGAACACTTTGGCGCCGTTGGACCGCTGGGCGCGGCGCAGGGAATCGTAGAGTGATTCCGGGTTTTTCTCGGCGGCATTCTCCCCCACCCCGTACACGACGGCCAGCGTCGAGACCACGACTTCGCGCGCGGCGAAGGAACTGACGATGCCGATCCCGATTTGCCAGTCGAACCCCAGCGGGCGGATGGCAGGCTCGATCCAGCGCCCGAGATGGCCCGCCGCCGAGTTCGCCAGCGCGGAATGACTGATGAGCCGGCCCGCTTGTTCCTGCAATTCGTCGGCGGCCGGCCCGGTCAGTTTCGCGGCCTGTTGCTGCAAGGCGACGGCTTCGGGAGGCGGCGCGCTCTTGGGATAGGTGGCCAGCGCCCACAACGCGATGGAAATCAACAGAATCACCGTCCCGGCTTTTCGGATAAAGACCCACGCGCGATCCAGCATCAGGAGGATTGCCGTCCGCAGGCTCGGCAACTTGTAACTCGGCAACTCCAGCACCAGTGGATGCGTTTCGCCCTTCAAGATCGTGTGTTTCAGCGCCAACGCCGCGACAATCGCCGCGACCAGACCCAGCACGTACGCGCCGCTAAACACGAGCGCCGCTTTCCACGCGTCGTGCGCGAACAACAATGCCGCCAGCATGCTGTACACCGGGATCCGGGCGGAGCAGGACACGAGCGGCAGGACGAGAATCGTCACCAACCGGTCCCGTTTATCTTCGATGACGCGGCTGGCCATGATGGCCGGGATGGCGCAGGCATGGGCGGAGAGCAACGGCACAAACGCCTTGCCCGGCAGACCCACGCGTCGCATGAGCCGGTCCATCACAAACGCCGCGCGCGCCAGATAGCCCGTGTCCTCCAGCAACGAGAGACAGAAGAACAGAATGCAAATCTGCGGCAGAAACACCAGCATCCCGCCCAGGCCGCCGATGCCTCCCTTGACGAGGAGGCTGCGTACATCGCCCGCCCCCATGTGTTGTTCGATCCATGAACCGAGATGGCTGAACAAGCCGTCGATCAAATCCATCGGGATCTGCGCGATGCGGAAAATCAGGAAGAACACACCCAGCATCACCCCGAAAAACACCAGCACCCCGATCACGGGATGCGTCAACACGGCGTCCAGCCGCTCCGTCCACGGCTGCGTCACCCGCGGCAAACGCTCGACGCAGTGCCCGACGATCGCGTCCGTCCACGCGTAGCGGGACTTGAACCGGCAACCACTGCATCCGGCGCACATCGGCACCGCGGACACAGGCGCCGGCGCGGTCTTCAAGTGTTCGATGGCGCGGCGCAGTTCGCCCAGCCCGCGGCCGGTGCGCGCGACCATCGGTATGACCGGGCAGCCGAGCGCCCGCGCCAGCTTTACGGCGTCGATGCGGACGCCAGCCGCCTCGGCGAGGTCCATCATGTTGAGGGCGACCACGACCGGGAGTTTCATCTCGATAATCTGGCTGACGAGAAACAGGCTCCGACTCAGGTTTGTCGCGTCGGCCACGACAATTGCCGCGTCCGGCCTGCCGGTCTTCGGGGATCGGCCGGTGATCACATCCACGGCAACGCGCTCTTCCTCCGATATCGCCTGGAGATCGTAGCACCCGGGCAAATCAATGATTTCGATGGTTTCATCCCGCACCGAGAAGTGGCCGACCCGGCGCTCGACGGTGGTGCCGGGATAATTCGCCGTCTGCGCGCGCAATCCTGTCAGGGCATTGAACAGCGTGGTTTTCCCGCCGTTCGGGTTGCCGGCCAGGACGAGCCGGTACGTGTCCTGCGACACGGCTTTCGCCGGCGGACAACAGGATGCCGTGGCACTCATGCGCACCGTTCCACGACCACGTGTCGCGCCAGCCGACCCGACACACCGATGCGCGCCCCCAGCAGCCGGAGGATGAGCGGGTTGCCCCGGCGGACGACTTCGAGTTCGCGTCCGACACACAACCCCATCGCCATCAGCCGTTGCATCGCCTCCCCGGCCGGTTCGATGTGCTGGACGACAGCCCGCGAGCCGGACGGCAGTTCGTTCAAACTGCACCGGCCGTTGGCGGGTTCGGCGGCTGATTTGGCCGGTGTGGTAGGTTTTGTCGTCATGGTCGCCATCGAGTTGTAACAAAGCCCGAGGGTCATTGCCACACCGCCCTGCCATTCAACCCCATGCACCGGCTGGACTGCCCCATCAGGAAATCAGGCACCAACCTCGTCGACTGGGTCCACCCTCCAGGCGTTGCGCCCGGGGCAGGCGAATAGGTTGGCGCGAGGACCGTTCGTTGACTCTCCGCGATCACAACGCCGAGCGCGGGAGTGAGCGGCATTCGAAATTTGTATGTCGTGCCGGGATAATCCGACTCGGCCATGCACGTGCCCGTACCGACTGTGCGGTTGTCGGCGATCGCAACGTTATTCTCGTGACAGTGCATGGTCGTCAGTAGGCAAAGGTTTCCAGTTCATAACGCCCGAGGTGCGGTCGGCCGCGCCGTTCGTTGAATCGAAGGGCCTCGCGGATGGCTTGTTCCTGCGCGCGCATCTGCGCGACGGACAACGACTCGATCTGTAGCGCGCTGGTTTGTTCGGTGTACCGGCTGTTCGGGTACGTCACCAAGGGCGAAAAATAGATGAAATCATCGCGGCCCAGCGGCAGGTTGTTGATCAGGCGCGCCGTCTCCCGCACGTGGGCTTCGGCAAACTCGCGACCGCCAGCACCCAACAGCGCGATCACTCCCACGGTCAGCCCGGCCGTCTTCAGGCTCGTGACGCATTGGGCGATGCCCTCGCTCGTGGCCGGTTTGCACAGCCACTTCAACAAGTCGTCGTCGCCCGTTTCCAAACCGACATAGACCCGGCGCAGGCCGAGTTCCCGTAATTCCTCAAAATCGGCGGTGGTACGCCCGGGTCCCGCAAACGCGTCGAGGAACGTGCTCACGCCGTCGAAGCGCGTCTCGTGACCCAGCCACCAACTGGCGGGAACGTGCTCTTCGGTGTGCGGTGGCAGCTCGAAATGCTCGTGGAGCACGCCAAAGATTTTCACCAAATCCTCGTGTGGCAGGCTCAGCGCATTGGCCTCACCCAGAAAAATGGAACGTCGTCCCCGCAACGCTTTCCCATGGTATGCAATCGCGTCGGTCACGTGTTTGGCAAACTGGGCGGGGGTCTTGCGTCCGTAGACCGCGTCGCGATACAACTCGCAGAACAGGCAGCACGAATACGCGCACCCTTCCGTCGCCTGGAGCACGAGCGCGTTGTATTGGTCGGGCGGAAGCACGGCGACGCGACCGTAAATCGAATGAAATCGTTCCGCATCGCGGCGCGCGGCCGGCTGGTCAAACATCGCGGCGCGTTGCAATGCCGGCAGGATCTCCGCGAGCGCCTGCCCCGGTCCCGGTTTCGCGTATTCCAACGCGATCGAATTCCCCCGCAATTCGTTCATCACCTGGACAGCCTTCTCGTGGGCTCCCGTCACCAACGCGTCGGCATCTTCCGTGAGGAGAACGCAACGTTCGATGCCGCCACCCTGTTGGACGGAACGCCGGTGGGTCACCAACACTTGATGCGACAGGCCGCGACGTCGATGATGATCGGGCCTCGCGACCTTAGTCAGGCGTCCCTCGAGGTCGTAATGCAACGCCACGTCATTCTCGAAGTAGAGTGCGAGTTCGAATGCCGAGAGCGCGACGTAGACCCGTTCCCCACCCGACAGGAGCACTTGTAAACCCGCGGTGTAGCGTGGCACCTGCCCGAACGCGAGCGCCTCCTGGTACTGCAACAGGTTTGTTTTTGTTTCTGCCCCGACTTTCATAAATCAATCTCTCGGTCGCTCCGTCAGGCGGTCAACGCCGTCGCCTCGGCATAGCCGATTTCCTTGTTGGTCAAATAGCAGGCTGGGTCGGACGCCCACGGATCGCCGTACACCTGCGCCGCCCGGACGCGGAAACTCCCGCCGCAAATGTCCTGGAACCGGCACTGCCCGCACCGTCCCTTGAGTAACGGCAAGCGGTTCCGCAATTTCGCCAAGAGCGGGATCGAGTTGTCGGACCAAACCTGGCTGAACGGCCGCTGCTTCACATTGCCCAGCGTGGCGGCCTGCCAGAACTGGTCGGGATGGACGTTGCCTTGCGTGTCGATATTGGCGATCCCGATGCCCGAGGAGTTGGCGCCGCCGCCATTCCACTTCATCAATTTGTGGACCTGCTCGGCGCGTTCGGCGTCGCGCTCGCACAGCTTCAAGTACACGTAGGCGTTGTCCGCGTGGTTGTCGACCGTCAGGATTTCCTTCTTCAACCCTCGTTGATGAAACGACAGGGTACGTTCGAGAATGATGTCCATGGCGCGACGAATCTCCGCCGTCGTCAACTCGTCGGCGGCGTTGCCGCGACCCGAATACACGAGATGATAAAAGCACGCGCGCTGGATGCCCTCGGCCTCGATGAAGTTGAAAATGTCGTGCAAATCCATGCAATTGCGGCGAGTCAGCGTCAGGCGCAAACCAACTTTCTGATCGACCGCGCGACAATTACGCATCCCGCGCACCGCTCCCTCGAATGCGCCCTTCTTGCCGCGGAAAATATCGTTGGTCTCGCCAATGCCATCCAGCGAGATGCCGACGTACGTGGTGCCGAGTTCCTTGAGCTTCTTCGCCGCGGCTTCATCCAGTAACGTACCGTTCGTCGAGAGCGTAAGTCGGAGTCCCTTGCCGACGGCATAGCCCATGAGATCGAACAAGTCAGGTCGGGTGAGCGGCTCGCCGCCGGAAAACAAGACGGCCGGTACTTGGAACACCGCGAGGTCGTCGATCACCCGCAACGCTTCGTCGTGAGTCAGTTCGCCGGGATACTTCTGCGCGTAGCTGTCCGAGTAACAATGCACGCAACGCAGGTTGCAGGTGCGCGTGACGTTCCACACGACGATCGGACGGCGTTCCGCGGCGGATTTCGGAGCACCCTGGCCATGACCGTATCGCAACCCATCGGCGGGCTGCTCTTCACCACAGTAAAGCTTGGTAATGTTGACCATGACGCTTCCTCCCGGCGTTGCCGCGCTACAATGCTTCGTCCAAAATCTCCTGTTTCCTCATCCGTCGCGGCTCGTAAATGCAGTGTGGCTCTTCCGCCATGTAATTGCCGTGGGTTGCGTAAAATGCCCGGGCACGACAGCCGAGACACACTTTTTTGAATTCACACAGCCCGCACTTGCCTTCGAGTTGTTCGACATCGCGCAGGCGACTGAACACTTCCGAGTGCTCCCAAATCTCCTGCACCGGCTGGTGTTTCACGTTGCCCGCGCTAACGGGCAGATAACCGCACGGGAAAACCTCGCCCGTGTGCGACACGAAGCAAATGGCGCTGCCAGCCAGGCAGCCCTTCGTCATCGCGGCCATGTTCGGACCGCCGCCATGGCTCGGACGCCCCGGATGACCGTGTCCGGGTTTACCATGGCTGTGCGTGGCCTCGATGTGAACATGCTCCACTGTAGCGCGCTGACGCATCACGCGGAAATAATGCGGCGCGCACGTCGCCTTGAGATGAAGAGCGCGCTCCTTGCTCTTGTCGTACATCCAGTTGAGCACGCGCTCGTATTCCTCGGCGGGCAGCATGTTCGACTCGGCGATTTGCACCCCGCAGCCGACGGGGACCAGCATGAACAGGTGCAACGCGTCTGCGCCAAGTTCCTGGGCGGTGGCATAGAGTGTCTCGATCTGGTGCACATTGTGCCGGGTGACGGTGCAGTTGATTTGCATGCTCATCCCGAGGCGGCGCAGGTGACGAAAGCCTTTCACCGCCGCCGCCAACGAGCCGGGCTGGCGACGAAAACTGTCGTGTGTGGTCTCGTCGGCGCCATCAATGCTGATCGCGACGCGTTGGATGCCGCTATCAACAATCGCGTGGGCCATGCGTTCGTCGATGAGCGTCCCGTTGGTGGCCAACGCTACCGCCAACCCTTGGTCGCGCGCGTGCACCGCGATCTGGAAAATGTCCGGTCGGAAAAGTGGTTCGCCACCGGACAGGACGAGGATGGGTTTGGCAAACGCTGCCAATGCGCGGACAAACAGCAGCGCTTCCTGGGTGCTAAGATCGTTTTTCATGAGCTGCCGGCTCACGTCGAGACGGCGGCAATGAATGCACTCCAGATTGCAGCCCGCCGTCGTCTCCCAAAAGAGAAGCCTCAGCTCGTTGTGGTTTTTGGTTTCTGCGACCATAGCCGCAGAATGATTTAGCACTGACGGTGCCAGCACGAGGAAGCGAAGTTCTAACTAACGGTGCTGCAATGAACTACGCAGGAAAACACGATGAGGCCTGTGCCCTAAGAACCTGACATTTTGGCAAGATGGCACGAGCCATGTCGACAAGTTGTCGGCTTGGCCCACTTACTTCAGGAGTGACCGCTGTTTTGGCGCCCCATCTGATACTAGAAGCGGACGCTGCAACTGGCGCTGACCAGATTCGCGACGTAGTTGTTGAAACCGCCGGTGCTGGACTCGTCGTACGAGTAGAACCCGTAGCGAAGGCGGGCGACCGCATTCTTGCTGATCTTGCGGCTGACGCCTGCCTGAACTGCATGGCGTTGGAAATTCAATCCCAGTGGCAGACCGGCGGCGTCGTTGTTGCTGAAATTGTCCGAACACGAGTAGCTGTATTCAAGTGTGAGATCGGTCTTGTTGTCGATCGCGTAGCCGGTTGTGGCCATGACCGTATACACGTTGCCCCGGTACGTTTGGACGGCGGGGTTTTGATTGACGGGCGTGCTCGTCCGCGTGTCTTGCAACGAGAAGTAGCCGGTCAGGTACCATCGAGACATCGGCGTGACCGTCGCGCTCACGCTGTAAATATTCAAATCGTAATCGCCCGACTGGAGTGTGCCGCCGGGCGTAATCACCGGAACAGCTTCCGTGCTGGTGCGGATGTCGGTGGACACGAGCTGGTAGGTGAACGCGACGCTGAACCGCGAGCACGGGCGCAAGGTCAGTTTGGCCATGGCCTCGTCGGTGGTGAAATCCTGCGCGGTGATGAATCCGGGGTAGCCCACAACGGTGTCGATGGGATAGTCGTAGTCATCGTGATCAATGTAATGTCGATAACTGCCGGCCAGCGTCATACGGGACAGCGGTGCGGTGTTGAAGCCAACGCGGTAGTCCTGTCGCAATGTTGTCTCGTTGGAGTCGACGGCGAGGCTGGAAGCGCCGTCCTCCGTCTCCGTTTGGTCCAAATCGATTTGCTCTTCGTTCCATTGGCCCTCGGCGTAGAGGGTGGTGTACGGAATCTTCGTATACCGCATGCCGAGGGTTTCTGAGAGGCTCTCGGTGTTCTCGGACGAACGAATCAGGTTGGTCGTCGCCGCCGAACCGCCTTGTGCGAGAAGCGCGTCGGTAAAACCGTGCGTATCTGTTTTTTCCGCCTGCAATCCGCCGTAGAGAATGAGGCCCTTGAACGGCCCAAACATGGTATTCAGGTTGACCACGTCGGAATCCAACTCAACCCCGATCGCATTGGCCGTCCCGCCGATGTCGAACGGCCCGACCGGCGGCGGGGTACTTACCTGGATGTCGCCGTTACCGGAGAGCGAGCTGTGCAGATAACCGAGCGACCAATACACCTTGTCATTCACATGGCAGTCCATATGGAACGTATTGTAGAAGGCATCCTGATGATAGTCCTCGTGAACTGTCACCGTTTGGCTGGAACTCGTGTTCAGGTCTATCGAGGTATCATCGCGCGTATCATCGCTGCCGAAGTGTTCATAGCGGAAGTCGTCCAACAGGTGGACCTTGCTAATGTCATAGTCCACGCTCAATTTGACGATATCGGTGTGTTCTTTGATGCCGTCGGTCGAGGGATAAATCTTGCGCGTGTTCGCGCCCTGCGTGACGCCCCCCCACTCGACCAATGATTCGTCGCCATCCTGTGATTGTCGCTCATAGCCGACGGTGACTTTGGGGAGATTGGGCAAGGTCAGTCCAGCCTCGAAGAAGATATCGCTGTTATCGATCCGCAGGCCTTGATCCAGACGGAATGACGACGGCGTAAACGGCCCGTAGAAGCCCCCCTGGCTGTCGTAGTACTCGCGATATTCGGTGTACCCGGTCCGAACAAAACCGAAGTCCCGTTTCGTCAATTGTAACTGGAATTTGTAGTCGTGCTCATCAATGATAAACCGGCCTTCGCCATCGAGCGTCGTGTCTTTGTTGAGATCGTAATGCAGCGTTCCATCCTCAACGCCGCCGTTCCAGCCCGGCTCGATCCCGAGGTCTTCGCGGAATTTCTGGGCATTGCCGGACACCTTCGCATACGTCACCTCCGGCGTCCCGGACAACTGGATCGGCGAATTGGTTTGCGAATCATCGCCCCGGGCAGCGGCGAGCGTCATCAGTCCCAGCGGGAGGGTAACGAGGAGCACTTTGTAGAAGGTGTATTTCATCACCATGGCTCCGTCAATACCGCAGGTGCGCGTTAATGTCCGAACCGTGAACGGCCGTGTGACAACCCGCGCTGAAACAGGTGCCCTGTTCTAGGAAGCTGGTGGGCGCAAACCCGGCGTGCGGCATGTTCCCGATCGATACGACGCCGGGCAGGGTGGGCGAGGCCACCTGCGCGTGGCACTTCAGGCACAGATTATTGTCGCGCTCGGTCAACATCTTCGGGTTGATCGAGCCGTGCACGTTGTGGCAAGAGGTGCACCCTTCGCGCATCGCCTCATGCTCGTAGACGTGCGGCCGGGCCTGCTCGCGATGGCATTGCGCGCAATCCTCGTTCACGCGGCCGACCAGCATGCCCTTCGGTTTGAGAATGTCTTCGCCATGCGGATCGTGACAGGAGATGCAACTCATCCGCCCTTCCTTGACGGGATGATGGTATTGGAGACTAAACTCGGCGTTCTTATCGAGATGGCACTGGAAACACGCCTCGGGACTCTTGCCGGGGTTGACGATCAGTTTGCGGTCCCCGCCCGAATCCACATGTAAACTGCCGGGACCGTGGCAACTCTCGCATCCTTGCCCTTCCACACGCGGTCCCTCGCCGGGAATCTGGATTCGCGCGTGCTCCGTAAGCTTGAAGTTCTTCACTTCCTTCTCGTGGCACAACGCGCATTGATCCATGCCGACGTACTTGGCGCCCGGAATCATCGGCGGGGCAAGAACCACCCGATCCACCGTCGCGCAGGAGATGATCAATGCGGCCAACGCGGCGCCACCGATGGCTGCGACTGTTACCGCAGTTGAGGATCGTGGGCTATTCAAGGATCACCTCTGGTACCAATCTCTGCCTGCGAAGGGTCGGGCGGCCGCCTTCGACGACTTGCGTCCTCTGAGCCGCCGCCCGTGTCGAAACCCGCGCCATCGCGCCCACTCCTACCGGAGGACGGCGTACGGATAGGCGTTCGTGTACGTCCTGGTCACGTCATTGTAAAAGTTCGTGCTCAGATCGGTGTAGGTCGTTTGCAACAGGCGGATGGTGAACTGCGAGTTGTGCACGCCCATGCTGCCTTCGAAATACTCCAGATTCCAATTCCAAGCGGCCTTGCGTTGCGCTGCCGTCAAAGCTACATTGTTGGTGGAATAGCCGCCGCCGAAATAAATAGTGCTTCCATGCGCGATGGTATTGGAGAGACCCGTCGCGTACATCAGGGTCGCCAGATTGTTCAACAGTCCCTGCGTTTGCGTCTGGATGCCTTCGATCACGCCATTCGTATTGCCGTCATAATTTTGGAAGTTCGCCGCCTGATAGTCGAAGTTAGTGACCGGCCCGAAGCTCCCGTGGCACTGGTTGCACGCGGCAATGTTCTCCACCACATTGGTCATACCATTCGTGCCCACATATTGGTACGTCATCTCAAACGTGTGGGAGCCCAGCACGTTCGCATAGGTGGCAAGGTTGTTTGCCGTGATCACAACCGGCGCGTCATTGACGAGGATCGTGTCACCCGCCTTGAGTGAATACATATGGCATTCTTGGCAGCTCGCCAGGTACGTGTGGAAAGAATTCCCCATCTCCTGGCCATAATCGCAGGCGCCCAAGCCGGCGAACATTTCGCCAGCGGTGCTCATGTCCGGTGTAGTTGTCTGGTAGAACATCTGATTGGTACCGGAGCCGCTGACCTGGATTTGCGTCGGCCACATTCGCTCATTGTGGCAGACCATGCAGGCCGCGGACAAACCAGCATTGGTCACGGTGACGGTGCTGTTGGTCAACGCCAGATTCGCCGTGGTCAGGCTGTCGCCGAGGCCGATGCGAACCGTCGGGCTGTTCGTCAGTAGCGGGTTGCCCAATTGGACGGTGTCATAAACCCGCAATTGGTGGCGCGCCGAATCGGGCGCATTGCCGAAGTTGCTATGCGGATCGTGGCAGACCTGGCAGGTCAACGGCCCGGTGCCCAGGGCCACCGCGGTCAAGCCCGCCGCGTTGGTGATGGCGGCGGCGACCTGGTTCGTCGCGACGCTGATAAAGGCAGCGGGCGAATGGCATCGCGCGCAGCCTGAATTGTTGCCCTCTGAATCGGATATGCTCTCAAACGCTCCCGCGTGCGGCGAAATCTCCCATTGCTGGACATTGACTTCCTCGGTGCCGCTCTGGTGGCAGCTCGAGCAGACCTTCTCATTCAGGCTGACGGACGGCGAACCCGGATGCTGGCTGCCGGGACCGTGGCAGTTTTCGCACTGGATGTTGGCCAGATTCTGGAGCTGAGCGGGCATCAACGCGTAGTTGCCCGCTTGGAGCACGGTGGGGAAATTCCAGCCAAGTTGTTGTTGGACAGCATAGAAATTGCCGTTGGCCGCCGCCGCCGGTGATTGGTTGAAGCCGACGGTATGGCATTGGAAGCAAGACTCGTTGTAATGCGAGGAGAGGACTCCGTCCACCCCGCGCTGGGCCATCGTCGCATGCCCCGTCCCTTGCCACGGCGTAACCATATCGGCCAGACCGACCAGGTTGCCCGGGCCATGGCAGATCGCGCAGAACTCCACACCGGTCCAGCTGGCCGCCGTGTTGGTGACAGTCTGGCCCGTGACATTGTCCTGAATCACGTATATGCCCTGGACGTCAGGCCGCAACGCAGCGATCAAACCATTGGTGTGTGTAAGGGCGGCGACGGAACCAGCAGGCTTGGACACGAGTGACCAGTTCATGCTATTGGTCGCCCCCTTATAAAAGGCGGTTACGCCTGCCGGAATATTCGGTTGTGCGGGCGTCTGGACGGAACACGCCACCGTGAAAACCCCGGTGCGTGTGACCGAGCCATTGCTGACGAGCACTTGGAAGCCGTACGTGGCTGCGCCCGCCTCTTCGTTGTCAAGGGAAATGCCGCTGGCAGCGCCAAACCGATGTTCTGGCGGCACATACGGTTGATTCGTGTAAACGCCGGCGGTGTGAAAGTCGATAGTGTTCACGAAGGGTGCTGTCGTCGTGGCCATATCCACGAAGTTCGTCAGCGCATCCGTGGTGAAACTGGTCGAGACAGCGCCGTTGGCGCTCAGCGCAACCGTCTTGCCGCTGGTCTGGCTCCAGGTGTACGTCAGCGTCCCTGCCAGGCCACTGGTGGGGACGATCGAGCCGTCCAGCGTTACCGAGTTTTCGAATCCCACATCGTAGAGGTTTGTCGTCACAGTCAGAGACCCCGACGGAACGGCGTTGGTGACGGAGGTGATGGTAACGTGCAATGTCTTTGAGCCGATGTTCTTGCGGTCAAAAGTCGCGGTCACGTGCACAGTCGCAACGCCAACGAAGTTGGTGGGGATGAGAACCGATGTGCCCGACACGTTCGTACTGGCGCCAACCGGCGGGTTGGTAATGGTGAGCACGGGGAACTTCGTCGTCCGGAATTTTTTGCCGCTGACCGTGGCCTTGACGACCAACGGACCCGTGTTGGTCACGACATTCAAATCGAACTGGTAGCTGAGCGTGCCTCCCGACACGATGGTCCCGGCAGCTGAGACAGTCCCAAGCTTGGCGGCAGCAGGCGCGGCGTGTGTTTGCAAAGCGACCATGGTAGACAGTGCGACGACCAGCGCACCGACTCGTTTCAGAAAATGTGTTCCCGTCATAAATGGTTGTCCTCCATCTCCCTGCTATGGCAGTGGACGTGCCAAGGTCATCGTCCAATTCTGTAAGCGTGGCGCTGACAGCTACTTACTTGAAACGGCATGCTGGCACAAGACAATAAATCACTGGAAGCTGCGCGGATTCGCTCAAAGAAATGCGTGCTTCCGCGCAACAGGACATCAACGCGCCAACCCAATGGCACCGCTTTCAACGGTTTTCGGGGCAGAACCGGCACACGGCACGAGCAGTGCTAAGCCGATAACGGTATGCTCACAGGCAGGACGTTGGGACTCGTGCTCGCGCTGATCGGGGTGATCGTAATCGCCCTGTCAGCGGTCGTGATCTACTTCAGCACTTCGCCGCGCTGAGTTCGCTGGTCGTCGCGGCCAGATACCCGTACTTGATCAACCGGCGACGTAACGCGTCGCGCTCGATCCCCAGCAATTCCGCCGCGTGACACTGGTTGGCGCCGGCGCGTTCCATCGCCTGGTAAATCAATTCGCGTTCCACCTCCGCCAGTGCCACACCACCGGGGGGCAATTGAATGAGGGAATGTCCATTCAACCGCGTGCCCAGCCGCAGCTCCGTCGGCAGGTGTTCGGGCAGCACCACCTCGGCTCGCTCGAGGATGACCAGCCGCTCGATAACGTTGCGCAACTCGCGCACGTTGCCCGGCCATGCGTACTGCTGCAGCATCGTGGCGGCTTCCGCCGAAAGTTTCTTGATTGGCCTGTTGAACTCCTCAGAAAACCGAGCGAGGTAATGTTCCGCCAGCAACGGGATGTCTCCCGCTTGTTCGCGCAAGGACGGCATCCGCAGCGAAATGACCTTGAGCCGATAGTACAAATCCTGTCGGAATTCTCCCTTGGCCACGGCCTCCTCAAGGTTCTTGTTGGTCGCGGCGATCACACGCACATCCACGGAGATGTTTTGCGTGCCTCCGACGCGTTGAAACTCTCGCGACTCCAACACCCGCAGCAATTTCGCCTGCAGCGCGGGTTTCATGTCACCGACCTCATCGAGCAACACCGTGCCGCCGTCCGCGAGTTCAAATAGCCCCCTCTTGGTATTCTTCGCGTCGGTGAACGCGCCGCGCTCATGTCCGAACAACTCGCTTTCGATGAGCGCGTCCGGAATTGCCGAGCAGTTGATCCCCATGAACGGCTGATTGGCCCGCGCGCTGCCGAAATGAATCGCGCGCGCCGCCAACTCCTTGCCCGTCCCGTTCTCGCCGTCGATGAACACCGTCGTGGCGTCGCTCTCGCCGACCCGCGCAATCAACTCTCGCACCTGGCGCATCTGCGGACTCACCCCGACAAGGTTTTCCAAGCCGAACTTGCGGCGTTGCGCGCGGCGGATGCGCGTGACTTCCCGACGCAGTTTCAAGTCCTCGCGCGCCTTTTCCAGCGCCACGCGCACTTCGTCAAACTCGAACGGCTTGCACAGATAATTGTACGCGCCGAGCCGCACGCATTCGACGGCGCGCGCGATCGACGTTTCCGCGGTCAACATGATGACGGCGATGTCGCGCTCCAGATTCCTGATCTCTTGCAGCACTTGTACGCCGTCGATTCCCGGCAATCGTAAATCCAGCAGCACCAGGTCGAAACCGTCCTCGCGGATGAGGTTCAGTCCCTCCTCGCCCGTCGGCGCCGATTCGACCTCGTAGCCTTCGCGGCCCAGCTTTTGTTGAAGTGACCAACGTACGAGTTTCTCGTCGTCGATAATGAGTATCTTAGTTCTCGACATGAGCGAATTCCTTCCGTGTTTCCATTCCGCCTGGCGACGCAATCATCTCGGGTTTGCAAACGGCCAACTCCAGGGTAATTGTCGTTCCTTTTCCCGGCTCGCTATCCACCGCGATGGTGCCGTGGTGCTTCTCAATGATCGTGCGGGTGATCGACAGTCCGAGGCCTGTGCCGCGATGTTTCGTGGTGAAAAATGGGGAGAAAATCTTGGCGAGATGCTCGCGCGCAATCCCAACTCCTGTGTCCCGCACCCGGATGCGGACAATGCCGCCGCCATCGCGCTTGGCTGATTCTGTGGAGACGGTGAGCGTCCCGCCGCCGGGCATGGCCTGAACGGCGTTAAGCAGGATGTTGAGCAGTGCCTGCTGCATTTGCCCCGGATCGGCGAAGATGTGCGGCAGATCGGCGGCCAACCGCTCCTCGATTTTGATATGAAACTTCTGGGCGTCGGGCCGTACCAGCGCGAGCATCGGCCGGATGAATCCGTGCACGTCGCAGGGCGCCATCTCCGGATCACGGAGCCGCGCGAATTCGAGAAGATCGTGCAGCGTGCGGTTGAGCCGGGTGATCTGGCGATGAATCTCAGCGACGATTTCGGCCCGCTGGCCGTTGAGGTTGTTCTCTTCCGATAACACCTCCACCGCCGCGCCGATTCCGGCAAGCGGATTACGAATTTCGTGCGCGATGCCCGAGGCCAGCTCGCCGATCGATGCCAGCTTGCCGGCTTGCTGGATTTGCTTCTGATGCGATTCCTCAAGTTCCCGCGTGGCGTTGTCGAGGCTTTGCACCATCGCGTTAAAACCGCTGGCGAGTTCGCCGATTTCATCCCCGGTCTCGGTCACCGCTCGGGCGTCGAGGTCGCCCGTTTGCACTTTGCGCATCTGTTCGAGTACGCGGCTGACGGGCTGCGTGACGAGCCGCACAATGAGCAGCCACAGCACGATGCCGACCAGCACGAAAATCACCACCCCGTACACGATCAGCAGATTGCGGTTGCTGGCGACGCTGGCCTCGGCGGGGGCGAGTGATTTCTCCACGACGATGGCGCCGATGACGGCGGATTTCGGATCGTGGCAACGCTGGCAACTCTCGCTGTTGAGCACCGGCCGCATCACCACGGAGAGCCGCTGGCCGTCCTCGACGCGGGTGCCCTGCAACACCTGATTTTCGGTGAACAACTCCGGCGGCACCGACATCACCGCGCGTTGCACCTCCTGCGTGTCGGTCGAGAACACCACCGTGCCGTCGGGTTTGATGAGGCGTCCGCGCCAAATCTCGTCCGCGCCCTTTAGCTTTTGCAGGAACCCCTGCACCTCTTCATGGCGTTCGCTGAGCATGACGCCGTTGAGGTACTCGTGGACGAGCGACGCGGCGATCAGGTTTTGCGCCTGGGTGCGCTCGTGCCACCACGCGCTCTGCACGCGAATGACAAAGTACGTGTAGATCGCAATCACCACGGCAACCGTCACGCCGACCGCAACCAACATTTTCGCGGTGAGGTTGCGTCTAAACATGGCCGCTCGCCTCCATCGGGCCGATTACCCTCACATGCTCCGTCGCAGACGCGTGCGAGTGGCCGCCAATATCCGGATGCTCGAACAACGGCAGGTAACGCGCCGCCAACCCGAAGAGTACGACCCCAAACGAAAGCAGATTCAGTACGACGGTGATCTCAATCCATGACGGGAAGTAGTTCGAGTGGGTCGCCGGCAACAGGCCGATCCAGGCGACGTTGAGCCGATTCAGGTTAACCCCCAGGATGACGGGAATCGCCGCGGCAAACGCCCAGCGCCGACGGCCCGACCATCGCGTCTTCAGCACCACGAACAATGGCAGCGTCAGCAGCAGCATCTCCAGGGTGAACGTGAAACCCTGAAGCGGGCAGCGGAATATATACATCCACGCATTCCGCGCCGTGAGATCCGCGATGCGGAGAAACAGATAGAGAAACAGTAGCGGCGTCATCCCCTTGGCCAGCGACGTGAGCACGCGCGGTTCCAGCGGCTTGTGGAATATCCAGAACGACAAGGCGGACACGAAGATCGCCATCGCAAAACCAGAAATGAGCGCGCTAATGAAGAACAGGATCGGCAGTAGCGGCGTATACCACAGCGGCAACAGCTTGGTGGGTAGAATGAGGAACAGTGAGCCGAGCGACGACTGGTGCAACGTCGAGAGGATTACGCCGCAAATGACAAAGGGGACGGTGATCGCGTGTACGGCACGTGACACGCGCGTCCAGCCCAGTTTATCGAGCAGGATCGGCGCGAACTCCACGGACAGCACGCCCGTGTAGAGCATGACGCACCAGGACACTTCAAACAGTACCGAGTGATGTTGCCAGTAGAAGATCGGTCGCCAGATTTGGTGGTATCGACCGAGATCGACGAGCAACGCGCCGGAGGCCGACAGCATGTAGCCGAGATACGCAGCCAGAACCACCGGCCGAAGGATCGGGTAAAACGTGCGGATGCGAAAGATATACACCATGCACGCCGTGAGGAACCCGCCCGCCGCAAAGGCGATTCCGCAGACAACCAACGCTTTCCAGATGCCCCATGGAAATTGATCGGTAAGATTCGTCACCGCGCCGAGGCCCAGTGCATACCGTGAGGTGAACCCGTAACCTCCCAGACCCCAGAGCACGATCAGCAATGACCAGCCAAATACGCCCGACAGGTGCTTGGGAGTTTGACGGCCGGAGAGCAACCAGCAAGCGAACACCGCACCGCACATCATGACCAAGACGCCGATGACGCGGAACAATGCCAGGATCCAGTTAAAATCGTTCATGGCCGCTCCGTCGGGTTCCGTGTCCGCCAGCGAACCACCGCGCTCAGGACCAAGCCGACACCGATGACCACAAATGGCACCTTCGAAATGGCCTTCCACGTCAGCGATGGCAGCGGATCCTTTGGCAGGCCGCGCGGGAACCCGAGATCTTCCGGCGCGGTATCGGACAAGTACAACCACGATGTGCCACCGGCAACGTCTTCGCCGTATAGCGACGTGTAGCGGTTCGGTTGCGTGTCCAGCCGGGCCTTCGCCTCCTGCAACAACTCGCGGCGTTTCCCAAACTTCAGCGTGACGGTCGGACACGCGGCGACGCAGGCCGGGGATTGGCCTTTCGCCTGACGGTCGGCGCAGAAATCACATTTGGCGACGCGCGGCATGAACGCGTTGTTCCACTCGTACTTCGGCACACCGAACGGACAGGCCAGAATGCAGTAGCGGCAGCCGATACAGATGCTCTCGTTGTAAACGACCGGCCCGCTCGCGGTCTTCTCCAATGCCCCGACGGGGCAGACCGACACACACGCCGGGTCCAGGCAGTGCATGCATTGCCGTTTCACCGGCTGTTTGGGTTTCGTGTTCCCGTCCCGGAAATCGATGAACGTCCGCGTGCGAAAACTCAGTTTGCCGTCGCCGGCGCCGTAACCAATTGCTTCGGTGGGAAGGGCATCGAAGCCCGCTCGTACCCGGCAGGCGTTCTCGCAGGCCCGGCAGCCGATGCAGCGCGTGAGGTCCACCAAGACGCCGGCCGATGCTGACGGCTCAACCGGCGATTCCGCGAGAAGGGCGCGAGCAGACGCGATCGTCAACGCGCCGGTCGCCGCGGTCTTGAAGAATTGTCGACGGGAAATCATCGCGGCGGCTCCCCGTGTTTCTTTCGGCGGAAATGCGGCAACGCGACGCCCAGAAAAATGCCCAACAGGAACGACAGGCCGACCACGGGCGGAAACACGCGGCGGTTGGCCGCGAGTATCTCGCGCAATTTGGCGGTTTCCGTTTCCAACTCAGTGAGACGCGCCTCGAGTTTTTCCGGTGCGACCGCTTTGAGTCGGTGGACCTCTTCTTCTAGCGTGGCGTTTTCGTGGCTCGCGTGCACCATATCGCGGTGGCAATTGGCGCAGGTCTCGGCACCGACGCCGAACGTGTGGCCGCGCACGCCGAGGCCGCGGGTCTTCATACCGACGCCCTTCACCTCGGGCATGTGACAGCTCAGGCAGTGCAGGCCTTCAATCGCGTGGGTCGCATGGGAGAAGTCCTTGAGCCGTTCCGTGTGGCAGGTGCCGCACATTTGGTCGGGCTGGTCTTTGTGCAGTTGCATCCCATGCATCTTGTGGCAATCGAAACAGCGGATGTTCTTCTGGCCGTGCGCACTGACCCGCCATTCGCCATAGGTAATGGCATGGCAGCTTTGGCACACTTCGGACGTGACGGGCAGCGTCAACTTCGATTTGTCCGGGTGATCGTCCTTCATGACGCCGTGGCAGGACTCGCAACTGACACCGTCATGCGAAACCTTGCCCGATTTCGGGTCGGACCGGCTGGTGTGGCAGACGAGGCATTCCCATTTCTTGCCCTCGGTCGTCCACTCGTTCAGGAACATGTCGTTTATCGTTTGGGCGTGGGGCGAGCCCTGCCAATCCTTCACCTCCTGCTCGTGGCACAGCGCACACCGCTCGGATTCTTTCTCTTCACCCTGTGCGCGCACGGCGGTCGGCACGAGTGCCAGCACGGCTGCAAGGACAATCACGGTTTGTCTAGGAAGACACATCTAGTGGACTCTCTTTCTCGTCTGCGACCTTCGATCCTGGTTCCGAAACTCCTTGTGGATGTTGCGGCTTCTTGCCGATGTCGGGATGCTCGAACAGGGGGAGGTAGCGCGCCGCCAACCCGAAACACACCACCCCCAGGGAAATCAGATTGAGCGTGACCACCAGTTCCTGCCACGAGGGCACATAAATGGCTTCCGCCGAGGGAAGCATGTGAAACCACGCGACGTTCAGACGATTCACAATCACCGCGGCCACCACGAGAGCCGCCGCCCAGAAAACGATCCGCGGCTGGCGAACCAATCGTGGACTCAGCAGAATAAAGGTGGGCACCAGCAGCAAAGTCATCTCCAGGAAAAAGGTGAAGGTTTGGAAGGGGAGCGGCGCCAGGTACACCCACTTGCCCCGCACCGTCATGTCGATCACGCGGATGGTCAGCAACAGGAGGATCACCAGCGGAATCACCCGCGCCAGCGAGGTGATGATCGGCGCCTCCAGACTCCGCTGGAACGCCCGTGCGGAAAGGGTGGACTCCACAATCGTCATCGCCAGGCCTACGGCCACGGCGCTGATGAGAAAATACAGCGGCAGCAAGGGCGAATACGTGGTCGGCCACAATTTCTCGGGCACGATCAGGAACAGCGCTCCCAGCGACGATTGGTGCAGCGTGGATAGAATGACGCCGGCAATTACCACCGGAATCGTAATCGAGTGGACAAACCGCAGCGCGCGATGCCAATGAAACCTTTCCAACAGAAGCGGCAGGAACTCCACAGTGAGCACGATGTTGTACAACGTCACGCACCAGCCGACCTCGAACATCACCGAATGATGCTGCCAGTAAATCATCGGATGCCAGATGTTATACGGCCGGCCCAGATCGACCATCAGTCCCCCGACCACGAGCAGGTAGCCCAGATACGCCGTGAGCACCGCCGGCCGCAGGATCGGGTAGAATTTCCTCAGCCCAAAGATATACACCGCGCCGGCAGTCAAAAATCCGCCTGCGGACAAGGCGACACCGCTGAGCACATCGAACCCAATCCAGATGCCCCACGGAAACGTATCCGAAAGGTTCGTCATTGCGCCCAACCCGCCCGTAAACCGCGTCACGACCGCCATGCCCCCCAGCGCCCAGAGAATCGGCAACAGCACCCACCACGCCAAGCCGAGGCTGACCTGCTGCGGTACTTTTCGGCCAGCCAGCAACCAGCACGCACCCACTGCCAGCCCACCCATGACCAGCGCGGCGACCGCCTTGAGCAGAATCACCAGATAGACCGACTCAGACATGCACAAGCCTCCGGTTTCGCAACCGGTAAATCCCGCTGAGCACCAGTGCCAGCGTGACCACCACGATCGGCACCTTCGAGAGCGCCTTCCACGTCAAGGATGGAAGGGCGACCGACGGCAGGTCAGTGCGAAACCCCAGTTGGTCCATGGGCACGTCCGAGAGGTAAATCCACGCAGTGCCGCCGACCACCTTGTCGCCGTAGATCGAGACGTAACGCTTGGGATTGGCCGATAACCGCAGCAGCGCTTCGCGCAGAATCTCCGGCCGCTTGCCAAACCTCAGTGTGCCGGTGGGGCACGCCGCCACGCACGCCGGCACCCGGCCGTCAGCCACGCGGTCGTCGCAGAAATCACACTTGCCCACGCGCGGCGTCACCCCCTCGTTCCATTCGTAGCGAGGTACGCTGAACGGGCAGGCAATCATGCAGTAGCGGCACCCAATGCACCGCGACGCCTCATACACCACCGAGCCGCGCGGCGTCTTGTGCAACGCCGCCACTGGACAGGCCGAGACGCACGCTGCATCCAGACAGTGCATGCATTGTTTCTTGACGGAGAATCTGGTCTTGGCGGCTGGCTGACCGTGCGCCGTCCGAAAGTCCACAAACGTCCAGGTTGTGAACGAGAGCCGACCTTCGCCGGGACCGTAGCCGAAACCCTCCGTTGGCAGGCCCGGCCGGTTCTGGCGCACCCGGCAGGCATTTTCACAGGCGCGGCAGCCGATACAGCGGGTCAGGTCCACCAACACGCTGGATTGCTGGTCCGGATTTACCGGCGGTTCGTCGGCCGTGGCGCGCACCGGCAACAGTATCGCTCCCAACCCCGCCGCGCCCGTCGTGAGAAATCGGCGGCGCGACATTCCCCCGGGGTGGTCATTCTGAGCGCGGGGAAGAAGCTTTGGATCGCCTCCCTTGTGGGGATCTTCGCTTCGGTCAGGGTGAAAGACTGGAAAAGCGGCGTTCATTTCGACAGTCCCTCCCTCGTAGGTTTCCGACTGCGGCGATGGACCACGGCGTACTCGATGGCCACGCCGAGACAAAAGGCCACAACCACGATTACGGAGAACACCCGTCGGTTGGCCCGCACCGCCGCGCGCAGTTGGTCGTTTTCCTTCCGCTCGTCGGTGACCTGTTTCTGCAGTGTTTCCGGAGTCATCTCCTTGAGGCGCTGCACCTCGCTCTCCAAGACGGCAATGTCGCTGCGGCTGTGCACCATTTCCTTGTGGCAAATGGCACAGGTCTCCGCGCCAACACTGAACGCGTGCCCGCGCGCGCCGGTCCCCTTGATCTTCAGCCCGGCGTTCATCACCTCCGGCATGTGGCAATCGATGCACTTCACGCCCTTGACGTGATGGGTCGCGTGCGAGTAGTCCTTCAACCGTTCCGTGTGGCAGGTGCCGCACATTTGGTCCGGGTCGTCCTTGCGCAGCTTCATCTCGTGCATCTTGTGGCAGTCGAAGCAGCGGATGTTCTTCTGGCCGTGACGGCTGATACGCCACTCGCCGTAGGTAATGCTGTGACAGGACTGACACGTCTCGGCGGTCACGGGCAACAGCTTCTTCACCTTGTCGGGATGGTCCGCAGTCGCCGGCCCGTGACAGGACTGGCAACTCACGCCGGCATGAGAGAACGTGCCGGTCTTGCGGTCGTACTGGCTGGTGTGGCAGACGAGGCATTCCCACTTCTCACCTTCCTGGTCCCACTCGGCGAGAAATCGGCTGTTGATGGTGTGCGCGTGTGGCGAGTCCGTCCACTCTTTCGTTTCCTGCTCGTGGCAGAGGGCGCAGGTGTCGGATTCCTTTTCCTCGTCGGCCCCCCACACGGGCGCCAGTGGGACGAGCGTCACCAGCAACGCCGCAACCATCAATTCGGAGCGAGTCATCGCGGGGTCTTTCCTTTCTCCAGCTCCGCGGCCGGAGCTTCGGGTTTGGGTTTCGGCGCGCACGGGTCAGGGGCATGCGCCCCCTTCTTGCCGATCAACCAGGCGGGGTTCATCGGGTACTCCTTCGGATCGAAGATGACCCAGTAGAAATGCCAGACCAGAATTGCCAGGGTCGCCAAGACCGCCTCGTAGTAATGGATCACCTGGGCCACATCGTGCCACACCTTGGGGACCAATCGCAGCACCGTGTTGGTGAAAATCAGCATCGCCCCTGTAATAATCATCACGAACGAGCCCCAGACCAGCGCCCAATACTCGGCCTTTTCGGCGTAGTTCCAGCGACGGTGCGGCGGCGGCGTCTGACGCAGGCCGAGGTTGAACGCCAACTGGGCAGCGGCGTCCCGCAGATCGTGCGGCACCATCCATAACGTCCACAAGTAGCTGCGGCCCCGGCGGGTGCCGACCAGGGTGAACAGATGCACCACGAAGAACACCGCGAACGTCCAGCCGCAGACGCGATGGATCATCCCCCGAATGTAGGCCCCCGTCTCCCCGAGCGCACGGAACGGCCAACTCCAACCCGCGTCGGGAAACTTGTGCGCGAATCCCGTATAGGCCAGCAGGATGAACAGCACCGTCAGCAGCCAATGTTGGGCGCGCACCAGTCGCGTCAAACGCGGTTCTGCGTGCGCGTCCGCGTTCACGGCGCGGACGTGGGCGCGGGTTTTGCGCAGATAGTCGAGCAGATTGAAGGTGGACATGCCGCCGATGGTCAGCAGAATCAAGCCGATGTAGAGCCGGGAGATGAAATTCACCAGCCACGGTTTGCCTTCCGCGGCCCCCGGCGGCGCGTGAATGCGGAAGAACTCCGCGCTGAGCCGATTGCCAATGCCAGGATGACACTTCCCGCAAGTCTCCGGCAGGTTCTTCGGATTAATTGTCGAGAGCGGATCGCTCGCGGGCAGGATGTCATGGATGCCATGACACGAGGCACAATTGGCCGCGGTCAGGTTGCCGCCTTGCAAGGCCAATCCGTGAAAGCTTTGCACATACGTCGTAAATACGTTTGGCGGCAGACGATACTGTGTCACGATCCGCTGCGCGGCGTGACACTGACCGCAGGTCTCGGGGATGTTGGCGGGCGACACGCGGGAGGTGGCCAGTTTGACGGCTTGGATCGAGTGTTCGCCATGACAATCGGTGCAGACGGGCGCGTCGCGGACGCCGCTCTTGACCGCTCGGCCGTGAACGCTACGGAGGTAGGTTTGTTCAACGTTTTCGTGGCATTTGCCGCAGGTGCTGGGGACATTCTGCCAGTAGAGCTTCGACGCGGGATTGGTCGACCGATGCAAGTTGTGGGAGCCGTGGCAATCCGTGCACACCGCGGCGTTGATTTCACCTTTTTGCAGCAGCGCGATCCCGTGGACGCTCGAATCGTAGCTCACGATCGGCGTGCGCTGACGGAGATGAAACTTCTCCATTTCCGCCGTGTTGGCGTGACAGCGCCCGCAGGTCTGGGGAAGATTGGTGCGGTACACCGGCGAGGCGGGGTTGCGATAGTTCAGCAAGTAGTGGTTGTTGCCGTGGCAGTCCTTGCAGGAGGCCGCCTCCGGCACGCCCTTGTGGATCGCCTGGCCGTGATCGCTGTTCAAATAAATTTCCGTCTCGACCCGGTGGCACTGGCTGCAACTAACCGGCTTGGCCTGGAAATTGTCCGGATGCGGCACGTCGGTGATGTCCGAGTGGCAACTCGTGCACAGGTTCTTGGCGTGGATCGATCCGTCGAATTTGCCCTCGTCCACAAACAGCGAGACCGCCTGGCCGGTGGCGTTGGTCGTCACCAAATTCCGGTCGCTGTGGCACGCAAAACAGTCGGAGTTGTCGATCGCCGAGGCGCTCGGTGAGGTCGCGGGCAGTGCCGCGACCAGCATCATCGAGAGCACGACCGAACGGATCGGCGTCCTCATGGCTGTTCTCCGACGTTGGCGGGTTGCATCGCCGCTGGGGGCGGCGCGCCGGGCCGCCCGGTTTCGCGCGAGTGCAACCGCGATGCCATCGCATACACGATCAGCGCCAATAGCACCAACCCCAGACCGAAGAAGACGTAGCCGAACGAGCGGTGGATGCTCCGCCATTTCTGCCACTCGTCCTTGACGCGGTAATCGTCGAGATGCTTCTCGCCCTCGAGCCGGTCGTACCACCGCTTCCGCTCGTGCAGCATTTCCGTCTTCGAGATCCGGCCGGAGAAAATCACCGTGTCCATCGGGAATTTTTCCAGCCGGAAGTGCGTGTTGAAGAAGTGGAACGTGAAGATGAACCCGGCCGCCAGCAACGCCTCGTCGGAATGGATGATGAGCGCGATATTGATGACCCAGCCCGGCATGAACCGCGTGAAGAACTGCGGAAACCACATGACCAGCCCCGACAGCCCGATGGCGAAAACTCCCCAAAATACCGCCAGGTAGTCGAACTTCTCCCAGTACGTCCACCGGTCAAACTGCGGCCGCGGTCCGTTGCCGAAGAACCATTTCTGGTGCGCGATGAAATCCCGCCAGTCCTGCAGTGTGATCAGCATCGAGTCGGGACCGAACACGACCTTCAGCGCCCGTTTCAATTGGAACTTGCCGGTTTGCGGGTCGCGGAAACCCGGTCGCCGCGCCCAGATCGTGTTCAGCAACTCGATCACGTGCAGCGAAAAACAGACGAACAGGACGAACGCCGCAAAGTGATGGAACGTCCGCGCCACCGCCGCCCCGCCCAAGAGGTTGAAAATGCTCTTGGCCCAGTCCGTGTAATAGAATTTCAACGGCATCCCGGTCATGACCAGCAACAGGAAACTGGTCACGAGCATGAAGTGCAGCATCCGCTCGAACGGCAGGAACCGCGTGAACCATTCGTCGCCAGTTTGCGCGCTGATTTTGGCTTCGCGGAACGATTTCGAGTCGTGGCGATACAGGTAGCCGGAGCGGAAAAACCAGAACACCGTGTGCACCCCGAACACGCCAAACGTCCCGATCAACAGCGAGGTCATCACCATAAACGTCAGGTGCAACGCCGGATAATGCTTCGCGTCCAGCGGATTGGCGTGCGGGATGTACTTGGTAAAACTGACGGTTGCCTTGGCGTGACATTGCCGGCAGGTCTCAACGATGTGCGCGGGCGACAAACGCGACTGCGGATCGGAGGGCGGCAGGATGTCGTGATACCCGTGACAATCGTAACAGGCGGCCACCTCGGGTGCGACGTTCGGTTTTCCCAGTGCCATCGCCTTGCCGTGGTAGGTCTCACGATAGTAGGCGAGCCGGTCTTTATGACACCCGCCGCACCGCTCATCGCTCATCAGTTTCTTGAAATCCCCGCCCTCGGGCGACTCGATTTGGTGCGCCGTGTGGCAATCACTGCAGACCGGAGCCCGCGGGTCGCCCTTGGCGAGCAATTGGCCGTGGATGCTGCTCTCGTACACCTTTTCCACACTGACGTGACACTTCCCGCACGTCTTGGCGATATTGGCATGATTGATCGGGGAACTGCGATCAACCGCCCGCTTGATGGTGTGGACGCCGTGGCAATCATTGCAGGACGGCGCGACGATCAGCCCCATTTTTAACAAGGCCCGCCCGTGGATGCTCTCGGCGTATTGCACCGGCGCCTCCGGGTACTTCATGCGGTACTCGCTCGTCAGCCCGGGGTTGCTGTGGCATTTCGCGCAGGTGTGCGGAAGATTCAGTTTGAAGACCGGCGAATCCGGGTTTTTGACAGCCAGAATGTCGTGGGTGCCGTGGCAGTCCTTGCACGTCGGCGCACCTGACGCTCCCATCGCGCGGCTCACCCCGTGGATGCTGGTGGCGTACTCCTTGCCAACGACCTCGTGGCAACCCGCGCAGGATACCGACGGCGGGTTCGCGTCATGCGGCAATTCCGTAATGCCCGTATGACAACTCGTACAGAGGTTCTTGCCGTGGATGGACGCCGCGAATTGCTGATCGTCCACAAACAGCGAAACCGCCTGGCCGGCGGCGTTCGTCTTGACGAGCGACTTGTCGGAGTGGCAGGCGAAACAGTCAGCGTTGTCGATGGCCCGTGCGCGCGCCACGGGCCACAAACACAGACTCAGCAGGCACACCCATGCTGCCCGCCATTTGTTACGACCTCGCATAACTGTGGTACCCACTCAGCAGGAAGTTCACGCCGTAGTAGGTGAAAATGACCGAGGCAAAGCCGACGATCGAAATCCAGGCGGCGCGTTTGCCTTTCCAGCCCCGCATGAAGCGGCAGTGCAGGAATACGGCGTAGATGAACCACGTGATCAGCGACCAGGTTTCCTTCGGGTCCCAGCTCCAGTACGTGCCCCACGCGGAATTCGCCCAGACCGCGCCCGAGATGATGCCGACCGTCAGAAACAGAAAACCAAACGAGATGGTCTTGGCCGTCGCGGCATCCAGTGCCTCGGTAATGTCGGCTTGTGCCTTGCTGCCAGTGCGCGACGCGATCAAATAGCCAGCGCCCGTCAGCGCGGCGACAGCAAACCCGCCGTAGCCGAGGAAGGCTGTGAACACATGGAAGGTAAGCCAGTTACTGCGGAGCGCCGGCATGAGGGGTTGGATTTTCGTCTCAAACGTGCTCGCGTACGCCAGCGTGACCACCGCCAGCAACGCAGTCGCCGCGCCGAGGACGGGGATGCGGTGGCGAACCTGCAGGGCGAGATACACGACCACTATCGCCCACGTAAACAGCACCATCGATTCGAACATGTTGCTGAACGGCGCCCGACCGGCTGCGAACCAGCGCACGGCCATGTACACCGTTTGCGCCGCCACGCCCGCCGCGAGGAACACGGTCGCGCTCGAGGCGAACCATCCCTTTTTCGAGAACAGGTTAGCTGCCGAGAACAGTAGCGCCGTGAGATACCCAGCCAGGCTGAGATTGAATGCCCACGCCATAGAGCCGCTCCTTTTCGAGGTTAAGTTTGGTCATCAAGGCCATCGCCCGCGTATTGACGATCTGGTCGCAGGCGGCCAGTTCCTGCTCTCGCGACCGCACGTTTTCACGCACGAGCGATTCGAGGTCGTCGATGTTGTAGAGGTACACGCCGTCGAGGCGTTGCACGTCGGGGTCGACGTTGCGCGGAACAGAAATATCGATGAGGAACAACGGGCGGTTGCGCCGGTGTTTCATCAACGCCTCCACGTCGGCCCGATGCAATAGCGTTTTCGGGCAGCCCGTCGAGGCGACGACAATGTCGGCATCGGCCATCGCGGACAGGCAGGATTCAAACTGCACCGCCTGCCCGCCGAATTCGTTCGCCAGTTCGACGGCACGGTCGAAGGAACGGTTGGAGACGAGGATGGATCGGGCGCCCTTCTTGGCAAGGTGGCGGACGCAGGCTTCGCCCATCTGGCCCGCGCCGATAATGATCACGGTTTGCTTCGACAGGTCATGGCGGAAAATCTTTTCGGCCAATTCGACCGCCACGCTGCCCACGGAGGTCGCGCCGCGCCCGATGCTTGTGCGAGCGCGGATTTCCTTGGCTGCCTGAAAGGTTTTTTGGAAAACGCGGTTCAGCACGCGGCCAGTCAGCCGTGCCTCTTGGGCAATGTCATAGGCTTTTTTCACCTGGCCGGTGATTTCCGTCTCACCGATCACCATCGAGTCGAGCCCGCCCGCAACGCGAAACAGGTGGCGCAGCGCCCCGACATCTTCATGTACGTACACGTGCGAGCCGTAATCACGCGGTTCCGCGCTGAGCAATCGGAAGAGTGAATCGATGCGGCCGGTCACCCGCGCTGTCGTGCCGTAAATCTCCACACGATTACAGGTCGAGAGCAGGACGATTTCATCCAGGTCGCCGCAAATCTTCAAGCGGCATGCCTGGCAGACCAACTTGGACGGTTTGACCGCGAGTTGCTCGCGCAATTCGACCGGCGCCGTCTTGTAGCTCACTCCCGCCACAAAGAGTGTCATGACGATTTCCTCCGGGAGTCGAACCAGGGATTGAGGTAGAAGACGATGAACAGTCCGGCGATCATCAAGGCGAACCCGGAGTAAACGACCGCGACGCCGGGATCCTTCACCACTTGGAGTGACGTGTAGGACAAATCCTCGGGGTTATAGCCGGATTGGTAGAAGGTGTAGCCCTTGTACGAAAACGGGCTGTTGACCTCGACGACACGGTGACCAACGACTGACTCGCCCTCGATCAATTCCAGCGTGCTCTTGAACGATTTGATTGGGCCCGCGGGCATTGCCTTTTGCGTCACCGCGCCGCGACTCTCGTACACCATTTCCAACGGGCTTGGGCCGGAGGACTGGCTGTCCTTCGTGTGCATGTCAAAGTCCGGAAACCTGGCAAACAGCCAGCGATGGTTCTGGTAGGTCGAGCCGTTGACCGCCACGAGGATCGCAGGATTGCGCGGTTCGTTGGACCGGCTGGTGACCTCGCGTGTCTGCATATCGACGACGAAGTCGGGTAGATACTTCAGGATCGTGATCTTGAATTCGCCGAACGCCTGCTCCACGCCCACCTTGACCGGCAATGTGGCCTCGAGTTTTTTCTCCGGCCACGAAACCTGCAGTCCGTCCCCGCCATTCTCATTCTTGGCTTGCGCTTCGCGACCAACACCTGCACCAGATTGGTCGTAGGTCTCGATTTCGAACTTCGTGAGGTGAATCGCAAACGGCAGTGGCTTGGCGCTGTTCTCGGTTACGACCTGGGCGTTGGTCTCGCCCTCGCGAAGCTCGATATAGCCCTTCTCGCCCCAGACGCCCCGGATCACACCGCCCGTCAGGATCAGGAGTATGCTGATATGTGTGAGCATCGAGCCGAAAGCGCGGTAGCGCGCGTAACCGCTGGTCCGCCGCACGGTGGCAAACCGCGGCGAGCTGCATACCGCCACGGTCGCGGCGAGCGTGCCGAGCAAACCGATAAACCATACCGAATAGAAAACGTGCGTCAGCCCCAGCTTGCCAAGCAAATCCATGCGCCCGGCAGCATCGGGATTGTGACGAATGTATTTCGCCACATCCGCTCCCTGTGGGATCAGCGTGCCGGCGACGCAGGCGACCGCGATGATGACGACGACTGTGACCGCAAACTTTACCGAGGCCAATCGATCCACTAGCGAGGCAGTGAGGCGTTTCTCCGGCGTATCAAACCTGTTTGTAGCTTTAGCCATGGTGATCTAATCGATACAGCCTGCGGTTTAGCAGTGGCCTTGCCAGCAAGTCGCAACAAACCAACAGAACTTTTGCAACAAGCTGATTGACAGGGCATTGCGGTGCGCGAAATCACGCACACACGGAATATGGCGAACCTGATAGGAGCGACAGATTGGCGGGAAGGAACCATTTCTTGACAGCTTGTCATCCAGTCAGGAAACGAAAAACGCCGCGCGAGATCGTTCTCTCGCGCGGCGTTGGCGATTCAATCGCGACTCGGCTAGTGCTTCACTTTCGGGTCGGGATGCGCGATCTTCGCGAACGCTTGCTCGTAATCGAAGCCGACCTTCTTACCGTCCTTGGTTGTGTAGCGGTCAGGCTTCCAAGTCGGGTTCTGATCGTTGTGGCACATCTCGCAGCTCTTCGACGCGGGATAAACCAATCCGGCTTCAATGGCTTTCGCATGGTCTTCCATCGTGCTTTTCGCCATGTATTTTTTCCCCGGGCCGTGACACGACTCGCAGGTGACGCTATCTTCGGGTTTGATCTTTTCAGTGGCGGCTGCTTCGGTGAAATTGTACGCGGTCGAGTGACATCTCAGGCATTTCCCGCTGGTCTGCGGATTGTCAACGCCGACTTTGGCGCCGGCAGCCTTGGCCTCGGGCGTCCCAAGCAATTCGAACGCTTTGGCATGAGGGCTGGCCTGCCATTTGCCATACGCGTTGCCGCCGTCCTCGGATTTGTGGCAGATGCTGCACATTTTGGCGCCAACATAGTTGGCCGCGTCGCGTTCGGCAGCGAAACTGCCGCGTGTGCTCACCAATGCCGCGGCGAGCATGAATCCCCCTGCTAAAACGAATCGTTGTCTCATCATCGCATCCCCCATAGATAGATTGTCGTACAGATGTATGTTAACAACTTACGTGCCATTCATTGTGACCACAATCGCAACAACCTTCAAGCAAGAATGTTCGGTTGCGCACTGAATTGGGTCAGGACTCGTGTCCCATCCATGGATGCGCGATTTCGCGCCCCCCGGTGCGCGATTTGGCGCAGCGATTGTCGTTAGCCCCGTGCTGCGGCCTGCGGTGGTTCCCCGCCCCACGTCACGTCAATGCTGCGTCTGCGCCGGGAGCTCGTGTGGCACACCGTAGACGTCGAAGTGATACTGACGACCGTGAAAGGTGACGGTGCTCTCCGAGAGATGACCGATGACGCCAAACACCACCGCCAACACCACGGCAACCACGCCAATCGTCACGGCGATGGGCCGTTTCTTCGGATTGCGTTCGGGGCTGCGATCGAGGAACGGCCAGAGCAGCAGCAACACCTGGGGAATCAACGAGACAAACAGCCCGAACGTCTTCGGGAAGTATTTCAACAACTGATAGGTCGAGAGAAAATACCATTCCGGCTTGATGCCTTCGGGCGTCGTGAATGGGTCGGCTTTCTCGCCGAGTTCGACGGGCCAAAGCACCACGAGCGTCACGAGGATGCCGATCAATACGCAGAATACCACGCCCTCTTTGAGGACGTGATTGGGGAAGAACGGGATGCCGTTCGCTTGGTCGATGGGTTTTTCTTCGCCCACGCGCTCCAGCGTGGCCAATCCCTGCACCCGCATCAGAACCAGGTGCGTCGCCAGCAGCATCGTCAACACCCACGGCAGCACGACCACATGCAGCACGTAAAACCGCGCCAGCGTTTCGCCCGTCACGCCTTCGCCGCCGCGCAGCAACACCTTGAGATATTGGCCCGCCACCGGAATCGCCCCGGTGATCTCCGTGCCAACGGTCGTGGCCCAATAGGAGAGCTGGTTCCACGGCAGCAAGTAGCCGGTGAAACCGAACGTCACAGTACAGCCGACGATGAATACGCCGAGCACCCACGTCAGCTCACGCGGTTTCTTGTACGCTCCCATGAAAAACGTGCGCATCATGTGCACCAGCACACAGAGAATCATCAACGTCGCGCCCCACGCGTGCAGCCCGCGGATCAGCCAGCCAAAGTGGGCCTTGGTCATGATGTAGCGCACGCTCTCGAACGCCGTGTTCGTGGTCGGGCGGTAGTAGATCATCAGCAAAATGCCGGTGACCACCTGATTGAGGAACAGATACAACGACAAACTGCCGAACGTGTGCCAGAAGCCGACGTGCCCCGGCAACGGCTTGTGCGCCTGCTTGTCCGCGAAATGCTCGATGTCTTCCACGTCGTAGCGCGCTGCCAACCAGGGACGAAGTTTGCGGTACAGGCTCATGTCGATTTCACCAATACTTCCCCGTTCACCACCGCCACGCCCAGTTCGGTCAACGGTCGCGGCGGTGGACCGGAAACCACCCGTCCGTTCGTGTCGAATACGCCGGCGTGGCACGGGCACTCGATTTGGTGCCGTTGCGCGTCCCATTGGACGATACAGCCCAGATGCGTGCAAATCGCGGAATAGGCCCGGAATCCCTGTGGTGTGCGAAAGACAATGACCGGCTGACCGCTGATTGCTACCATCTTGTGGTCCCATTCCTTGAAATCGTCCAGCTTGCCTGCGGACACGGTCTGGACACTGGGCCCGCGTCGCTGCGCCGGCCAAACGTAGCTGAGCACAGGGGCGACAAAGGCGATTCCCCACGCGATCAGGCCGCCCGTGAGCAGCCAATCCAAAAACGTGCGGCGCGATATTTTCTGGTTGTCGTTCATCGTCCGCCCCGTTTCTCGATTTGGCCCCGCTTGAGCCAAAATAACAGCCCCATCAACGCGAGGAAAATCCCAATCGGCGTCAACGCCCGCCGCTTCCAACGCTCCACCTGTTCCAGGCTCGCGATATTCGATTCCGTCAGCTTGACGATTTCCTCGGAGTGCGCGGCAACGGGCTTCAGTTGATCGAGTGCCAGGGTGTGCTGCAACGCTTCCAACTGGGTGACCTGCGTATTCGCCTCCTGCAACAGCAGTTGCTCGTCATCGGTCGCCAGGCCGCGGACGGTCGCTTCGTGCACGCGGGCTTCGGCACGGTCATAGTCCTTCCGGCTGTCGCGAATCAGTGCGGCGACGGCGTCGCGGACGCCGAGTTCCTTCGGATCGTTGGCGTGGCACTGCACGCAGGCCTTCGCAAACAACTCCACCGACGCCTTCTGGATCGCGTGATTGCCGTGGCAACTCACACATTCACTGAACAAACCCGCCGCAGCGGCCTCGGCATGCGGGCTTTTTGCGAACAGCTCACGCTGGCGAACGTGACATTTCCCGCACACTTCGCCGACCTGCGCCGTTCCCGGCGGACTGGCTCCGTGACTGCCGTGGCAGGTCACGCAGGTTGGCGCGCTCAAATCGCTTTTCTCGAACAGCATCGTCGCGTGGTAGCTCGTCTTGTACTGGGCGACAATGTCGCTGGGGAGCTTGTATTGATCCATCAGCTTCGCATTGCTGTGACACTGGCCGCACGTTTGGGGAATGTTGGTGGGATAGACGTGGCTGCCCGGTGTCTTGGGAGAAAGAATGTCGTGAACACCGTGGCAATCAATACAGACAGCCACGTTCTGGTCGTTGTGCTCGAACAACTGTTCGCCATGCTTGCTGGTCTTGTAGCGCGCCAACTGGTCCGTCGGCAGCCCGTAGGGGTTCATGCGCCGCACGTCGCTGTGGCAACTGGCGCAGAGTTCGGCGATCGCCTTCTTGTTGTCGGGACGCTTGAAATTGTCGGTGGCGTGCGCGGTAACGTCGGTTGCCTTGGGATCGCCTCCGTGGCAATCCACGCAATTCAATCCCGCCTGCGCGTGCGCGCTGGCGGAGAATTGGTGCATCTCGTTAGTGTGGCAGATGAGACACGAAATGCCCTCCGCGCGAACGGCGGCGCTCGTCATCAGCAGATAACACCCGATGGCTATTACATGGGTCCGCCGTTGTGGCAGTCGCTGCATTTCATCCCTTTCCAAGCATCGCCGACGTCCGGTGCGGGATGCTGAAACTCGAGTCCTTGGGCGCTCACGGTCGTCAACTCGGTGCCCCCGCCCTGGGCAATGATAGTGTGGCAACTGGTGCAGTTTGCCGAGATCTTTTTTCCGTCGGCGCTGATGTGTTGGTCGTCGTGGCAACGGAAGCAGCCAACCGATTTGAGATGACCGATGTTGTCCGGATACACCTTCCAACTCGATTTCATCTCGGGGAAAAAATTCTCCCGGTAAATTTGCTGAACCTCTTTGATGGCGACATCGACCTTCGCCCGGTCGTTCTCGTTCGTGTAGCCGGCCCGCAGGGTCGTGGCGATTTTTGTTTGCGCGTCCGCCGTGGTCGCATACTCGCCCGCGAGCGCCGCCACGGCGTTCTTCTTGATCGACGGCAACGATGGATCGATGCGGCCGAGCGCAAGCGCCGTGTCCACCGCGTCGTCGGGCGCCCGGAAAACGTGCGTGGGCCGATTGTGGCAATCAATGCAATCCATCCGGCGCGGCGCGGTCGTGGCAAGCTGATCGGCTGTCAGTTTTCCGTCCTTCGACTCGTACACCGTGGCGTGGCCCTCGCGGTCCGTGATGCGCACCCACGGGATGACCTGACGCGCCTCGTCCGACGCGATGTACTCGACCTTGTTCGCGACGTTCATGTGCCAGTGGATGCCGCCCACGGGACCGTGCGTCGGATCGCCGCCACCAACTTTCAGCAGCATCTCGATTGTCCACGGGCTGTTCTTCTCGTCCGACATAAAATGCGTGCGCACTTTCTCGACAGCGCCGTAGAATTTCTGGGGCCAGTGGCATTGTTCGCACGTCTCCTGCGCCGGACGCAGGTTCTTGACCGGCGTCGGAATCGGACACGGATACTTGTGAAAGAGCGTGGCATACACTTGATAGCTGCCGGATAGTTTCGATTTCACAAACCACGTGGCCCCCGCTCCGATGTGGCACTGGACACAGGCGACACGCGCATGGGACGAATTATGGTAGGCCGTGTACTCGGGTTTCATCACCGCGTGACAGGTCTGGCCACAGAACTGGACGGACTCGGTAAACTCGTATGTGCGATAGCTGCCGAGTGCCGTAAACATCAGAAACACGAGCGTGACGACTGCGACCGCGAGGAATGCATTGCGCTGGCGCGGCACGTTGAAATCGACGCGCGGGTGTCTGGGGATTTCACCCGGCGCCAGCCGGCGGCGATACCGTCGTTCGTGTAGCACGCCGAAGAGGATCAACAACAAGCCCGCGGACAGGAATGTTGGCGCAACGATGTATGTCAGAATGCCCATGTATGGGCTGCTGAACCCGGCGTAGAAATCGATGCCGATCAGACAGGCGACGGCGAAAAAGCTGCAGGCAGCGAGAATAATACCCATCAGGCTGATCCAGTTTTGGATCAGCGACGGCATCTTCTCGGGCGCGTCACCTCGTTGGCGAGAGTCGTCCACTTGGATTTGCGTGCAGTCTTAGCAACGTTGGTGCCACCACATCAAGTTTGTTCGTCAAGAGATTCGCCGGCAACGGGTTACTGGTATATGTCCGGGATTTGCAGATGCACTTCCGGCAGACAAAATGACGGGAATCTGCGCCGTTCCGCTGACAAGTCGTCAACCGACGCCGACTCGACAGATCCAACTCCCGCATGATAAACATTACTCAACGCAGATTTTCGGATGAAGTGATGAGCACGATTTCCAACCCCACCGACCTGAAACTTCTTGAACTGCTTCAGGTCGCCGTCCCTGTCACGGAACGCCCCTTCGGCGAATTCGCAAAGCAGCTCGGCGTTGGCGGACAGGAAGTTCTCGACCGCGTCCAGAATCTCAAGACCGCCAAAGTCATCCGCCAAATCAGCGCCATCTTTGATACCCGCAGCCTCGGCTACGAATCCAGTCTCGTCGCCGCCCGCGTCGACTCTGCCCGCGTCGACGAAGCCGCGGCGATCATCAGCCAACATCCGGGCGTCAGCCACAATTACCTGCGCAGTCACTCCTTCAACCTCTGGTACACCATTGCCGTCTCGCCCTTGAGCCAGCTGGGCTTGGAGAAAACCGTCGCGTTGTTGCACCGCCAATCCGGCGCCGAATCCACCCGGCTCCTGCCAACCTTGAAACTCTTCAAGATCGGCGTGAAGTTCGATGTCGGTGGCGAATCCCGCCCCGATGACCTCGACGCGGTCGTGTACACCGAAAAGAATCGCGCGACCGATACCGCGCTCACGCCGGCGGAAGTCGAGTTCGTCCGCATCATGCAGCGCGATTTGCCGATCACCCCGACGCCATTCCTCGACTACGCGAAGGAACTCGGCATCACGTTGCCCGCACTGCAGGCCCTGCATCGTCAATTCCTCGACTCGGGCAAGATGCGCCGTTTTGCCGCCGTCCTCCACCATCACCAGGCCGGTTTCAGCGCCAACGCGATGGGCGTGTGGGCCGTCCCCGGTGACGATGCCGAGGTCGACCGCGCCGGCGAACTGATGGCCACCTTTCGTGTGGTCAGCCATTGTTATCGACGACCCTCCTACCCCGACTGGCCGTACAATATCTTCACCATGATCCACGGCAAATCCCGCGACGACTGCGAGCAGTCTCTCGCCGCCATCGCCGCCAAAACCGGCATCCGCGACCACGGCGCGCTGTACTCCACCAGGGAATACAAGAAAGTCCGCGTCCGCTATTTCACCGCGGAAGAGCAAGCGTGGGAATCCGCGCATCGCTGACGGAAATCCCGACCCTAACGCTGTGACAACCTTTATTGGGAGGCCATGCGTCCCGCCGGACCATGTTTGCCGGGTTCGCCCTCTCAGGCGGGGTGTCTTTCAACGGCTGCCAACTGACTTGCTAGGCATTCGCGTGGCCCTCGGCGCGCCGACTGCAAAGCCCAATCAATAATCCGATCGCGCCTTTCGGGCCAATCGCTTTGCGCAACTCCAGCAGATTGGACGGCGTGCAACCCATGAGCCGTGCCAACCCGACGGATGTACTGCCATCGACGAACTTCTGTAACGACGATGTCGGCACTTTCAGCCGACTCGCCACGGCCATCGGCACCTTGCCCGAAATCAATTCCTTGACCGCGGTTGACGTAACTCCCATCCGGTTGGCGACGACGTCAAAACTCATCTGTTCCCTCCTTCGGTTAACGATCCAAAATTCAGCCGCGCCGAAACAAATTGCAAGCCCGCGAATACGGAAGTCAGAGCGTGTTCGGCGTTGGCTCCAATGACTTGTCAGGCAACGTTTTGTTTGCGTCGAAATAGTCTTCGTACAAGAAAACTGCACGATGAAATTGCAAAGAGCAATCCAACCCCAGCAAT
>JBKQMH010000152.1:0-9972 GCA_052146795.1 Verrucomicrobiia bacterium
CTTGTCCGGCCATCTCATTTGTCGCCCAATTATGTTCCGGACGCATCGCTCGGTCAGTGGGTGGCGTTGGCGTCAGTCCTCACTGTTCTCATTGTCACGGCGGTGGTCGTCATGGAAAGACGACGCATGCCAATGCTGGCGGCGGCCTGGGGAGCCTACGTGATGTTGGTTCTTCCCGTGTCCGGTCTGCTGCCGGTAGGCTCGCAAGTGGTGGCGCAACGGTATGCCTACGTGGCAATGCTGCCGCTGCTGCTCGTGGCGGGGGCGGCGGTTGTGTGGTTGTGGCGGCGTTCGATGATGGCGGCACGCCTTGCGCTGGCCGGGTTGCTGGCGTGTGAACTATGCGCCTTCGCCGCCGACACTCGTCGTCTGATACCGGACTGGCATAACGACGAAACCATGCGGCGAGCCACCTTGGTGGAGTTCCCGACCTCCGAAGAGGCGAATCGGGCGCTGGCTGCGGAGTTATTGGATCAAGGGAGGGCCGGCGAGGCGCTCGCCTACGCGCAACGAGGCGTCGTAATCGCGCCGCAAGATTGCGAGGCGCACGTGATGTTGGGGCGCGTGCTCTATAAGTTGGGTCGCCTTCAGGAGGCTATGGCACAGGATGAGCAAGCGCTGCGAATGAATCCCGATTCCGCCGAGGCGCACGTCAATTTTGGAGTGGCCATGATGGACCTGGGCAAGGTACCAGACGCGGTGGAACACTACGAGCAGGCCCTGCGGATCAAGCCCGATTCCGCCGAGGCGCACAACAATCTGGGGACCGCCTTGCAGCAAATGGGGAAAATCGAGGAAGCCATCGCCCACTTCGAGCAGGCGTTGCGGAGCAAACCCGATTTCGCCGAGGCGCACATTAATCTGGGAACTGTCTTGTTGCAGGAGGGTAAGCTCAGCGATGCCATCGGGCATTATGAACGGGCGTTGTGGATCAGACCCGATTTCGCCGAGGCGCACTACAACTTTGGGGTCGCCTTGGAGCGGGTGGGCCGGGTGCGAGACGCGATCACCCATTACGAGCAAGCGTTGCGGCTCAAGCCCGATTACGCCGAGACGCACAACAATCTGGGGATCGATTTGGCGCAAGCGGGTAAGATCGAGGAAGCCATCGCCCACTTCGAGCAGGCCCTGCGTCTCAAGCCCGATTACGCCGAGGCGCACTACAATCTGGGGAACGCTCTGGCGCGGGCGGGCCGGGTGCCGGAGGCGATTGCGCAGTACGAGCAGGCGCTACGGATCAAGCCCGATTTCACCCAAGCACAGAACGCGCTGGCGCGACTGCACGCTCGCCAGTAAGCGGAGTCCGACGTCACGCGCCGAAGATTTGCCGATGGCGTAACGGCTGCCCTCGGAAGTTCAAACCGCACGATTGGCAAATCGTCCAAAGTTGGAGTCAACGGGTGACTCGCAACAGAACGGCACAAGTGTTGCCAGTTTCCCCGAATCCGTTGCGAGTTGACCCTGAAAATGCAGGAACAGTTGCGAGTTTTGGGACATTTTCAATTGGGGTGGGACGAAAACTGGCAACACATCCTGTCAAAGAAGGTTGTCCAGTTTGTGCTTCTCTGAAGAGTAGAAATCGGTCAACAATATAGGCGTTATGGAGATTGGGCTTAAATGCTAAGAGCAGCCCAAGCTGGATGCTGACTAGGAAGCCGCTAACTCGAAAACAAAAAGAGGCTGTCGAAGGGCTTGAGACAATCTGCTCGTCGTTCAGCCGTAGATCCTTACAACATTCGTGCCTGGCCAATGCGCGCATTGGCCTGTCCTTGTACCTGCCACCAGAAAATCCAACAGGAGAAAAATGATGCGTTACCGTCAGGCTGTGTTGTTGATTTTTGCGGTCCTTGTCGCAGAGCTCGCCATTCGTCCAGCCGCCGGGCGGGAGCTGAAGTTCGGTTTTACCCCCGTCCTGAGCGAATCGGATATGCGGGTCGAGTTCGAACCCCTCATGACCTACCTTTCCGACCGCATCGGGCAGAAGGTCGTCTTGTACATCGCCAAGGACTACGGGGATCTCCGTACCCAGATGGAGAGTGGGGCGGTGGACATCGGCACTTTCTCACCGTTCACCTATGTGGACGCAGCCCGAGGGGGGAAGATCCGAATTATCGCCCAGTGCGTCATCAACGGCACGGCCACGTATCGCGGGGTTGTTGTGGCCCGCAGGGACAGCGGCCTGAAATCGTTGACAGACTTGCGGGGGAGACGCTTTGCCTTCGTGGATCCCAAGTCGGCTTCCGGCTTTGTTTATCCACGCGCGTTACTCATCGAAAAGGGTATCGCTCCCGACAGCTCCTTCAAGGAAACCATCTTCGCCGGCGGCCACGATAAGGTGCTCGCCGCCGTTCTGGAAGGCAGGGCGGACGCGGGGGCCGTTTACGAGGACGCACTCGCGATCGCAAAGTCCAAGGGGGTGCCGACGGAGAATCTGGTGACCTTGGCCAGCACCGCCCCCATCCCCCACGACGCCATCGCGGTCCGTGCCGGACTGGATGAGGCCCTGGCGAAAAAGATCCGGGCCGCCTTGGTGGATTTGGACAAGTCCGAGGCTGGCCGCCGGGTCATTGCCAACAGTAAGCCGAAGGAGTTGACGGGCTACATGATCGCCGAAGACAGCTTGTACGACGTGGTCCGTCGTACTGCAAAGATCGCCGGCATGTAAGGACTCCAGACGCCCTCGCAAGCAGGTCGCGAGACGATTCGTTCGCTGTCCCCCCATCTGTCGTACCGGGTGCGGAGCCCGGCGAGACAGAACCGTGCTTCTGTTTCCCCCGTCCATAATAATATATCGACGAAGTTTTGGGTCGCCAGAAATGGCGCCGTCGCCTAGTCTTTCCCGTTGTGAAAACCCAGAAACTCGTTCCGTTGTTGCTGGTGATCGCGGGGCTTCTGGCGTATCACAACAGCTTGCGGGGGGCGTTCATCTTTGACGACCCGACCTCCATCTCCGAAAATCCCTATATACGTCACTTATGGCCGATCCGCGACGCGATGTCTGCGCCCCAAGGGACCACCGTCAGTGGACGCCCCGTGGTTTGTCTTACCCTGGCGCTGAACTACGCGGTGGGCGGATGGAATGTCTGGGGCTACCACGCGTTGAATCTGACGGTGCATCTGTTGTCGGCCCTGGTGCTGTTTGGGATCCTGCGCAGGACCTTTGAGGGCGCGACACTTCGCGATCGATTCGGCGGCGCGGCCGTCTGGCTGGCTGCGGCGATAACACTCATTTGGGAGGTGCACCCTCTTCAGACAGAAAGTGTGACCTACATTGTGCAACGTACGGAATTGCTCATGGGCCTGTTCCTGTTGTTGACGTTGTACTGTACGCTTCGCTGTTCCCAGTCCCCCCACGCGAGCGTTTGGTGTCTGGCCGCTATCGTTTCGTGTGCGTTGGGTATGGGAAGCAAGGAAGTGATGGTCGCGGCTCCTCTGATTGTATTGCTGTACGATCGCGTGTTTCTGGCGTCGTCGTTTCACGAATTATGGCGGCGTCGCGCCGTCTTGTACGTTGGCCTGGCCGCGACCTGGCTGATTCTGGCGGTATTGGTGGCGACAACGCCTCGCGCCAACACGGGGTTTGGGATTGAAGGCCTGACGCCATGGAATTATCTGAAGACCGAAGCCGGTGTGATTGTTTACTACCTTCGGCTCTGTTTCTGGCCGCACCCGCTCGTCATTGATTATTTTGACTGGCCAATTGCACGGTCACTGGAAGACTGTCTTGTCCCCGGTGTCGTCGTGGTGGGCCTCTTGAGCGCGACGGCGTGGGCATTTCGTCGCCGACCACAATTGGGTTTTTTGGGCGCGTGGTTTTTTCTCGTTCTGGGACCGACGTCGAGCTTTCTGCCGAGCTTCGGTGAGGTGGCCGCAGAACGGCGAATGTATTTGCCATTGGCCGCGGTGGTAACGATGGTCGGCGGCGGCGCGTTCCTGCTGGGGAAACGGCTGCTCAACCGACGACAAGACCTCGTGCTCGGGTGTATCGCAAGCGGGGCGGCAGTGGTTCTGCTCACATTCCTGACCGTTCAACGCAATTGGGACTACACCTCGGACCTAACCATTTGGCAGGACACTGTCGAAAAGCGTCCGAACAACCCACGCGCGCACTGCGCCTTGGGGATGGCTTTGGCGCAAGCGGGCAGGATACCGGAGGCGATAGAGCATTTGCAACAGGCCCTGCGGATCAGACCGAATTACGCCGAGGCGCACAACGACCTGGGGACGGCTTTGGCGCAAACGGGCAAGACCGAGGAAGCCATCGCCCACTACCAGCAGGCCCTGCGGATCAGACCGAATTACGCCGAGGCGCACTACAATCTGGGGATGGCTTTGGCGCAAACGGGTAAGATCGGGGAAGCCATCGCCCACTTCGAGCAGGCCCTGCGAATCAAGCCCGATTTCGCCGGGGCGCACAACAATCTGGGGATGGCTTTGGCGCAAACGGGTAAGATCGAGGAAGCCATCGCCCACTTCGAACAGGCCTTGCAGATCGATCCCGATTTTGCCGAGGCACATAGCAATTTGGGGATTGCGTTGGTGCGGGTCGGCCGGGTGCCGGAGGCGATTGGACAGTACGGGCAGGCGCTACGGATCAAGCCGGATTCCGCCGAGGCACATAGCAATTTGGGGAATGCATTGGTACGCGTCGGCAGGCTGCCGGAGGCGATTGTACAGTACGAGCAGGCGCTACGGATCAAGCCGGATTCCGCCGAGGTGCACTACAATCTGGGGATCGCCTTGGTTCGCTTGGGCAAGGTGACGGAGGCCATTGCGCAGTACCAGCAGGCACTGGAGATTAACCCCACCAATGCTAGCGCCCACAGCAAGTTGGGTGCGGCTCTGATCGCAACGGGCAACGCGCATGACGCACTGAGCCAATTGGCGCAGGCGCTGCGGATCAAGCCGGATCTGGCTGAAGCACAAAACAAACTGGCCTGGGTGCTGGCGACGCTCCCGCCAACGGAAGGTGGTGACCCCGTTCGGGCGGTGGCTTTGGCGCAGCGCGCGTGTGAGCTTTCCGGTAATCGTGCGCCGGGTGATCTTGACACACTGGCTGTCGCCTACGCCGCCGCCGGCCGATTCGATGCCGCTGTCGCCACGGCCCAGAAAGCCATCGATCTGGCCTGCTCCGCCGGGCAAACTGAGTTAGTGGAAGAAATCCAGGCCCGGCTACAGTTGTACCGTAGTGGACGCGCTTACAGTCCGTCCGCGGGAGCAACAAGTCCGAGCAACCCCTAACGACAGGAACGAGAGGGAAGCAGGCGCCGGATCAATCCCGATTACACACACGCGCAGAACGGCGTTACAACCCAACTGTCTCAATCTCCAAGACCACGACGGATTTCGCGGGCAGTGTGACCTAAAGCTCGCAACATTTAAACTTGAATCCAGCGGATTCCACCGGTGTCAGGACATCTGGCTTGTCCAACGTCTTATCCACGGCTTGCCGCGGAGGACGCCCGGCGGTACTGTCGGCAACGTCATGCTCACGGCTTCGGTCATCGAAGGAGAAACATCATGGGACAGAACATCGTGAAGGGATTCTTCGTCCGTCTACTGGCGACCATTGGCGCACTGGTTCTTCTCGCGGCGGCCCTCGGGGCGGCCTCGTTCCTCATTGCCAGGCGGTCCATCCCGTCCAAGGTGATTCTCGAAGCTGATTTCGAACATCGTCTGGTCGAATACGTGCCGGACGATCCGGTGGCGCGGATCGTCTCGGGCCGCACGCCAACAATGCTCAACCTGATCGAAGCCTTGCAACGCGCCGCCACCGACAACCGCGTTGTCGGCCTGATCGCCCGCGTCGGGGAAGCCGGCCTGCCCCTGGCCGACGTCCAGGAGATTCGCGATGCTGTCATCGCCTTTCGCCACACCGGCAAACCCGCCATCGCCTACGCCGAGACATTCGGCGAGGGTGGCAACGCCAACGGCTCGTACTACCTCGCTACCGCCTTCGACAAAATTTACCTCCAGCCGTCGGGCGAACTCGGCCTCGCCGGCCTGCTCTTCGAGCGGTCGTTCCTTCGTGGCACGCTCGATAAACTCGGTTTTGTCCCGCGCCTGGATCACCGCTCCGAGTACAAGAGCGCCATGAACGTCCTCACCGAGAAAAAGTTCACCGCGGCCCATCGCGAGGCCAACGAGAAAATCATGGAATCGCAATTCGGCCAGATCGTCACGGGAATCGCCCAGGCCCGCAACATATCCGAGGATAAAGTGCGCGCGCTGATCGATCGTGGACCGTTCCTCGGCGACGAAGCGCTCGACGCCAAACTCGTCGATAAGCTCGGCTACCGCGATGCCGCGTATGACGACATCAAGAAAAAGGCTGGCCCTCACGTCAAATTCCTCTACCTATCGAAATACCTCGACCGCGCCGGCTCGCCCTACGATGACGGCGCCACCGTGGCGCTCATCTACGGCGTCGGCGGCGTGATGCGTGGCAAAAGCGGTTACGACCCGATCTTCGAGGAAGTCACCATGGGAGCCGAAACCGTCGCCGCTGCCTTCCGCGCGGCCGCGGGCGACAAGAGCGTGAAAGCGATCCTGTTTCGGATTGATAGCGGCGGCGGCTCGTACGTCGCTTCCGATACGATCTGGCGGGAGGTGGCACGCGCCAAAAAAGCCGGGAAACCAATCGTTGTCTCCATGGGCGCCGTTGCCGGTTCCGGTGGCTATTTCATCGCCCTGCCCGCCGACAAGATCGTCGCCCAGCCCGCCACGCTCACGGCGTCCATCGGCGTTATCGCCGGTAAAATGCTCACCACCAATTTCTGGGATAAACTCGGTATCTCCTGGGACGAAGTCCATTCCAGCTCCAACGCCATGGCCTACTCCGGCCTTCACGATTTCACCCCCGAACAATGGGCGCGATTCGAGACGTGGCTCGACCGCATCTACGACGATTTCACCACCAAGGTCGCCGAAGGCCGCAAGCTTCCCAGGGAAAAAGTCCTCGAAATCGCCAAGGGCCGCGTTTGGACCGGCGAAGACGCCAAGGCGCTCGGGTTGGTGGACGAACTCGGGGGATTTCCCGTCGCCCTGCGTCTCGTGCGCGAGGCTGCGAAGTTGCCCGCCGACGCCAAAATCAAACTGAGACTGTTCCCGCCCAAAAAATCCGTCATCGAAAGATTACTCGCCGAAGGTCCCGACAACAGCCAGAAAGCCGCTGACGAGACCATCGCCCGCGCCCTCGAAATCATTCAACCCCTCGCCCACGCCGCCCGCGACCTCGGCCTCATCACCGATTCCGACGTCCTCCGCATGCCCGACCCGGACGTGGAACCGTAAGATGGTCTTTCTCGCTTGCTGACAATTGGGTTGTCGCCTGCATGTCCGCAGGATAAATTCGGATTGAATCCAGAAAGGACGGTCGCGATGGCTTTCACATTACAACTCGGAGACAAGGCGCCGGATTTCAAATTACCCGCCACGGACGGCAAAACCTACCGGCTCGCGGATTTCAGCGACGCCAAGGTTCTCGTCATCTTTTTTACCTGCAACCATTGTCCCTACGTCACGGGGTCGGACGAGGTCACACGGAAAACGGTGGAACAGTTCGCCCCGCAGGGCGTGAAATTCGTCGGCATCAATTCCAACAGCAAGAACACGTACCACGAAGACGATTTCCCGCACATGGTCCAGCGCATGGAGGAACACAAGTTTCCCTGGGCCTATCTGTATGATGAATCCCAGAATGTGGCCCGCGCGTACGGGGCGCTCCGAACACCGCACTTTTACGTGTTCGATCGCGCTCGCAAACTGGTCTACACGGGTCGCGGTGCGGACAGTCCGCGCGACACGAGCAAAATGACCGTCAACGATCTGGAGAACGCGTTGCGCGAACATCTCGCGGGCAAGTCCGTGTCCAAGCCCCTGACCAATCCCATCGGCTGCAACATCAAGTGGGACGGCAAGGACGCGCATTGGATGCCCGCCGAGGCCTGTGATCTGGTCTGAGCGATGCAGGTACTGATCATCCGGGTCTGCCGAAATCTTCGCTGATATCCGCCGCCGCAACGCCTAGCGCGACAGTAGCGCCGATTCGCCCCATCAACGGATGACCGACGAAGCCATCGCGGCTGGCGCGGAATCCATACGGGCTTAGAAGTCATCTACTAAGGTGGGGCGAACCGCCGCACCCGCCTCCGGAAGCGTTCTCGATTGCCTGTGGGCGACGCCGTGTGGTTCCGTTGAAGACTCATGCGAAATCTTGCCTGATTCCGCTTCGCCTGTTACAAGAAGGGGTAGTTGCCGCCCTCGAACCAGAAAAGGCTCCCAGCGCAATGAAAAATGAGTGGAGAGTAATGGCCGCGGTGTGCGCATTGGTCATCGGGGTCTACGCGTACGTGGCGCAATCGCGCGTGTTGGAGCTGCTGAGCCCGAATGCGGCGGACACGTACTACAATCTACTGGTGCAGGGGTTTCGCGATGGCCACCTGAGTGTGAAAAAAGAGGTGCCGACCGGGTTCGCGCGCCTCCCCGACCCCTACGATCCGGCCGCGAACCGTGTCTACTGGGGCCCGCCCTACGGGATCGGCGACCTGAGCTACTACAAGGGCCGGCTGTACTTGTACTTCGGGGTTACGCCGGCGTTGATGTTATTCTGGCCAGTCGCGGCGCTGACCGGCCACTACCTGTTCTATGGTCAGGCCGTGACGATTTTTTGCGCCGTTGGCTTTCTGGCCAGTGTGGGCGTGCTGTGCGCGGTGTGGCGGCGTTACTTTTCCGAGGTGAGTGTCTGGGCGGTGGCCGCCTGTGCGCTCGGACTCGCTTTGGCAACGGGCGTGCCGTTGCTGTTGGAACGATGCGGAGTCTACGAAGTGGCGATCAGTTGCGGGTATATGCTGACGATGCTTGCGCTCGGGGCAATCTGGTGTGCATTGCATGAGCGGGAGGGGAGGTGGCGGTGGCTGGCCGCGGCGAGCGTGGCGTACGGACTGGCGGTGGGGGCGCGACCAAACTTGTTGTTCGGTGCGGTCGCACTGCTGGTGCCGGTGGCCCAGGCGTGGCATGAACGGCGGCAGGTGTGGCCGATGCTGGCGGCGGCGACTATCCCGATCACACTTATCGGGTTGGGCCTGATGCTCTACAACGAACTGCGATTTGACAACCCGTTGGAATTCGGATGGCACTACCAGTTGGCCGGGGAGCAGCATGTCACCCGTCAGTTGTTCAACCCGCATTATTTGTGGTTCAATTTCCGGGTCTATCTCTTGAAGCCGGCGCGCTGGAGCAGTCGTTTTCCCTTTGTGCGTGAAATCGCTTTGCCACCTGTGCCAGCAGGCTACGGGGGGGTTGAGAGTCCCTTCGGAGTCCTGACCAACATTCCCCTGGTGTGGTTGACGCTGGCCGTGCCGCTGGCGTGGCGGGGACGGTCGGGACAGGCAGGCTCAGTCTTGCGTTGGTTTGGGGCGGCGGTGGCCCTGTTGTTCGGCACCTGCGTGTTGCCACTTTTGTTCTTCATCAGCGCGGTCGCTCGCTACGAGGTGGAATTCCTGCCGGCACCACTGCTGCTGGCTGCGGTTGGCATCTTTGGTTTGGAACGCGCACTGGCTGACCGCCCGCTCTGGCGGCGTGCGGCGCGCTGGGGCTGGAGCCTCCTGCTGGCCTTCTCGGTGGCGTTTAACCTATTCGCATGCGTTGTCCGCTGCGCGGAGCCATACAACAATCTAGGCGATGCCTTGTATCAGACCGGCAAGCGTGAAGAGGCTATTGAACACTACCAGCAGGCCCTGCGAATCAACCCCGATTACGCCGAGGCGCACTACAAACTCGGGGTTGCCTTGTATCAGACCGGCAAGCGTGAAGAGGCTATTGAGCACCTCCAGCAGGCCCTGCGAATCAACCCCGATTACGCCGAGGCGCACTACAACCTCGGGGTTGCCTTGGATGAGGCCGGCAAGCGTGAAGAGGGAATTGAACACTTCCAGCTGGCCCTGCGTTTCAAGCCAGATTACTCCGAGGCGC
>JBKQMH010000153.1:0-10576 GCA_052146795.1 Verrucomicrobiia bacterium
CTCAAAGTCGTGGACGATGTCAGCTTACGTGACTTGAAGGCTGAATGTGTGATCTTGCTTCAAGCAACCATTCACGGGACGCTGGATTGCAGCGGCGCTCATATCGTCAGCTTGGGAGTCTACGCTCACAGGGCTGATTACCTGAAGATAGACGGCCAAGTCCATCTGCGCTATGGCTTTATTGCTGACGGCCTGGTCCGTTTATCTGCCGCTAAGATTGGCGGAGACCTAGACTGCAGCGTCGCTTCTATATTCACTACCAATGGCCTAGCCCTCTCTGCCGACTTCCTCAGCGTGGCCGGCAAACTTTCCCTGTGGCAATTAAAGGCTGAAGGTCAGGTGGATTTGACTGGAGCTACGATTGGCGAAACGCTCCTCTGCAGCGGCGCTCAGATAAACAACACAAACGGCATAGCTCTTAATGCCGATGGCGTGAAAGTTGGGAGTGCCATCTTTCTGCGGGAAGGCTTCACGGCTGAGGGGGAGGTCAATTTCGTCCGAGCTAAGATCGGCGGAAACCTCGAGTGCGACGGCGCTCAGATACACAACAGAAATGGCATGGCTCTTAACGCCGATGGCGCAAAGATCGAAGGTCCCGTGTTTCTGCGGAACGGGTTCAAGGCTGAGGGACAGGTCAATTTCGTGTCAGCTACGATTGGCGGGAACCTTGATTGCGCTGGCGCCCAGATAAACAGCCCAAATGGCGTAGCTCTTAATGCCTGTGACGCAAGAATCGAAGGTAACGTCTATCTCTGGGCTGAGTTCAAGGCTGAGGGCGAGGTGAACTGTGTGCGAACTGCGATTCGCGGAAACCTTGATTGCATCGGCGCTCAGATAAGCAACACAAATGGCATAGCTCTCAATGCCAATTCCGCGAAGGTCGAGGGAGCCGTTTTTCTGCGGGAAGGGTTCAAGGCGGACGGAGAACTCAATTTCGTGGCAGCTACGATTGCCGGAGATCTTGATTGTGGCGGCAGTTGGGTCGGGAATACAACCGGCATCCCTCTTGACCCCAACGCCCTGAAGCTCGGGACAGCCGATCGTCTACACGAAGATTCCAAGCTTCGGGGCCTACTTGATTTTAGCTTCATAACAGTGGGACAGTCATTCCAGTGGCGGAATATCTCTGCCGATTCTGACATCATATTGGACCTTCGCTCTGCGAGAATCGGCACCCTCCAGGACGAAACGAAAAGCTGGCCGGGGCCCGGCAAACTCTTTCTTGATGGCTTCGTTTACGATGAGATCGCCAACGGCGCTCCCACGGAGGCGACGAACCGCATTATGTGGCTTCACCTACAACCGCGTGATCAATTCTTGCCGCAACCGTACGAGCAACTGGCCTCAGTACTTCGCAAGGGTGGGCACGAAGAGGACGCCGTCGAAGTGCTTATCGCAAAGAACCAAGATCATTTGCGGTACACAAAGAGATTCATTGGCAACTGGTGGTGGTATGGATTCTTTGGCAAGACCATCGGATACGGCTACCGACCGATGCGCGCCTTCTGGATAGGCGCTGGATTGATCATTTTCGGGTTCATCTTGTTCCGTCTCGGACACAACGCAGGACTCCTGACGTGCACAGACGGAGAGGTTAAAGACGCCCACGTGAAGTTCAACGCCTTCTTCTACTCTCTCGAGACTTTTATCCCACTGATTAACCTGAATTTCGCAGCGCACTGGCTGCCCGACGCCACGCGAACGATGGGGAGCCTGCTCCGCCTCTACCGATGGCTTCACATTATCATGGGCTGGATCCTGACGACCCTTCTGGTCGGGGCGCTGGCCGGCCTAATCAAGACCTGAGCGATTCCCGTTTGTTGGTGCGGAAGCGTCCAGCCCCTATTCCCGCCCCCGCCAGACCGGGAAGGAGTCAGGTCTCAACATAAAACATTTCATCGCCGCCTCACCGCCTCACCATTTCCGGACCGCCGAGCTTGTCCGCCTCTTGGCTACTTGGCTACTTGGTTACTCGGCTACGCCCTTTCCCCGGCTACTTGGCTACTCGGCTACTCGGCTACCGCCCTTCCCCCAGCTACTTGGTTACTCGGCTACGCCCTTTCCCCGGCTACTTGGCTACTGGCTACTCGGCTACTGACTCCCGCCCCCGCACTCAGACACCCAGGCACTTCGGCACTTGGACACTTATCCCTGCTCACGGCACGTACGTAATCATCTCCAACCACTCTTTGCCGTGCTCGGTCAATACCCAGCCGTCTCCACTCCGCGACCGCTTCACCAATTCGCCGCACGTCCACTGCGACAACTCCGCGTCGCTGGCCCGCGCCAGCACGGGCTGGCTCCGATCCAGCAAATGACGTTGCGATTCGGTGATCTCACCCGCCACCTTCGGCCACACCGCCACCGGCAGTCCCCACGCCGTCAGCCCGATCTCGTAGGCGATGGGAGCGCCGTGGGCCTGTCCCGATCCTATCGGGACCGGTTGGACCTGCTCGGGATGAAGTTTCAGCCAGGGGAACGGTCGCGCCCCGACCAGCGCGGTAAACGCGATGGGTTGTTTCGAGACGTACTCGGCGAAGTTCAATTGGCGATTCGCGGCATAAGCCCGCAACAGGGCGGCCGCGTCCATGCCCGCGAGGTTCTGGCCGTTGAAATTGCCAAATGGCGGCGCATCCGGCACATGTTTCGGGTACCAAATCGAGAAGTTGGGACTCAGAAGCAGGTCGACCTCAAAATGCAGGTGGGCGCGGTCGCGGGAAATGCCCTCGCGCGTGTTCGCCGAGTGGCCCAGCGTCGCAATCACCTGCCCCTTCTTGACGGGTTGACCCGCCGAAATCCCCGCGGCAATCTCGCGCAGGTGCGCGTACAACGTGCATACCTGCACCCCGTCCCAGCCATGCTGAATCACGATGTAGCGACCGTAATTCGACAGGCCCGGTTTCGCATTAACGAACGCCACTTCGCCATCCGCCGCCGCGTGAACCGGATCAATCGGCTCGCCGAACCGGTCCCGTTGCAGGCACTTGATATCGATGCCCTTGTGAAGCCGGTGGCCGTGGCTGCGGACGCAACCAAACATGCCCGACTCCGTCGCGCCTTCCACGGTCGGCTGAAAAAATTCCGCCTCCGCCCCGGGCCGCAGCAGCGCGTCATTGGCCGTGGGTAACCCGAGGTCGAACGCGCGGGCGCTCGCGGCGACGACGAGGCTGGCAACGATGAGTGTGAGGAATCTCCGCCCACTCATTGCTTGTTCATCTTGCTCAGCTTGTTCAGATCGTCCACGATCTTCCGCGCTTCCTCGTCCGTGAAGTCGCCTTCGACGAGAAATTGTCCGTTGATGATGCGTTGGTCCACCCGCCAGGCGCTCACGGGATGGTTGTTGACCATGACCACGATGTATTGGCCCCGCAACCGCGTCGTCAATTCATCGAGCACGATCTCGCCATGCTGATCGAACCGCAGAAAAACCGCCTTGCCGCCCGAGGTGTTGTACAGCTCGGCGGATTGCACGTCCTGTTCTGTGAGCGTGGGGAAGGGGTTGACGACCAGTTTCAAGTCGGTGTGTGGGATCACGACGGTTTGCACGTTCTCGGCGGGTAGCGCGTCGTTGGATTGCTCGTACAGGCGAACGCTCGTATCAACGTGCCCCTGTTGGACACCCTTAAGACTCGCGATCGCCGAGCAACCGGCCAAAAACACGACCGCCAGCGCGCCAAATACTGTCGTTTTAAGGAATTGCATCAAAACGCATTCTATGGTAGCGTCCACCCCGTCACAATACAATCATGACAGTCGATCCACGATTCCTTAAGGAGGAAGGGGCCGAGGTCTTCACGGGAAACGAACTGCTCGTCAAGGGCGCACTTGAAGCAGAGGGCGGGACCCATCTCCTTACAGGCTACCCCGGTTCGCCCATTGCGGGCTTTTTCGACGCGATGGAACTTGTCGCGCCCCTCTTCAAGGAAAAGGGCATCCGCGGGTGCATTGCCAACAACGAAGCCCTCGGCGCGGCCATGCTCAACGGCTCCCAAATGGGCCCGATCCGCGCCATCTGCGCGATGAAATCGGTCGGCCTTCATGTCGCCGCCGACGCGTTGGCTCTCGGAAATCTTGCGGGCGCGCATCCCCAGGGCGGCGCGCTGGTGGTCATCGGTGACGACCCGTGGAGCGATTCGACACAGGTGCCCGCCGACTCCCGGTTCCTCTGCAAACACCTCTTCATGCCGGTGATGGAGCCCAGCACCAACAAGGAACTCAAAGACTGGATCGACCTCGGCTTCCGAATGTCTCGCGAATCAAGCCTGTTCATCGGCTACCTCGTCACCACCAACCAGGCGGACGGCGGCGGCACGGTGCGATGCCATCCCAATCATTTTCCCCACGTCAGTACGGTCAACAAGTATCAGCTCGATACCGCGCGAATCGATTTGGAGAACACGGTCCTCCTGCCGCCGCGTACGTGGCTCAAGGAAGCAGGCATGCCGCATCGGTTTGCGCGCTTGTTCGAAAGCGCCCGCCGACACGGCGTCAACCGCATTCTCAACGTCCGCAAAAATCCACGCTGGCGTGCCGAAATCGGGTTCGTGGCCTCCGGCCTTGGGTTCTGCTATCTCGAACACGCCCTCGCCGAACTCGGCGTCGCCGACAAGGTGCCCATCCTCAAGCTCGGCATCAGTTACCCGATCGACGCGCAATTGGTCGAGGAATTCTCCCGTCAGGTACGCAGCATCTTCGTCATCGAAGAACGCCGCGGGTTCATGGAGGAGCAGATCGCCGAGATTGTCGGCAAATGCAACCAACTCGCGACCGCCGCGAACCGCACCAATGTCTGGGGCAAGGAATTCCCCGTCGGCCTGAAAGGCATCCCCGCCACCCGCGGCCTCAACCCCAGCATCCTCATCGAGCGCCTCGCGCCGCTCGGCAGGTTTTTTCACGATCCGGATCTTGTTCTCGACCAGGAACGCATCGACTGCGCCGTCGACCTGATCCGCGAGACGGACACGTTCGACGTTCGCATCCCGCTGCGCACGCCCACCTTCTGCCCCGGCTGCCCGCACCGCGACAGCGCCAGCGTCCTCATCGAAGTGAAAAAACGCTTCCTCGACCCGCGCTACATGAAACAGCATCACCGCCGCGGCCCTGTCGACCTCGTTTTCCACGGCGACACGGGCTGCTATACGATGCTCATGTTCGAGCCCACCAAAGATCTCATGCACAACTACAGCGGCATGGGGCTCGGCGGTGGCACCGGCGCGGGCATCGATCCCTTCATCACCAACAAACAGGTCGTCTTCCTCGGTGACTCCACCTTTTTCCACAGCGGCATGCTCGGCATCTCCCACGCCCTCAAGCAGGGCCAGGACATCACCTACATCATCCTCGACAATTCCACCACCGCCATGACCGGCCACCAGCCCACGCCGTCCATGGACATCGATATCGTCGGCGAGACCACCTACAAGCAAAACATCGACCGCATCGTCGAAGCCATGCTCGGCCAGGCCGTCCACGTCGTCCGTGCCAATCCGGCCTATCGCGAATCCTGGAAGACGATGCTCGAAGAAACCATCCTCCGCGACGGCGTGAAAGTCATCGTCGCCGACAAGGAATGCGGCATCACCTATTACCGGCGCGAATCCCGCGAGGAGCGTCGCACCATCCGCGAACACGGTTTCCTGCCGGAAAAGCGCTTCGTCAACGTCAACCCCGATGTCTGCGAGAACTGCCTCGAATGCACGCTCGCGACCGGTTGCCCCGGCCTGACATTTGCCGAAACTCCCTTCGGCGCCAAAATCCAGACCGATTTGTCGTGGTGCGTGGCGGACACGGCCTGCACGAAGATCTACGCCTGTCCCTCCTTCGAGGAGATCACCATCGTCCGAGCGCAAAAACCGCCCGCGCCCATCGATTCGATCGATCTGTCCAACATCCCCCTGCCCAAGACCGCTGATTTTAAGGACGTCTGGCACTGCTACCTCGCCGGTGTCGGCGGACAGGGCATTGGCGTCAGCACCGCCAGCCTCGTTCGCGCGGGATTCAAACAGGGCTACCACGTCTTGTTCTGCGACAAGAAGGGACTGGCGATTCGCAATGGCGGCGTGTTCTCGCAGATCACGTTCACGAAAGGTTCACGGCACACCTCCAACATCATTCCCTACGGACACGCGGATTTATTACTCGGCATCGACCCGCTCGAAGCCACACGCAGCCTCTCGCCAAACGGCAACCTGCGCGTCGGCAGCCCCGGTCGCACCGTCGCGGTCGTGAACGCCTACAAGACGCCCACCATCCTCACGCTCCTCGGCAAGGACGACTTCAGCGTCGCGGAATTGGAGGACACGCTCCGCCGTTACACCAGATCGGACGAGTATTTCGGCCTGAATGTCGCCGGCATCTCCGAGCATTTCTTCGGCACCAAACTCTACGCCAACGTCGTCCTGCTCGGCATCGCGTTCCAGCGGGGAGTGCTGCCGCTCTCCCTGGCAAATATCGAATGGGGCTTGCGTGAGACGATGGGCTCCGCCGCGGACGATAACATCAAGGCCTTCCATCTCGGACGCAAACTCGTCTTCGAGCCCGAACTCGCCCACAAACACGAGCTCCGCGAGACCTATGCGGAATTCATCGCCGAACGCGTCGACGTCTTGAAACGAAACCACCGCGCCGGCCAACGCTGGGCGCGCGAATTCCAGGTCCTCATCCGTCGCAGCGAAAACTCTATCCGCCTCGGCGAACAAACCGCGCGCGATATCGTCTGGCGGTTGTACGACCTTCTTGAGTTCGGCGGGACCGGCGCCCAGGCAGGCCAGTACCTTGATCTCGTCGAAAAAATCTACGCCAAAGACACCGGCCAGTTTGATTTCGCCGCCACGAAAGCCGCCATTTGGAACCTGCACAAGGCGATGGTCATCAAGGACGAAGTGTACGTCGCCCATCTGTTGACCAGCGAGGAAAAGACCCGCCGCGATCATCATCGCTACCACGTTGACGAACAGCGCGGTGACAAGATTATCTATCACCACCTCAACCGGCCCGAATTCAACGTCCTTGGCCGCGACATCCGTTTCAAATTCAGCCCGCGGAAATGGCAGCTCAATTTGCTGAAACACCTCCGTTGGCTGCGGCGCGTCATGCCCCAATGGCACCGGCGCGAACGCGAATTCCGCGATTGGTACATCGATGTGGTGGGGAACTTCCACTACGAGGATCGCGCCAGTTACGAACGCTACGTCAAGGCCCTGCGTTGCGTCGAAGACGTCCGCGGTTATCGCGAGGTCCGCTATCCGAAGATGGACGAAGCCAGACACCGCGCCGAAGGACTTCTCTCCCAGCCCTCCCGCACTTCGCCCGTGACGGTTTCGGTGTAGCCGAGAGGCAATATGGGAATCGCAGGGCAGTTGAAGTTTTCCAGTCGCGGTTTCTCACCGAAGCGCATGGCCTACCTCCTAGTGTTTATCAACGCGCTTTCGTTGCCGCTCCATGAATTCACAAATTACATTGGGGACGAGCACCTTTCCGCTGCAGCCATGGCCTTTACGCTTACGGCTATCGTCCTTGGATTCTTCATTCCACGAATTGACAAAAATAGGTTCGTCCCCGCTGTGCTCAACTTCCTTCTTCTTATTTGCCACACCCTTCTGCAAAAGCTGTGAGACGTGTTTCGAGTCACATTTCCAAGGTGCGATTTCAAACTGCACACGTGCCCGTCAGCGATGACTCACGGATCATCCACATAAATTCTTCTCCATATTAAGTTGCGTGGCCGGGTGCTGTGCGCTTGATACGCGCCCGTGGGGTGTCTTCCAGGCAACGCGCAGCCAAAGCCGTCCAGCCGGTCTGGTGGCTGGCGCCGCAGCCGCGGCCATTGTCGGCGTGGAAATATTCGTAAAACAACACGAGGTCTTTCCAGTGCGGATCTGTGGCGTAACGTGCCTCCGCTCCGTGGCAAGGGCGGCGACCGCTGGCGTCGGGCAGGAAAATGCGCGCCAATCGCGCGCGCAGTTCATCAGCAACCTGTTGCAGGTTCATCAGATGGCCCGATCCCGTGGGGCACTCGACTTTCAGCGCGTCGCCGTAGAAATGGTTGTAGCGCTCCAGCGCCTCGATCAACAGGTAATTGCCCGGAAACCAGATCGGCCCGCGCCAATTCGAGTTCCCGCCAAACAAGCCCGAGTTCGATTCGCCGGGCTCGTAATCGACGCGGTACTCCGAGCCGTTCACGTGGAATACGTACGGATTTCGCTCGTGGTATTTGGACACGGATCGGATCCCGAAGGGCGACAGAAACTCGTTTTCGTCGAGCATGTACCGCAGCATCCGCTCCAGTCGCTCGCGCGATGGGATCGCCAGCAACCGATGGCCATGGAGTTCTTTCCGGCAATCCGAGGCCATGTAGGTAATCTGTTGCGCCAGGTCCTTGCGATGGCTCAGAAACCACTCCATCCGTTTCCGAAAGCCCGGTAGCTTGTTGATAACCTCGTCTTCGAGTATTTCGACCGCAATCATCGGAAACAATCCCACCAGCGATCGCACTTTCAGCGGGATCGTCCGTCCGTCCAGTGAAAGCTGGTCGTAATAGAACCCGTCTTCTTCGTCCCACAATCCCATCCCGCCATGGGTGTTGATCGCATCGGCGATGGCGACGAAATGCTCGAAGAATTTCGACGCCATGTCTTCGGTCGCCGCGTTGTCCCGGGCCAACTCCAACGCCATCGACAGCATCGTATTGCAGAAAAACGCCATCCACGCCGTGCCGTCGGCCTGTTCGAGTTGCCCGCCGGTAGGCAGCGGCTTCGAGCGGTCGAACACGCCGATGTTGTCGAGGCCAAGGAAGCCACCGCCGAAAATGTTCTTGCCCCCTGCGTCCTTGCGGTTGACCCACCACGTGAAATTGATCACCAGCTTCTGGAACGTGCGCGACAAAAATACCCGGTCTCGCTCGCCGCGCCCGCCCGTCATCTTGTACACGCGCCAGCACGACCACGCGTGCACGGGCGGGTTCACGTCGCCAAACGCAAACTCGTAGGCGGGAATCTGCCCGCTGGGATGCGTGTACCACTCCCGCAGAAACAGCACGAGCTGGTCCTTGGCGAACTGCGGATCGATTTTCGCGAACGTGATCATGTGAAAGGCGAGGTCCCACGCCGCAAACCACGGATACTCCCAGTTGTCGGGCATCGAAATGATGTCGCGGGAATAGAGGTGCCGCCATTCGGCGTTGCGGCCGTTCTCGCGCCCCTCGGGAGGCGGCGGCTGCTGGGGATCGCCGTCGAGCCAGTCGTTCACGATGTAGTGGTAGAATTGCTTGCTCCACAGAACGCCCGCGTACGCCTGGCGAACGATATTCTGTTCCGTGACGGAAAGCGTCGCGGGAACGTGCGCGGCGTGAAACTCGTCCGCCTCGCGTATCCGCGCCGCGAACACGTCATCGAATTCCTTGCCCAGGCTGTTCTTGGTCGTGAGCGATTGATTGGACAATCGAAAGCGCAGGACGACTTCCGCGCCTGCGGCGATCTCCAGCTTGTAGTGCGCCGCCACTTTCGTGCCGACCCGCTTCGGATTGACCGCGTCGGCTTGGCCGTGCACGACGTATTCGTGAAACGCGTCTTTGACGTACGGCGTGTAGTTGTCCGTATCGTGCAACCGTTTCGTGTTGGTCTCGTTTTCCGTGAACAACAATTCTGGCGCCTTCTGGTTCGGGCCAGGGCCTGCGACGAAATAATGTTTTCCGAAATTAACGTGATCGCCTTCCACCGCGGAATCCCCGACGACCGAGATTCGCGGCTTGATCCAACAACCCTCATGTCGACAGCCCCAGATCCATGTATTGCGGTACCAGAGGGTCGGAAGCAAACGCAACGTCGCGGTCTCCGGGCCGCGGTTGGCAACGGTAAGGCGAATCAGGATGTCGTCGGGACCGGCCTTTGCGTATTCGGCAAACACATCGAAATAGCGGTTGTCATTGAACACGCCGGTATCGAGCAATTCAAACTCGGGCTGGTCCTTGCCGCGGCGACGGTTCTCCTCGACGAGCCAGTCATAGGGGAATTCCGCCTGTGGATATTTGTACAGCGCTTTCATGTAGGAGTGCGTGGGCGTCGAGTCGAGATAGTAATAACACTCCTTCACGTCCTCGCCGTGATTGCCTTCCGGCCCGGTCAACCCAAACAGCCGCTCTTTCAGGATCGGGTCTTTGCCATTCCACAACGCCAGCGCAAAGCACAGCCGACATTCGCGGTCGGTGATCCCGAGCAATCCGTCCTCGCCCCAGCGATAGGCGCGGCTGCGGGCGTGGTCGTGTGGAAAGTAATCCCAACACTCGCCGGTTTCGGAATAATCCTCGCGGACCGTTCCCCATTGCCGCTCCGACAAATACGGTCCCCATCGCTTCCAGTTTTGTTTGCGTTGCGCATCCTCGGCGAGTCTGGCCGCTTCTGGTGTCATATTCACATTTCCCCTTAGCCTATGGAAATGACGTTCTTGATGCCGCCCGCCTTGCCCAGCAACAGATCGCGATGTTCCTCCATCGAATACCGTTTGGTGATCAGCAGGCGCACGGCTTCCGGCCATTTCTTGGTGAACACCTGCAGATCGGCGATGGCGGCTTCAAACGCAT
>JBKQMH010000154.1:0-17350 GCA_052146795.1 Verrucomicrobiia bacterium
CAGCCCATGTCCTGGAAGGTGTTGTCATGGATGTAGGTGTAATCCAGGTTCCCCGAGATGCCTGCCAGATCGATGCCCCAGACAATATAATCATGGAACAAGCAGGAGGCGATGGTGAGATTAGAACTGTTCGTGGAGTACGCGAACTCGATGGCGGTGTGCTGTTTGGTGAATTCGCAATTGGTGATCACCACCGAAGACGCCCCAAAGAAGATGACTCCGCCGCCGCTAATTCGACTGTCCGACCCGCCCAACGAATTGCCATCCATCGGCTGCTGATTGAACCAGTAGCCCAGATCATGGAAGTAGCAGTTCTGGATTGTCACATTGTTCATCGTGCCATAAGCGAAGATGCCGTAGCCCTGATTACTCGGCACGCCTGTGCCGGGATCAGGCGGCGGTGCCGCCGACCCGCCGATCGGACCAATCTCCAGGTTGTTGAATGCCAGGTTGTTTACGCCGCCGCTGTTGTAGAACGCCGCGATGTGGTTGGTGCTGTAGTTGTCCGTCAAGATGGCTCGTCCGGTTCCCCAGGTCCCGGCGCTGTTGCCGTCGTAGGTGATCGGCTGCCCGGCCGCCCCGCTCCAATTCAGCCCGATGCCGGTCTGGTAAACGGGGCTTCCGTCACCCGACAACACGTATTGCACGCCGCCCTTGAAGAACACCGTGTCGCCAGGCTTGAGCGAGGTGCTGGCCGTGCCGGTCGCGGCCGGATCGCCGGGACAATGCTTCCACGGTGACGACGTGCTCGTGCCGGAGTTGGCGTCGGCACCACTCGAATAGTCCACGTAATAGCTGGCCCCGAAAGCATTAACACATGCCATAAGGAGAATAGTGAGGCAAAGAGTGGCTGGATGACGGATAAAAGGAGAGCGATCCCAGATCGACACGCTTTCCAGTGTCGGTACAACTATACTCATGTGGGGGACTTGAACAGCAGTATCGGTGCCACGGCTCGTTTCCAAGCACATACGCAGGACATGTCGCAACACTGCTCATCGGTTCTCTCAAGTCTGTCGACCAATTGGCTGTGGTCATTGCAAGTTTATGAATCGACCGCGCGCCCGTCGCATCGAAAGCTGTGATCGTTACTTCGTTATGACGCAAGCATTGGCTCATGCCCTCTGGGTTTCCATGGAAGGGTAAAGTCGCAGATCCAACTGGAGGCGCTTCTGAACGCGCAAGTATCCAAAGAGACATTTCGCCAAGCAATTGGCCAACAAACCATGTTGACCGGACAGTCGTTGGGCCAAAAGCTGTCGTTCCAACTCCCGGATTCGCTGACGAAAGAGCCGGTCGGGCAGGAGCGGGCCCCAACGGGACGAACCGCGTATGTCCTGAAGAATTGCCAAGGCACGTTCATTCATCTCGCGTAGGCTGTGCGTACGAGAAAGGTTGTCCCCCTTCTCCTCATACCACACCACCAACGGATCGGCGATAAACGCCCATGGGCCCACCAGCGACAGCCGCAACGCCAGATCGTAGTCCTCCATGATCCCGGGACGAAAATAGCCTGTCTCCTCCAACGCCGTGCGCCGGACGGCAACCACCTGATTGAAAAACAGAAACCGCGTGACGAGTATCTCAGCCGGGTTGCTCCAGATTCCTTCCTCGTGCCTGGGATGGAGCGACGCCGCCGCGAACGAATGCCTCGTCCCGGACAGGAACTCCATGCGCGCGTTGCTCACGCAGCATACCACCCCCTGTGACTCGGTGGCCTGAAGCAACTTCACCTGCCGTTCGACCTTGTCCGGCAACCACGAGTCGTCCGAGTCCAGAAACGAGATGATCTCTCCTCGGGCGGCCATGATACCGGCGTTTCGAGCGGCACTTGGCCCCTGATTTTTCTGGCGAATCAGCCGGATCCGGTCGCCGTATCGCGTCAGGATGTCGGCGGTCTGATCTGTCGAGCCATCATCGACAACAATGACTTCAATTGGCTGCCAGGACTGGCCGAGCACGCTGTTTACCGCGCGCTCGATGGTTCTGGCCCGATTGTACGTCGGGATTATGGCACTAACCAACATGTCGCAAAAGCCAACGCGGCGAATGTCTCGGCGGGCGCCTACGGCCCGCACTTCGAGCCACCGACCGTGTTTCAGGTTCGGAGGACCTCTTCGTATTCAGGCCATGCTCCCGCCTCATCCATCTCAACAGCCGGGCTGGCTTGCAGGCAACTCTCTGTGACACTCGAGACCGCCGCCAGTTGCATGAACCAGATGACGTAAAACTGATCAAAGTAGGCGATGCCAAACCAGTTGATGATGTGCGCGGCCAACATGACTCCCAAACCCCAAAGCAGAAATTCGGTCCCATCTGATTCACCGCCATGGGATCGAAGGCTCGCCAGGGCTTTACCTACGCCGCTGAAACCCCGCGTCAAAAGAACGATGAACAGGACCACGGCTCCCAAGCCGGCTGTGAGCCCGAACGCCACGAACTGATTGGTAATATCCGCCGCGGTTGGCAGACTGTAGGGAAACCAATCCATGGTTTCGCGGAGGGGGAGGCCGTCAAACCACCACCCACTGAGATGTCGGTACGACACATCCATCAGATACGCGCGGTGGTAACCGTCGCCCCCGGTAATGTCGCTGACATGCGCCAGCAAATACCACACCGGCGCCTTCATCAGCACCGCCGCCAGCACAATCACTCCGGCAATTCCCCATCGAACCGCGCGCATGTTGGTGCGCAGCTTCCAGCACATCCAGCCCGCCACGCCCGTGGCCGCCGCACACGCCGGCCCACCAGAATTTGAGCACCACACGATCACCAAACAAAGCCCGATAGCGACAACGGCCCGCATTCGGCCCGTCTTTCCGCAGGCGAGACCGATGTACAGGGGAAGAAAACTCGCGCCCACTGTTCCCAATAGATCCGGATGCCGGAAACTCCCGAAACAACGGAACCTTCCGTCTCGGTCCCAAGCAAACGTACTTTCTCCCATGATGGAGAACACATTGTACCGGGTCAGGGACTCGATCAGCACCAGCGCCGCAAACGGCGCCAACAGCACGACGAACGCCTGTAGGAACCATCGAAACTCCTCAGCGTCCGCCACCAGCCCTCGGAACATGAAGTAGCACAGTATGGCGTCCACGGCGGCGCCAATCACATACGCCTGGCCTTCGCTGGAGCGCAGCGAAAACACCACGGCGGTAAATGCATACAGCAGCAGCAGCGCCCGATCGATCTTGTTCAACTTCGAAAGTGAAAACTCCCGACGGGACATGACACGAATGAATCCTGCAAGTTCCAGAAACCGCACCGAAAACAAATTGAAGTTCATTACCTCAATCGTCTGGGCTTGCGGGATGTACAATACGCCCGCCATCAAGGCCAGGATCGCCCAGCGTCGCGACCCGAACAGCACCACGAGAATCAAGATCCCCAAACTGGATGCGCCAATGAGGTTCATCTGACGGATTCCATCATCACACTGCAGGCAAAACCACTAGCGACCGTTGCACACGAGGCAAGCCAAAGAAGTCCCTTCGATATGCCGAAGCCCTCTAAAATTGGGCTCGCTCCCGTACAGTTCATTCAGGCACTTGGTGACCCCGTCACACACGCCGCCATAGTCATGCCAGAGAATGACGCCCTTGCCTTCGCGAAGCAGTTCCACCGCTCGCCGGGAGTCATTCAGGGCGTAATCGTAGGAGTGGGAACCGTCGATAAAAACAAGGTCCATCCGATTGCGGTAGGGCGAATAGTCAAATGTAGACGAATCGCCGTACAACTGCACGATTTTGTGTTCGTAGGGCGTTCCTCGAAATCGGGCGCCGGATATTGGCTTCGCGATATAGGCAATGTCACCCTGTTCAATTGCCAGGGACGTTTTCCCGAGCGCTTCCTGGGGCAGGTCCAGGGTGTATACTTTCCCCTGCCCCGCACAATTCACGGCGAGGTTCAGCGTCGTCCGGCCATCGAACGTTCCCACTTCAAAACAATCGAGTGCTCCGTGCTGCCGGGCCAACTGGATGATGATCAGCAGTTCCAGGATCGTCACATTCCCGTCCACGGCCACGGGTTCCAGTATGTGAACATCCATGTCCGCAGGCAGGATCTCCCGCGCCCCGACGGTGGGAAGCAGCGGTTTACAGGTGTCCGGATCGGCCTCGAACGGTCCGAAATGCGCCGCAATCTTGTAGAGGAAGGTCCGGTTTCGTCCGCGGAGGATGCCCACCGTGAAGAGGAAGATGCACGAAAGCGCCGCGTAGATGTAGTACACGACGAACGTAACAAGTTTCTTCATCCGCTTCATGATCGTGCGTGCTCCGGTGCGAGGCGGTATTCCTCCTCATTCCCTCTCAAACAATTCCGCAAGACAGGAATCAATCGAACGCTACTTGGGCCAGGGGCCATCGCCCGGCCGATCTCCCCGCGCGGCGAAACCCCAAGCCTCCTGGTATGCGATGCGAGAGTTCACGAACTTGTCCTGTTCATACCAGGACAGAATCTCTTCCTCGCTGTGCCGGTTTTGGTAGATTGGGGAAAACATATCCACGAAGCCCTGCGTTCTTTCTCGCCAGGTTCGATCATCCTTCTTCTCCCGGAACAAGTTAACAAGGTCACGTTTTACCAGGTACGGAACAATCATGGCCAGATAGATGGCGTATTGGGCTCGAATCGGCAGCCGAGACGTGATTCTCGACCGAATCCAATTATAGAACCGCATCTTGTGAAGATTCGTTGAGTGATGGCGCTTGTCAATCGGATGATAGACCCAAATGAAATATCTTCCCCCCGGCTTGAGACATCTGGGCAGCGCTTTGAATCCTTCTCTCGTGTTCGGCAGGGCAATCAGCACGCCCGCGCAATATATGTAATCGCAGACATTGCTTTTCACCGGCGGCGTCAACACCGAACCCTGGATAAAGTAGAGGAATGGATTGCGGTTCTTTTCGTAGGCCTGCTCGATCCCATAGGCCAGGTCGAGCGCGATCACTTCCATACCGAAGCTTCCCGCCATCTCCATCGACAGGAGACCACTCCCGCATCCCGCATCAAAAATTCGCTTGCCGCTGAGTTCATCCTTCGTGACGCCCATGCCCTTCAGGAAAAGTCCCTTGCGAGTCTCGATGTCCTGGCCCCAGTTTCTCTCGCCAAACTTGAACATCTTCCACTCGAGGGAGAACGTTGCCTGGTTCTTCTTCAACACTTCCTGCATCTCATTCGGTAGTATCCGGGGGATTCCTTTGAGAATCGGATACGTTGACCCCCCGTCCGAAACCAACTCACCTTCAAGAATCTCATGGCAATAGCACTCCGTGCAATCGGCCGGAGTTACGGACACCTCACCGATCCTGGCGTTCTTAAAGGCGCAAAAGGTCCTGCATTTCACCTCCTTGATCACCCCGTCAAACGATGACTTCGTCTGTTTGGCGACTTTCACCCGGAGCTGGGATTGCTCGGACAGCGGTTGAATCAGATCTACTAGTCGGTATTTCATAAGCAGTTACCAAACGGTTATGATTGGGGCCTTAGAGCAACTTGCCCGTCTCCTCCTTCGACAAAAAACGGTCCGGTGTCAGAACCCACTCTCTCATGTGGTTGCCTCGTCCAACATCTGCTTCGCCTTGTGCGTCGCCAAACGCCCACGCTGCGTGCGAGTAATCAGCGTCACGTCTGCCAGATCGATGTCGGTTTGTGTTCCGTGGGGCGGGAATAATAATTAGGTTCGGACCATCAAACAATCGAATTCAATCACTCGGGATGAATCGAACGATACCGGGAACAGGCCGACGACTCCAAAGCCCGCCCGCTCATACAACGCAATGCTTTCCATCCAGTGAGGCATTCCTTCGTAGATGGGGATGACCGACACCTCCGATTGGAGCGCGGCAATGTACTCGACTTTCGTTCCGAGTCCCTTGAATACTTCGGCATCGAAGCCTTGCGTATCCGCCTTCAGAAACATGCGGCGCGCACGGTAGTCGGGAGCGATCTCGTCGAGAACTTCATCCAGTCGGCGGACCGAAACCATTTCCTGTCCGGTTTCTGCCGCCGCACCCCCGAAGCGTCGCGGGGCATACTCGTTTGCCTTCAAAAGGGAACTCAGATGCGTCAGACGACACACATGGATGACGCGACTCTCAGTCTGACTGCCCAGCGCCCACGGGTAACACCTCCAGTGTGGATCTCCCGACGCATGCCTCGCCAGTTCACCAAAAGCCGTTGAGACAGGCTCGAACGAAACAATCTCACCCTTGTAGAAGGCCCGAAGTTCCTGGGCAAACTGCCCGATATTTGCCCCAACATCCACTACGAGATCAATGCCGCATTGGCTGAACACCTCTCTGGTCTGAACGATACGAGCGAAGGCGCTGATGGCCCTGACCTCCCGGCGCACCCGCTTGGATCCAGCGAGAATTTGGCAACAGCGTTTTACGCTTCCCCTGAAATCAATCACCAGAGTCCCTCTCGTAAGCCGACTTTTATTCCGAACAGTATCTCCCACTCGCTTTCCGTCACGTCCGCCCCTCAGCCAGCGTGTTCAGCGCCAATCAGCGGAACCGCTTGAGCAGTCGCATGTCCACCACCGCCGCGTTCGCCGGCAGTTGCCCGGCCGCGTCGGGGTCGACTTGGGTCACCTTCACCGCATCATCCGACGCGCGACCGAGTTCACGAAGGGCGCAGTTCACCATGCCGTCCGCGACCCAGGGCGTGGACGAAGACGGGGTGCCAAATTCGTCGTAGCGCACCAGGGTGAGACCATCGTCCGTGTGGCTGCGGATGTACCAGATGGTTTGCGGATTCGGGCCGAGCTTGCTCAACTGGTCTTTCACTAGGCGGTACTCGACCGATTGAGGCTCGACGAAATAGCTGACGACGTTGTGAGCCGCCAGGAGGCCCGACATCAGGGCCCAGGCAAACACGATGATGCCCATCGCGCAACCGCGCATGCCGGCAGACCCGGTGATGAGTTTGTTCACCAAGCCGTGCAACGCCAGAAACAGGTAGAGCGCGACCAGCGTCGTGAGCGCGACCTGCGTTCGATAGCATGCCTGACTCGCTTGTCCCATCAAGTTCGGCAGATAGGAAAGCGGCACGAGAAGAATCAGGATGCCGAGTACCACCAACTTTTTCCTGAGCGAACCTTCGATGAACAGCGGCAATCCCGCGATGATCAGTGCACCGGACAAGACGGCACGCCAAGCGCGTGGTTCTATCCAGTTCAGGTTCAAGGCGTTCATCAGCGGCTCTGTCAGAAACCAGGTGACCTTGCCCACCGGGTGCTTGGTGACAACATTCTGTGCCTCGCTCGGGGCCCGATAGCCGGAAACACCGATCTTGTATGCGACATAACCGACGGCGCAGCACAAGACCGCTACCAGAGTGATCGGAACCAGTCGCTTGATCAGGACGCCGGGGTCCTCCTTGGATGTAGCGGCCGCGAGAGCAACAAAAAACCACACGAACATGGCGCAGGGTTGGTAAGTCAGCATCGCCACCACGAGAACCAGGCAGGCAAGGGCCAGCCGCCAAATCTTGCCAACGCTACGGTCCGGTACATCGCTCTTGAGTAGAAGCAGGGCACAGGCCGCGGCCATTACGGAAGCAACTATATGACCGGTGTCCGTGGCCCAGGCCGAATCCACCTGAAAGGCAGGCATAGTGCTCACAATGAAGGCAAATGCCGCCGAAAGCGCAGCCGAGAACCGGGCCCGACGTAAGGCGACATAGACCATTACGGCCAGCGCGGCCAAACATACGACGCCCGAAGCCCGCACCCAGCACAAATCAGCCACGGTTCTCGCGTGGCCAAAGTAAAGCACGACCAGCCCGGCGTACACGGGACGTCCACGGGAGGCGTTCTCAGCCCATATCCCAGCTTTCTGTTTCGAGGCCTCTTGCAGAAAACAGTAGTCGTCAGAAAACGCGTAAGTGATTGCGAACACCGGTGCGTAGGTCAGAATGACGCAGAAGGCAAGTGCCACGGCGGGGAGGAAGCGATTGCTCCACCCGCTCGCTGGTGTACCGGGCGACGCCGTCAGACCACTGGTATCGTTGGAGTTGGCGCTACTCGTGCTCATAAACCGACCTTTCCCATGTCCAGAATGAGTTCCCGCATCGGTTGGCGTTCCCGAAGCAACCCATCCGACTGGTGGAAACCGCCATCCGCTCCGTGGCTCGCCCGCCAACGACCTCTCGCATGGTGAGATCAACCGCGAGCCGTTCGGCGTCATTGGTGTCTTCGTATCCAGCCAACCGGCTAAAGATCGACTGCCGCAGCAGCGCCACCAGCGAGTGCTGCGCGCTCTTCCCCGTGCGCCAATCATCCAACAGGCCACCACTCCTTGCGGTCAGCTCCAGCACTTCATCAAGTTCCCGGTATGCAGCAGGCCCGCATCGGAGGCGACCTTTGAACCGCGAAACTCCAGCCTCAAACGACTATCGAAAGTTACCCGCTGAGCCGATTTATTAGTTGCACCCATTGGATCCACCGCTTTTTGTCGCTTCAACATCGACCAGAGCCTTTATTTATGCGGCTCCATTGTATGTCACCAACATTGACTTGTGAAGCGAATCCGGGAAATGTGGGCTTAAACACCGTCAAGCGGCTTGTTTCGACGTGGAGACATCGAATCGACGCACGGCCCTTGTTCTCTCGCAGGCTAAACGATCAATGTGCGCTGGTTGTCGTCCACAAATGCCTGATGCCACAACTCCACCACCAACAGCGAAAAGATCTCTTTGCTGAAACGGCCGGACCGCGAATCCGCCTGCAACAAGCGGTTGACCTCGCGCTTTTGAAAGTAACCTCGGGATGCCGCCCGATCGGAAAGCAGGATGTCCTCCACCCGTCCCTTGAGTCCGTTGCGCAACCACGGTCCATACGGCACCGGAAACCCCGCCTTCTTGCGCTTCAAAACTTCTTCCGGCAGCAATTTGGCAAATGTGGCCTTGAGCACGCGTTTCGTGTCCCCCCCGCCCACCTTGAAATGGGGTGGCAGAGACGCCGCAAATTCCATCACCACATGATCCAGCAGCGGCACGCGCAATTCGACGGAATTGGCCATGGTCATCTTGTCCGCTTTCACCAGCAGATCGTCCGGCAGCCACGTCTTGGTGTCGACGTACAACATCTGGTCGAGCAGGCCCCACTTCCCTGCGGGCTTCAACAACTCCGCAATCTCCCGGGCCGGAGCGTGAGACCGGCTGGCCGTCAGGAACTCCGGCGTGAAGAATTCGTTTGCCTGCTGTTGGAAAAAGGCCGTCGGACCCGATGTGCGGCTGTAGTAGCAGTCGGCCAACGGACGCCCCAGTGCGTTCCCGTATCGGTGCGCGCGCCCGTTTCCCAGCCACATGCCCGCGCGGGCGGCCATCCCGCCGACCGGCCGGGCCAGTGGCCCCAGAGCCGCGCGGATGCGGTCCAGCTTCAGCATGTTGGGATAGTTCGGGTACCCCGCGAAGGCCTCATCGCCACCCTCGCCCGACAACAATACTTTGACGTGATTGCGAGCGAGTTTGGAAACGTAATACAGCGCCACGGCCGGCGGCTCACACACGGGGTCTTCCATGTGCCACACATACGAGGGAAGAAAATCCCAGAAATCGTCCGCCGAGATGCTGATGTCGTAATGGTCGGTGCCAAACCTCTGGGCGACCATTCGGGCGAATGGCCGTTCATCAACGACCTGGGTGCCATCAAAGCCGATGGTGAATGTCTTGATCTGTTTGCCCGTCGCCTGAACTGCCAGGCTGCAGATGGCCGACGAATCAACCCCGCCGCTCAGCAGGACTCCCACCGGCACGTCCGCAATCATGTGCTCGCGCACGGTCGCGCCCAGCAGGTCGCGAAGTTGGTCGACGGCGTCGTCGAAGGACATCGACGGGCGTTGCTCGGGAAACCGAAGATCCCAATACCGATGCGTGGTGACACCCGACGCCTCGGCGATCAGATAATGGCCCGGCAGGAGTTTGCGCATTCCTTGAAACAGCGTTTCTTCCCCCGGCAGGTAGTTGAACGCCAGAAACTTTCGAATCGCCGTCACGTTCACCTCCCGGCGAACGGATGGATCGGCAAGGATGGCTTTCAACTCCGAGGCGAACCACAAGGCGCGGCCGTCGTCGAAATAGTACAGCGGCTTGATGCCCACTCGGTCGCGCGCCACGAACAGCCGGCGTCGCTTCGTGTCCCAAATGGCGAACGCAAACATCCCGCGGAGCTGTTGGACGCACTCGGGACCCTGGTCTTCGTACAGATGCACGATGACTTCCGTGTCGGACTTCGTGCGAAACACGTGCCCCCGCTTGACCAACCGCTCCCGGAGTTCCTGAAAGTTATAAATCTCACCGTTGAAAACAATCCAGACCGTGTCGTCCTCGTTCGCCAGGGGCTGGCCTCCCGTACTCAGGTCAATGATGGAGAGCCGACGATGTCCCAGACCGACGCTTCCCTGGACGTAATGCCCGTCCCCGTCCGGGCCCCGATGGGCGAGAAGACGAGTCATGCGCTGCATCAACCCGGCGTCAACGCTGGCGTCCTCGCGATAAATAAATTTTCCCGAAATGCCGCACATACGAGCCATCACCTATTTTCGCGCCCAGATACTTTCGCGAAGAAACAGTCGGCGCAGTTGCTCGCGTCGGACATAACTGATCACGTCCGGCTCGCGAATCCGCTCCGTACTGGAGAAATACCCCGACAGGTAGCCGTACAACAGGCCTGCCGCGACCACGCCGTACGGCCATCCGAGCAGCCGCCGCGCACACTTGCAAACCATGAACAGCGGGTGATAACCGACCACGTAATTGGCGCGTCCGTTCTTGACCGAGGTCTTCCAGGTTCCGTCCACCGCCCCGGTTCCACGATGTTGGAATAGCCGGAGGTCACGGAACGACCGCGTGTTCCACCCGAGCATGTTCGCCTTGAGTTCATCGAGGCTGTCCCACCCAGGCGCCTGGATCAGACCGCCAATGGCATCCCACGTTGCCCGTCGATAAATCTTCGTGGCGCCCCGGACGTGGAACGATGGATCGCCCGGCGAATCCTCCACCGTGATCCCGTCGACCTTGGAATAGATGCTCCCTCCCCCAACCCCCAGTTTTGGGTCAGCGGCGAATTGGCCCAGACAGTTCTCGAAATAATCACGGTCGAACGAAAGGTCCCCATCCAGTTTGACCAGAAAATCCCACGACTCTCCCGCCACCAGCTTGAAGCCGTCGTCGAAGGCTTCAATGACCCCGCCCCCCTGTTTCCGAAACCCGCGGTCCGGCCGGTGGACGACCTTGATCCAGGAATGCTGCTGTGCCGCCGCGTCGATGAGGTTGCCCGTGTCGTCCGTGGACCCGTCATCGACGATGACCCACAGTCGTGGTCTCAGGGTCTGCGCGACCACCGAATCGATCGTGGTCTGAAGATACTGGCCCTCGTTGCGCACGGGAGTAATGACGATATAGCTGGGGGTCACGCCGATCACCCGGTCCTAATTCAGCGAGGCTCCTGTGGAGTCCGCGGAACCGTTGCCCCGCTTCCCGGAATCAAGGAACCGCAGTTTCCAGCTCTTGAATGCGCGCTGTGGTAGCTCCAGCCAATCGTAACAGCCTTCCAGTTTGGCCCGGAACAATGCCGCGTCGTCGGAGGAATTGGCTGGCAGCCGCTTCAAACAATAATCGTCGTCACCGGGTTTCACGCACCCCACTGCGGTGGTCACACAGTAGCGGTAGCCCGTCTGCGCGACCACATCACCGAACGCCCGCACAAACGACCGGTCCGCGTCGGGAAACGCGTACGGGTATGCGAACGAGACAACCACGCTGCCGAGCCTGTCTTCAATCACCGCCTTCGAATTCGCCAGTTCCGCGCGGATTTCATCAAACCCAAGTTTGTAGAGTTGGGGATGATTCACCGTGTGGGACCCGATTTCGATTCCCGCCTCGTGCAGTTCCCGGGCCTCACTCCAGGTCATGCATTCCTGGCCCTTGAAATGACCCGGCTGATCCCCAATAAACGCGGTCGGCAAAAAGACCGAGGCCGTCTGTTCGTGTTCCCGCAAGATGGGAAAGGCGTTGGTGTAGAAATCGCGCAGACCGTCGTCGAACGTCAGGACCACCGTTTTCCCGTTGTCGCTGCCCCCGGAATGAAACTCCCGCAACCCGTCCCGCACACTTACCACCCGGTAACCCTCGGCGCGCAACAGGGCCATGTGTTGCGCGAAAATCGCCGGGCGGGTGGCGGTGCGATAGTAAGGCGATGCGGCGTCTTCCGTGCCGTCGGAAATGCTGTGATACATGAGGATCGGCAATTGGGCGCGCTTCGGCCCCGAAACCGCCCGACGAATCGGCTGGACCAAACCCAGGGTTATGAGACGGTCAAGGCGCATACTACCGGCGCATGAGGAACTCTGAGGGATTGACTGTCGAACCGCCCGACCGGTTCACCCGCGCTGGCGGTACCACCCGGCCCTGAGGTTGTGGCCACGCGGCCTCACCGCTGTCCATTCCACTGACCGATGGAACGCTTGCCCTACTTCTCAGCACACAAGCCGTCCGCCAGCTTCAGGTATTTCACCTTCGCGGTTACCCAGTCGTTGCGGGTCACGTATTCGGACGCCCGCTCCACCATTTGCTGACGCAATTCCTGGTTGCACAACACTTCGCACACGGCGTCGGCGAGTGCGTCCGGATTGCCGGATTCGAAAAAGCGCACTCCCGAGTTATCAAAATAATACTGATCGATCTTGGTGTTCGACACCACCATGGGCACTTGCAGGGACATGAACTCCATGATCTTTGTGCTGTAGGCTTCGTTGCCGAACGAATCCGCTCGTTTCGGGACCACGCCGATGTCGGCGTTGGCCATGATCTCGGCGATCTGGCGCAACGGCAACGTATTGAAAAAGCGGACACGCCCGTTCAATCCCAACTCCTGGGCCAGCGCCATCAAGCCGTCCTTCATATTGCCATCACCGTAAATGTGCAGTTCGGCCTGGGGCATCCGCGCGCTGATTTTGGGCATGGCGCGGATGGCGATATCCAATCCCTGGTGCCATTGCAGGCTGCCGGGAAACAGAATAACCTGCTTGCCCTCGTTCCGCGTCCGAGGACGAGGCCGAAAGATCCGCGTGTCTACGTAGTTGATCAGAACGGAACATTTGCCGTTGGCACCGGTCCGCTGTGTGTACTTGTCGTGCCACAGGTGGTTGGCGATGATCACGTGGTCGGCGTACCGGGCCGACAGTCGTTCCATCCATTTCAGCATGTGGACGACGGTCGTGTCCTCCCGCTTGCTAAACTTGCTGCCATAGAATTCCGGCACAATATCGTGAATATCTAAAATCACCTTCGCCCCCGTCAGCTTCGGACCCCAGGCGGCAAACACCAGGAAATCGGGCACGTTATGAACATGGATCAGGTCGTAACGACGTTTCAGATTCTTCCAGGTCAACAACACCGTGGAGTTGAACCAGAACCGGAGTAGCGGCAGCAGATAGGCCATCTGGCCCTTGTCACGCCTGCTGGATCGTCGCAGCACGCGGTGTACGTGGACGTCGTTGATGGTCTCGGTGTCCGGTCGGTTGCCGTCCCGGCTGCTCACACACAACACGTCGACCTCGTCACCCCGCTCCGCCAACGCTTCCGCATAGCGCATCACGCGGTTGTCGCTCTCATAAACCGAGTGGGTGAGCATGCACACCCGCCGGCCGGATGCCATCCGTCTCTCGGGTCGGAGAACCTCGCAGAATTTCGCCACGTCGCGCGGCAGCGCATGCCAGCAGAGATTCCCGTACTTCTCCTGGACGTATTCCAGGAACTCCCGATAATACCTGCACGGAAAGCTCCGGCTCGTCTTCGTGGATTGGTCGAAGCTAATGTAATCGGGATGCACGTTCACCAGCGCCATGCCACCGCACTCGACGATCCAATCGAGTTTCCTCTTCCAGATCTCGGGTGACGATTCCTTCAGCAACAGGAATAGCGTGGAGTCCTGGGGCAGGGTGTAGGGCAACTCCACATATCCTCGTCCCATCGCCCCCGGAACCCAGAACGGAAAGATCGTGTTGACGCCATCCGGCTGGGGTTCAAACGGGTCGATATCGAACGTGGACGAGTCATACAGGATTTCCAGGTCGTGGACCCAATCGAGATTGTGGAGCATGAACCCCGAGCGGAACCCGCAGGAGCCCCACTCGCTCAGGTAGGAGTTGATGCGTTTGGCCTTCCGGGCAAACTCCGTACGATCCCGAAACAGTTTCCCGTCGTGCTGAAGATCGTGCACCCCCACCTCAAAACCCTTCCGAGCCAGCTCGACGCGCATTTCTCGCGGAATATTGATTTCGCCTTCCGGAATGAAATTGAACGACGACCGAAACCCGAGTTTCATCTCGAGCGCCACCAACTGGTCGATCTTGCCGATCCCCCGGGCGCCTTCCACGTCGTGCGTGATTGCCAGGGCGAATTTCTTGCCGCCCGGCCAGCCGGGCCAGTCCTTGGGTGGTTGGGCTGCGGCGCGGTTGATGGGCCACACATCCTTGTAGGTCCGCAATGTTCGCCGGGCAAAGATCCGGCGCAGCGCCATCCGGAGACGCCACGGGAGATAGGGCTTGATCTGGTAGTAAATGCGGTTCTTCAGCATTGCCTGTTGTCCAACCAGAATTCGGTGAACGAATTCAGCATGCGTCCTACCGGAACCCGTCCGGCCCGATGGACGCGGCGGCGCACGCGATCAGCTCCTCAGGAGTCGCTCAGGAATTCCTGGTGCAGTCGCGGCGGTACGTAGGTGCGGGTCTTGTTCAACACCGCGGAGACGTTGGCTTTCGATTCCGCCAGCAACGCGCAACTCTGTTGAACGAGTTGGCGATCCGTCTTCTCGGATTCGATGACGAGCAACACCATGTCCATGAATCCGGCCAGGCGCGGTGTCACGCTCGTCTGGGATATCGCCGGCATGTCAAAAATGATGTAGTCGTAATCGCTAACCTTGAGTTTCGGCACCAGGTTTGTGAACCGCTTTGGTAGAATACGGGGGAGCTTGCTGCCATTCGCCGCCTCGGTCTCGGTCACGACATACAACTTGTCCTGCACCAGGGCACTGTCCTTCTTGTACAACGCTTCCTCCAGCTTCGCCACGGGCCGTCCCTGGCAGAACTGTTGGGCCGCTCCCTGTTCCTGGTTCATGTCCACCAGCAGGACGTTGCCGTCCCCGGTCTCCGAGAGCGTGGCTGCCAGGCCTGCCGCCGTGGTGGTGACACCCGCGCCATGGCCGGCACTCGTCACGGCGATGAGCTTGGGCTTGTGCGTGATGCCGCGCACCTCGAAATACATGACCAACCGGTCCCGCAGCGCTTCGTAGAACGGACGCAATGGCAGCTTCGGACTCCACGTCTCAATCCCGTGACTCTCGGCGTCAGGGGTTGGGCCGCCGACGGCCGGTGCGCGCAACGCGCCGCTGTCGGCCGGCTTCAGCGCGCGCAACTTGTCCTTGTCCACCTTCGCGAGTCGCCGGTGCCCGTTCCGGTTGACGTCGGGAATGGCCAGGAACAGCGGCAATCGCAGCTTCGTCTGCACGTCAATCGGCCGTTTCACTGAGCGATCGAGGAACAACTCGATCAGAAACGCCCATCCCAAACCCAGCGCCACGCCAGCGGCGACGATCGCCGCGATTTTCTTGGGCGAGCCGGACGGCGCGCGGAACGGGGGCGACGGCGCCTGAATCTTGCTGATGTTGGAGATCTTTCCATGATTCACGGCTTCGTCAATGCGGGCTTGTTCCAAACTCGAGGAGAAATATTGATAGTTGGATTCGTCCAGCTTCTTCTTGCGTTGTAGTTCTGAGATGGTTGAGTCCATCTGGTCCATATTGCCGGCCTCCTTGCGAATCTCGTCGAGCTGCCCGTTCAGGACCTTGATCTTCGTCTGGATGGCCAATACCTGGGTTGTTTCCGTCCCGACGTCAGGCGAGTTCCCGGCGCGCTGGGCGCTCGGGTTCGAGACCGAGGCGCCGAGCCGGGTCAACGTGGGATATTTTTCTTCCAGCGTCCTCTTGGACTGTTCTGCTTCGGCGATCTGCTGGCGGATGCCCTTGACGAGCGTGTTCTCATCGGTGAATTGGGCCGCCAACTCCTGTTGTCTCTTCCATAACTCATCGACACGCGTCGAGAGGCTCTTGTATTCGTCGACGGGCAGCGAGGCCACGGCAGGCTCGGCGTTGGTCGGTTCCGTACTGACGGGCGCCGTGGCCGTGATCGCCTTCAACGTCGCCTGGTGCTCGGCCAACTCCGCCTCGGCATCAAAAATCTCCTGGCGTATCTTGGCAATCTGGTCGGTATAGTCCTTTTTGCTGTCTTCGAGAGAAATCACTCCGGCCTTGTTTCGCGCCTGGTGAAGTTCCTCTTCCGTCTGGGCCAATTGGGCGCGCAACTGGTCCGTCTCCTGCGACAGGAAATCGTCCACCACGCCAAATGCCTGGTGGATTTCCGCGTGCTTCTTGAAGTAGCTGTCGATCAACCCCGTCAATACCGGTTGCACGATGTCGGGGTCCGGATGCTGAAACAGAATTCGCATTACGTTGCTCTTGTTGGGCACCTCGACCACCAACCCCCTGCGCACAACATCGGCGGCCCGGATGCGGTCCTTGCCTCCACCGGCTTTGGCCAGGATCTTATCCGGCCCAATGTTGTCCACGACCTGCTCGGCCAGGTCCAGACTGTTCAGGATTTCGATCTCCGAGTTGATGACGCTCTGCCCGTCATAGGATGAGATCATTCTCGAACCGTCTGGTGTTGGCGAGGGAGACTTGCTATCGAGCACGTAGCGGATGAACAGCTTGGCTTCCGATTCATACATCGGCGCTCGGAACGCCACCAACGCGACGGCTCCCAACAGGCCCGCGGTCGAGCAGATGATGATCTTCCACTTGTGCTTGAAGAGCACGTAATACACGTCATCAAGGGTTAGCCGCGACCGTTGGTTCATTGTCTGTCGATCATTCATTCACATCACCTCTCACACCATAGCGCCTACGCCACGTGTCTGTAAAGCCCGGCGCCAATGCACCGCGAAACCGGACCGGGGAGCGCCCGGAACACGCGATTATGCCAGCCGAAGGCTTCATCTTTCACTGTCACAAAACCGCCGCTCCGACGGTCGTACCGCACATACTCGATGCGGCGCTCCTGGGTGCCCCACCCCAGCTTGAAGCTCCGCAAACCCTCGTTGTCCACCGACGTCCGGCCAAAATCCAACTCGTCAAACCCGTGCGTTGCATACCAGCGGATCGCTTCCCACATTACCAGATTGTTGACCCGCAAGTGCCGAAATCGATCATCGGACGCGCCGAACTTATAGATCGCCCGTTTCCCCATATGGAAGAACACCGCGCCGGCCACGGGCGTCCGCCCGT
>JBKQMH010000155.1:0-28903 GCA_052146795.1 Verrucomicrobiia bacterium
AATTGAACCACAAATAATGCAGGTTGAAGAACTGCCGGGTAACCTGACGCTCCCCGGCCAACTGATAATGCAGCCCGAATTCAAACGGATTGTTGAACCGCAGGGCGTTGTACAGCATCAGCCCCAATCCGATGAGCGCTATGGGGGTGATGGCCGCGACCAACAGCGTCCAAGCACGCCGCCCGTCGCGCCAGGCTTGAAACACCGGCACCAATAGGATGATGGCACCGAACAGCAAGGTCGGTCGTGCTCCCACCGCCAGCCCGCAGGCTAAGCTTGCCGCTCCCAGCCACCAACATCTTCGCTCCGGCTCGTGCAACGCATGCCAAATCGCCCCGAGCGACAACATCGTCAACATGTACGCGCAACTGATCGCCACTTCGTAAACATCGGACCGTAGCAGTATCACCGGCACGGGCGTCGTTAAGCCGAGTGCCAGAGTGCCAGCCGCCACCACCCACACGCTCAGTTCGGAAAAGTGCCGCCTCCACACCGCATACAGCACACCCACGCTGGCTAGAAAGCCGATGGCGCAAAACACCAACACGGCCAGTCGATGAGAAAGGTAGTGGCCGGTCAGCGCCACGAACGGCCAGAATAATATCAAGGCGGGTGTAATCCCCCAATACAGGTATAGTTTGCCCTTGTAGTAGCTCAGGTCGCCTATCCAGTAAGGCAAACCCATGTAGAACTGATTCGCGGCCGGATCGTAGGGGTCGGCGAGGTGTGCGAAGCCGGTCGGTACTTCTTTTTTCAGGTTGAGCTGGCCGGCCCGGAAACCCTGCACCAACAAATTGTAGAAGCTGCCAGCCGCATTTAGACTCTGCTGTGTGACAGCAGCTTCGTGGGCCGCATACGCATAGACCCCGACAACCAGTGCACACACCCCGACTATTACTCTCCACTCATTCTTCATCGTCCTGGCGGTCCGTTCTGGTTCGAGTGCGGCAACTATCCCTTCTTGTAACAGACGCGGCGAAGTCGGGCAAGATTTCGTATGGGTCCTCAGCGGAACCACGTGGCTTCGCCGGCGGCAGCAATTCCACCGTCCAGCTAGCGGTAAATCGTCGGCAGGGAGCGGGCAGCTGCTCGAAAAGACGGCTCCCGACTTTGGACGCTTTGCGAACCTTCCGCTTTCAACTTCGGAGCGTCCATGCCGCAACCACTATCAATACCTTCTGAAGAGTAGCATAATCAGGGGCCGCAGCATATCCATCCAGCCTCCCCCGCCTGGACGGATGTGCGAGGTAAATCCGCCGGGCGAATAGACTCTGGCAACGGGGATTTCCTTTGCTCGATAACCCAGACGGATCGCTTTCCAAGCCAGGTACTGCTCAAGCTCGTATTTGACGAACGCCGGTTGAAAGGGTTCGACTCGGCGGTCACGCAGAAAGGCCATCGAAAATGCCCGGTAGCCATTGGTCGTGTCCGTCATCCACTTCAAGCTCGCCAGGGAGAACAGTGGCGCGTGCAGGAGTCGAATGGCCAAAAGGCGAATCCATGGGGTATTCTCGTGTTTCCCGCCGGCACGAAACCGTGAGCCCTGAACGTAACCATAACCGGCGTCGAGGGCCCGCATGAATTCCGGCACGGTCGAAGGATCATCCCGGTTATTTCCATTCATGAGGATGACACCCTTGTAGTTCTGACCGTACAGCCATTGGAGAGCCACCTTGATGTTCTGGCTCAAGCCGCTGTTGCGCGTGAGGCGCGTGGCCCCGCGAATTGCGTATTGCTCCAACAAATCCGCCACGCTGGTGCCGTCCGTGGAACCATCATCACCCAACATGATATCAAAACCCCGCTCAGAATCCTTCGGGAAACGATCCAGCTGTTGGGCCAGACGCGGGCCCTCATTGAACGCAAGAATGTACACGACGTACGGGTGCCGCGCGTCTGTCCTCAGGAACACCTCGTACTCCGGCACCGTGCCTTCCGTCGGCGAGGATACAATGCGCACACCGTCATTTGATCCGGCATTTCCCATATGACATACGGCCCGCGACTATCGCGGGCCATTCACTCTCTCATTGGCCAGCATAGCATCCTCTCTGACAGTCCCATCAAGCCTATTCTCGGCTCCAAGACCGTACCGTCTGCTCCCGTATACGCCTTGTGATCAAAAACTGATTTGACCGGGGCTTCCCCATCCCAAACCCCATGGCGTCTTGACGTGGAGCCCTGAAAGAAATGCAGCGACTCCCTCGCCACCCGCTTATTGACTGCCTTCCAGTCGCGCTAACGCGTTTTTGGCCGGGGCGAAGTCGGGACGGAGTTTTAGAGCCTGCTGGTAGTGCTGAATTGCCTCCGGCACGTGCCCCTGGGCCTGCAAAGCCTTTCCGAGGTTCATGTGCGCCTCCACGTCGTCGGGCTTGAGTTTCAGCGCCTCCTCCCAATGCTTCATCGCTTCGGGCAGTCTCCTCGCTTGCGCCAACGCGATCCCCAGATTGTCGTGAGCCTCGGCACTATCGGGCTTGAGTCGCAACGCTTCCTCGTAGCGACCAATCGCTTCCGGCACCTGGCCCTGTATGAGCAGAGCGCTCCCCAGGCTCATGTGCGCTTCGGCATTATCGGGCTTGAGCCGCAACGCTTCCTCGTAATGCGCCATCGCATCCCGCACATCGCCCTGTGCCAACAGAGCGCTTCCAAGATTCACATGCGCCTCGGCGAAGCCGGGATTGATCCGCAACGCCTGCTCGTAGTGAGCGATCGCTTCCTGGACTCTGCCGAGTTGCGCCAGCGCATTCCCCAGATCGCAGTGTGCCATGGCAAGGTCAGGTTTGAGATGCAACGCCTCTTCATAGTGCGCGATCGCTTCGGGGATTCGTCCGCTCTGCACCAATACAGACCCAAGATTACCGTGCGCCTCCGCATAGTTGGGCTTGATCCGCAACGCCTGCAAAAATTGACCGATTGCGTCCTCTGGCTTCCCCTGACGGGCCAGGGCGAGCCCGAAGCTGTTATGCGGCTCGGCGCAATTCGGGTTGAGGCGCAGCGCCTGCTCGCAATGCCAGATGGATTCCTGTAGTTCGCCCTTATCGGTAAGCACGGCGCTGAGGTTATTATGGGCGAACCAGCATTCAGGATTCTTGGCCAGCGTATCGCGCCACAGCGTTTCCAAATCCGCATAGATGTGCTGTTGCCTCCAGGTCATCACGGCCAACAACAGCAGCACGACCGCACCGGCGGACACTCCCATATTTCGGCGGTGTGCGCCGCCGCGCTCGGCAATCGTGGCCCCGGCGCCGACCACCAACGCAATCAGCCCGATGATCGAAAAGTATTGCCAGTGGTCGGCAACCAGCGAATACCGCATGAAGTAGATATTCACGAACCCCAGCGCCGGCATCAACATCGTCAGGTAGTAGCCCAATCCCAACAGGCAGGACTTTCCCCACTGTCGCCGGTAGCGCCAGCACACAAGCAACACCGCGACCACGAGGAGTCCGGGCACATAGGAGAACAAGTTCTGCGGGTCGATACGCCACCGCGGATACACAAAACACAGATTCAGGGGAACGACAGCCTTGTATGCGTAAAACCATATCGCCCAACCAGCCCCGGCCAGTCGGGACCAGAAACCGTCCTGCCGGACGATATCACCGCCAACGGCCCGATAAGATTGGAACCACACAGTCACGCAACCCAGCACCCCGGCCACGACAAAGAACGGCAGGCTGCGAAGTACATCCCGGCGCTCGATTCTTCCGCGGCGCCACCACGCGGTGCCCAACAGCACCACCGGTAGCGTGGCCACCGCCGTCTTGCTCAACAGCGCCAGCACAAAGGTTCCTAGTGCCCCCCAGTACCAGCCCTTCTGTTCCTCGTCCTCGAATCTCAGATACCACAGACCTGCCAACGCGAGGAGAAACATCGCCAGAGTATTCTTGCGTTCGGCAATCCACGCCACCGATTCCACATTCACTGGGTGTACCGCAAATACTGCCGCCGCCAACCACGCTCCCGGGATCTTCAGCCTCGTCAGGATCCGCCACCACAACACCGCGCTGAGCGCATGCAAGATCACATTGACCATGTGGTATCCCGCCGGGTTCTTCCCCCACAGCCGCCATTCCAACCACCATGTAGTCGACGTCAACGGCCAATAGTCCGGAGGTTGGGTCGTGAACCAGAATCGATGCAACCCGTCGGACATCCGTATCAAGGGATTCTGAACGACGAGTTCGTCATCGTCCCAGATGAATCCGCTGCGCAACGCTGGCACGTAGGCCACGACCGTAAGCAGAATGATGAGGGCCGAGCCAGCCACCAGCGATTTCCATACGTTCTTCATCATGCTGGTGGTCTCTTCGTCATAATCTTCGTGTCTGTTTGCGCGGCAACCCGTACCCGTTAATCAAAGCTCCCCCAGCGTATGGGTCGAACCGAGCGCTGCTTCAGCTTCCAACATGCCCGAACGTAACAAGTGCCCCGACCCCGAGTCCAGTGCTTCGACCCATCTGATCAATATATGTACGGCTCGCTCAGGTCGAAAGCGTTCTGGATGAGGCGGATATCGTCGGGCCGGCGGGCGCCCTTGGGCTGGACGACTTCGACAACGTCGAAGCGGAAATGAATTTTCGGGTTGCCAAGGAGGCGGAGGTAAGCCAGCGCACCCTTGCTCACGTTGCTCTGTTTTTCGCGATCCACCGCTTCGCTCGGCGCGCCAAATTCCTCCGTCTCGCGGGTCTTGACCTCGACAAACACGAGCCAGTCCTTGTCGCGCGCGACAATATCCACCTCCGCCTTGCCGCTGCGGAAATTGCGGAGCAGGACTTTGTAGCCGTGCCGCCGCAGGTATCGGACGGCGACTTTCTCGCCGCGCGCCCCCAGTATCTGACGCGGCGTGCGATGGTCTTCTTTCTGTTTGAGCCAGCCGAACAACATATTACATCGTGGCAAACTCCGCCTGCACGGGCTCGATGGCCTCGCGCACCGGGCCGAAGGTTTTGCGATGCACGGGCGACGGGCCGTATTGGCCGAGTGCGGCGAGGTGTTCGGGTGTGCCGTAGCCCTTGTGCCTCGCAAAGTTGTATTGCGGGAACTGCTCGTGAATTGTCAGCATCATCCGGTCCCGGGTCACCTTGGCGATGACACTCGCGGCAGCAATGGAAAAACTCTTCGCGTCGCCCTTCACGATGGCCGTCTGCGTCACGCCCATCAGTGGCACGCGCAGGCCGTCGACCAACACGTGATCGGGGCGGACGTTCAGCCCATCCAGCGCGAGTTGCATCGCTCGCCACGTCGCGCGCAAAATATTGTAATGGTCAATGACATCGACATCGGAAACGCCCACGGCCCAGTGGAAATTGGCATTGGCCGTCAGCTCGGCGTAAATGTCTTCACGCTGTTGTTCGGTGAGCTGTTTCGAGTCGGTGAGCGTCTTGTGGCGGAACTTCTCCGGTAAAATCGCCGCCGCCGCCACGACCGGCCCCGCCAACGGCCCCCGCCCCGCCTCGTCAATACCGGCAACAATCTTCGCTCCGTTCTCGTACGCTTTCTTTTCGTACCGGAGCGATGTCGTGCTCATCCCGCCGGAGTGTGCTGATTTCGATGCCGGTAGTCAACACCGCTCCTACGGTGCGACGGACGTCCCGCCCGTGAGTTCGAGTGGCACAGGCGTCTCGCCTGTGAGTTTTAGTGGCATAGGCGTCCCGCCTGTGCATTTCGGGTTCGTACCAATCTATGGTTGGGCAACGCTTGGCGGACTTGGAGCGGCGTGCAAACATCCAGCAGCACCTTTATTTCGCAAGCTCGGCGGCGATGCGTTCCCAGCCATGGCGCAGCACGGCACGGGCGTCGTCACGCGTGACGCCCTCAAAGGTTTCGAGGAAATAATCGAGGGTCAACCCGTCGCTGAGATAGTCGAACAACGTCTGCACCGGCAGCCGGGTGCCACGAAAAACCGGCGTGCCACCGAGGATGTCCGGATTCGACACGACCAGCCCACTGGCCGCCGTCTTGATTTGCGCCGCGGTGCTCATCGCCACTAATTTAGTGCTCCGGAAGGCTTGTGGCAAGGTCGATTGCTCAGGTGCGGCGACACAGTTCCGCCCTTGCACACACGTTTAATGCAGCAGTAGGATGCTCCACGTGCGGGGGTAGTGTATGGACATTTCGTTCAACTGCGAAAAGTGCGGACAGCGGATCGTGATTGATGAGGCGGGAGCAGGCATGTCAGTCCAATGCCCTTCATGCGGTGCGGAGTTGATCGTACCTACGGCAAAAAGATTCCGTTGTTTAACCGCAGGAGATTTGGAGCGTGCGGCAGAAGAATGGAAAGAGTTTGAAGGATACAATCGCGTCATGCTGGTTTTGTATCGGAAGGGCGACAAACTCATCTCGGATGTCCTTCTAGTTGACGGCAACGACGGAGGGGGAACGGGCCAGCTTACTATTTGTTTTCGTGCGGCGTGGTATAAGAAAGGCACACACACCGCTTGTAAACTTCCAATCATCGAATGGGACCGGAGAATAAAGCTGCAACGTGATGCTATACTCTACCACGAAGACGTTAGCCCAGAATTCAACAAAGAACTCGGGCTTACTCGGTTCACTTACGATAGAGAGGCATACCAGAATGAAGTTAGACGAGGGCAAATCATTGCGTGGGATCGGTTCGGTGAACACGCTGAATTCAATCGGCAAGCCTACGGCGAGCAGGAATAACCGGCCACTTGTACACCCCGCTGTTTCGTGTCGCTAGTGGCGGTGGGCAATGAAATCGGGCTAGGTCGTGTAGTAAACCGTCTTTGGAAATCCTGCTTGTCGCGGAGAGCACCAGTCTCATTAGACATCTTTGGCTAAACTTAGCACTTCAGCAGCCGTGGTGTCACGGAGCCACTTCCCGGGTAACACCAGTTGGTTTCGTTTCCGCAACTTATCCCACCAACAGTCCCCGTCGCTCCCCAGTCGGGCTTTGACATTCTCCTCTGGTTTTTCGTAAAGCAGCACCAGTTTCCGTTTCTGTTCCTTGTCGAACAGCAGCCAATTCCGAATTCGGAGGCTGATGTCGTAGTCAACCCAGCCGAAACCGGACATCACGATTATCTGATTTTGTGGGAGCAGCTTGCGGAACCAATCGTAGAACAAGACTTCCGAAATCCCGTAGCCATATTCGTGCTCTTTATTCAGCGTCCCAGCAAGAAGTGGCAGGTCGGGGAGTGTGCGGCCCTCCAGATCCTTGCCGTTCGCGTCTTTCAGATGGTTGTCAGCTTCGTCGAGTGACACCTTTACGCACCCATAATTGCGATTGGTGTGCTTACGCCAGTCGATTGACCCATGCAGCTTAAACAAACGCGTCTTCACAGTTTTGTTTTCGAATGCGGTCGCATCGAATCGTGGGACACCGTTGTGGGGAATGAACCCATCGGTGTATTCGATTTTGTTTTCTTCCAGCAGTCTTTCCACTAAAACGTCATGGTTCAACGTCACTATGTCCAGTCGTTCGACTTGGTCGTTGCCTGCCAACTCGCGGATCAAGTCGAGCCCAACCGGCGTCTGGCAACCTTTGAGTTGGTGGTACAGAACCCACCGGATGAAGTCGGTCGTTCTTCGCGTGAGTTCGTTCAAATGAAGTTCCTTGTCACAGAGATGGCGAAGTCTTTCCGTCATGTTCTCGGCGAATAGCCCAATCGCTGGATCGTCAGTTTCCCATGTTACGTCGTTATGCAGTCGTTGAGCGAGATAGAACAAGTCTTCGTATGTGCTCTCTCTCTGACGGCGGGGTGCGAGATAACCGTCCGAGTGGGCTTTAAGAATCCTCAGATATTCCTGTAGACGAGGAACCAATGTGTTCACAACCCGAGCCCCGCCAGAATTCTTGCTGGGCCGATAGCGTTCACTGTCTTCAAACCATTCATCGTGAAGGAGCGAGCAGGTGATCTTCCCAACCGTTGGTGCGCCTGATTCATACGAAACTCCTGATCCAAGGAAAAGCATCAACGATTTCATTGTGTACCGACCCTGGTTGGAGGGTGGAACGATGGAGCGGGGCGGGCGCAGGCGTTGGGCAGCTTCTTCAGTTGCTCCAGATTGTCGCCGGAACAGCTGACGCGCAAGTCCACGAGGGAGGAGAGTTTTGTGGGACTTGCAGTCGTTTCGGGCGCGGGGTCGGGAGACCCGCGCACAACATTGGTTGCGGGAGAAGTCGCTTTCTTCGCCATGTCGTGAAGCGTAGTCGAATGATGCGCCTTCGACAAGCTCTGGGGTGACAGATCATGAAGAGAAGCGGACGGCCCGCTGGGCCAGCCCAACCTACCCACGACACGGTCGCGCGGAAGCGCGACTCTCCGAGAGGAGTATTCTTACGCTTCGGCGACCTTGGTGGCGGTCTTGCCGATGCGTTTGCGCAGGTAGTAGAGCTTGGCGCGGTGGACGTTGCCGGCCCGCTCGACTTCGATCTTTTGGATGAAGGGGGAATGAAGAGGGAACACGCGCTCGACGCCTTCGCCGTAGCTGATGCGCCTCACCGTGAAGGTCTCGGCGATCCCGCGGCCCTGCTTGTTGATGACGATCCCCGAAAACATCTGGACGCGTTCGCGGTCCGCTTCCTTGATGCGCGAAAACACCTTGATGGTGTCGCCCACCTTGAACGGCACAATGTCGCTCCGCAACTGCTCCTGCTGAATCTTCTCAATCACATTCATGTCTTGCTCCTCAGTTATCGCGCACCGCGCCCAAAATTGAAATGCTAATCTTCCTTCAACAAATCCGGCCGCCGTTCCTTCGTCCGTTGCCGCGCCCAGTCAGCCCGCCATTTGGCGATGGCCTCGTGGTTGCCGCTCAACAGCACCTCGGGCACCGTCAAGCCCCGAAACTCGGGTGGCCGCGTATACTGCGGTCCTTCGAGCAGCCCGCCTGCGAACGAATCATCGCCCGCGCTGTTCTCGTCGCCCAGCACACCCGGCAACAGCCTCACCACGGCATCCACAAACACGGCCGCCGCCAGCGCGCCGTTCGTCAGCACGTAATCGCCGATGCTGACCTCGTCGTTGACCAGCGCCGCGCGCGCCCGTTCATCCACGCCTTCATAGTGGCCGCAGATGATGATCAAGTGCGCTGCGCGGGAAAACTTCTGCGCGCGCCCCTGCGTCAACGGCGAACCCTGTGGCGTCATCAACACCACCCGTGAATCCGTCCGTCGAAACTTCTCGACCGCTTCAAAGATCGGTTCGGGCTTCATCAACATGCCCGGCCCGCCGCCGTACGGCTTGTCGTCCACGACGCGGTGTTTATCGTGGGTGAAGTCGCGCAGGTTATGGACGCGGACGACGACCAGTCCCTTGCTCTGCGCGCGCTTCAGGATGCTTTCTTCGAGCGGTCCCTCGAAGATGCGGGGGAACAACGTCAAAACGTCAATTTCCATTCCTGCCCCGCGGCGCGGACCGCCGTTATTCGGCCGGGGCATCCGCAGCCGGCTCGGCCGGCGCTGCCGATGCCGTCCCTTCGGGACGCCGCCCTCCGGGCTCAATGATTTCAAGCATGGCGCGCTTGCCCTGCTTGGCTGCCGCGCTGGTCAGGAGCGTGCGAATTGCTGTGATGGTTCGACCGCTCTTGCCGATGACCTTGCCCACATCGGTTTGGTTCAACCGCAGTTCGAAGACCACGACGCGTTCTCCGTCCACTTCCCGCACATCGACTTCTTCGGGGTGATCGACCAGTGCTTTCACTACAAATTCGACAAACGCTTTCATGTCGTGCTCCCGTCTGTGCGGCCCGCCATGGTCGCGTCACGCATCCGTGACGCTGCGATGGATATCCTCAGGCCGCCGCTTTGACCGCCCGCTCCGCCTTCTTCAAAATGCTGCGCACGGTGTCGCTGGGTTGAGCGCCCTTGCCAATCCAAAACTTCGCTCGTTCCACGTCCACGTGAAAATTGTCGCTCGCCTTGCGCGGGTCATACGTCCCGATATTCTCAATAAACCGTCCATCCCGAGGACTGCGTCCATCCGCAACCACGATACGATACACCGGTACGTTCTTGGTTCCAACTCTCCGCAACCGAATTCTTACCGACACTGTCTCACCTCCCCAATCTCATTTTCGGCAACATGCCTTTCCGGCCCATGGCCTTCTGCATCTTACCCATTTCTTTCATCATCTTCTTCATCGCGTTGAACTGCTTCAGCAGGTCATTGATCTCAGCCACGTTCGTCCCGCTCCCGCGCGCGATGCGCGTTCGCCGACCCGCATTCAAAATCTCGGGACGACGACGCTCCATGGGTGTCATCGACTGGATGATCGCCTCAAGGCGCTTCAGTTGCGACTCGCCAACGCTGAGGTCAGGCATTTTACTCATTCCCGGCAACATGCCAAGTAGATTCTCCAATGGCCCAAGTTTCTTGAGCTGTTGCAGTTGCGCCAGAAAATCCTCCAAATTCAGGCTCTGGTCGGCGATTTTCGCCTGCATTTCATCGGCCTTTTCCGCATCGAACGTCTCCTGCGCCTTCTCGACCAGACTCACCACGTCGCCCATCCCGAGGATCCGACCCGCCATCCGCTCGGCATAAAACGGCTCCAGGTCATCCAACTTTTCGCCGACACCGGCAAACTTGATCGGCTTGCCCGTCACCGCCCGCATCGACAACGCCGCGCCGCCGCGCGCATCGCCATCGAGCTTCGTGAGCACGATTCCCGTAATGGTCAGCGCCCTGTCAAAATGCTCCGCGATATTCACCGCCTCTTGGCCCGTCGCGGAATCCGCCACCAGCAGGATCTCCTGCGGCGCGAGCACTTCCTTCATGCGAACCAGCTCCTGCACAAGTTCCTGATCGATGTGTAACCGTCCCGCCGTATCAAAAATCACCGTATTGCGGTCCTGCGACTGCGCGAACGACATCGCCTGCTTGGCAATCTTCACCACATCGGTCTCGCCGCGCACCGAAAACACCGGAATCTGCACTTGTTTGCCGAGTGTCTCCAATTGATCAATCGCCGCAGGCCGATGGACGTCGCACGCGACCAGCAACGGTTTGCGTCCCTGCTTCGCGAGCAGTTTCGCCAGTTTCCCGCACGTCGTCGTCTTGCCGCAGCCATGCAATCCCACCATCATCCAATTTCCCTGCGGTAGGTCACGACCGCTGGGAAATTGCCGCGCCGAAGCTTCAGCGAAGGCGGGCGCGTTTCCTCCCATCAACGCCACCAGTTCATCATGCACAATCTTGATGATCTGTTGTCCCGGGGTGACACTGGTGAGCACTTCCTGCCCTAACGCGCGCTGTTTCGTGCGCTCGATGAAATCCTTGGCGACCTTGTAGTTGACGTCGGCTTCCAGCAACGCGACGCGTACCTCGCGCAAGGCATCGGCAACGTTTTTCTCCGTCAACTTGCCGTACCCGCGCAGGTTTTTGAATACCGCCTGCAGTTTCTCTGAAAGGGAATCAAACATGGTTACTCGCCCCGCAAAATATCGGTGTCCTCGACCCAATTCGCAAGGAAATTTGCCCGTAAAAGCCAAGGGCGGGCCGAAGCCCGCCCTCATTCTTAACCCAAACCACGCCCCGTAAATCTCGCTACGGCGCGGGCACCTGTTCCTTGTCCATGTCTTTCAGCGCCTTCTCACTCGGTGACTTGAGTCGATTCTGCTGCAGCGCCGCGTTCTGCTGCACATACTGCAAATACTTCCACGTGCCGTAGGCGACGCCAACAATCAGCGCAAGGAACAACAGCTTCTTCACGGTTACTCGGAAACACGCTCGATCTTTGCCCCGAGCTGCCGAAGTTTCTGGTCGATCCGCTCATAGCCCCGGTCCACGTGATAGATGCGATTGACTTCCGTCTCGCCGTCGGCGCACAGCCCCGCCAATACCAGGCCCGCGCTCGCGCGCAGATCGCTGGCCATCACGGGCGCGCCGCTGAGGCGTTTGACGCCCTTCACGATAGCGCTGTTGCCTTCCAACGAACAATCCGCGCCCAGTCGCGCCATCTCGCTGATGTGCATGAACCGGTTCGGGAACACCTTCTCCGTAATCACGCTGATGCCCGGGGTCACCGTCATCACCGCGCTCATCTGCGCCTGCATGTCCGTCGGGAAACCGGGGTACGGCATCGTAATCACGTCCACGGGCTTGAGTTCGCCATTGCCTTTCACGCGAATCCTGCCGTTGGCGCGCTCGACGGTCACACCGGATTCCTCCAGCTTGTCGCGCACGGCGCACAAATGCTCGGCCCGCGCTCCCTTGATCTCAATGTCCCCACCCGTGATCGCCGCCGCTGCCATAAATGTGCCCGCCTCAATGCGATCGGTGATGACCTTGTGGTCCGCCCCATTGAGCGTCTCCACACCCTCGATCTCCAATATATGACTGCCCGCGCCCTTGATCTTTGCGCCCATCTTGATGAGAAAAATCGCCAGGTCTTCGATTTCCGGCTCACACGCCGCGCCTTCAATCCACGTCGTCCCCTTGGCCAGCGCGGCCGCCATCATCACGTTGGCCGTGCCCAGCACGGTCGAACCAAACCGCCCGCCCATAAACACGTCCGTGCCGGTCAATTCATTGCACCGCGCGTGAACGTAGCCGTTCTCCACCATTACGTCGGCGCCAAGGCGTTTGAGTCCCTTGATATGCTGGTCGATCGGGCGATCACCGATGACGCACCCGCCGGGCAGCGAGACCTTGCAGTTATGCAGTCGTGCCAGCAATGGCCCGAGCAAGCACACGGACGCGCGCATCTTGCGCACCAGTTCGTACGGTGCCACGCCCAGCGGATGCTGCGCCTGGATCTCAACCACACCCTCCGTCTTGTGGTGCGTGACCTTCACGCTCAGCCACTTCAGGATGTCGCACATGAACTGGATATCGCTGAGATTGGGCACGCCACGGATGGTGCACGGCTCGCTGGTCAGCAACGTCGCGGCGATAATGGGCAGGGCCGCGTTTTTCGAACCGCTGATCTCAACGGTCCCCCGAAGCGGATTCCCTCCGCTGATAATGATTTTTTCCATAGCTCCCTCCTTGGCACGAGCTATCTGTCTGCTGTCACCGCCACCGGGCTTCCCCAAACCCGGCGTTTTACTTCCGAGGCTGAGCCACGATCACGCGCTCATGCCCCTGCAAATCCTTCACGACCTCGACCACGTCATACCCCTGCTGGCCGAAAAATTCTTCAACAGCCGCTCGCTGCCCGGCGCCAAGCTCCAGCGCCAAAAATCCGGAGGGAGACAGAAAACGCCTGGCATCCATGACCAAGCGTCGGATGACTTTGAGTCCATCCTCACCCGCCTGTAAAGCTGTCACAGGCTCAAAGTCTCTGACCTCCTTGGGCAGCTTCGCCATTTCCCCATCGGCGATATACGGCGGATTCGATACAATCACATCCGCACGCAAGCTGTCATCCAAGTTTACTAACAAATCGCTTTCCAAAAAGCGAATGTTTTTTTCGACTTGATGCAACGTCGCGTTCCCGCGTGCTACGTCCAACGCATCCCGGCTTGCGTCCAGTGCGATAATCTCCGCGCCCGGAAATCTCTTCGCCAACGCGATCGCTATACACCCGCTCCCCGTCCCCACATCCACAATCCTGACTGCCGACCGCTCGCTCCTGACTCCTGGCTTCAATCTCCCGGCCACCGCCTCCACCAGCAACTCCGTCTCCGGCCGCGGGATCAACACCCGCCTGTCCACCATCAATCTCAACCCGCAAAACTCCGCCTCGCCCGTGATGTATTGCAGCGGCTCACCCGCCACCCGCCGTTTCACCATCCCGCGCAACGCCTCCAGCGTCGTCTCCTCCAGCTCGCGCTCAAACTCCAGATACAGTTGCAACCGCTTCTTCCTGAGCAAATGCGCCAGCAACAACTCAATCGTCAGCCGCGGACTCTCGATCCCCTGCTTCTCAAAATACGGCGTCGTCTTGTTGATGACCTCCAAAATCGTCACCCCGCGAGGATAGCACGGACGTCGAACCCGTTGAAAGCGCACTCTCCCACCTTCCCGCGCCGCAAATCCGGTCTCATTTTAGGCTTACCCTATTCCAAAGTCAGCGCCAGCGGTTCAGACTTACCCGCGGTGTCGTTTCGGCACAGGGTCAATACCAGAGGCACAGGCCGGCGCGCAGGGCGTGACTGGCTTGGTTGTATTGCAGCAAGGTCTGGCCGTAGCCGGTAAAGTATTGCACTTGAATGGCCGGGTTGAATTTACGCAGGACCGGTACGCCCGCCAGGTTAAACCGCAAATCGAATAGCAGGCCGGCATGAGATCCCCGGTCGCCGATGGTCAGTTTGTTGGACAACTGAATTTTCTCGCCGGAATTTGGATCGAGCCACGTCAGCGCCGAGAGCAGATCGGCGTAACCGTGGTACTGGTCCATGTCGTAGTTGTTGTCACCCACGTCGACGTAGAACCAGGCGCGCGGTTGGAGCGAGAACTGCAAATTGTACGGCAGGTCAACCGTGGCTTTGGGTTGCAGGTACATCGTATTCATGCTGCGCTCCTCGGTGCCGCCGCGACCATTCGATTCGTGCTCGCCGCCGAGTTGCAGATCGAGTTGGAAAAACTTGTTCTGAAACACGTCGGGATAATAAAGGAACGCCGACGGTTTGTAGCTCGTATCGTAGAAGGCCGGATCCCTGGTGAACAGTTCCCAAAACGAGGTCTGGGTATAGCCAAAATAGAGATGGGTGAACGGATTCCAGTTTTCCTTGAGATCGAGGAGTTTGTATTTCAGGCTCACCTGAAACTCGGCGGCGGGATAGGTGCCAAGAATGAAATAAATCGGCTCGTAGAAGGACATGTGGTCCGCGAAAAATTCCCATAACTCGGAACCAGGAGGCACTGGCGCCGGCGGCGGCTGTTTCACGCCTGGAATCCCGAACGAGGGCGGGGCCACAAGGATCACCACCTGATTATAGTTTCGTATATCCAGCGTGACCTGACCGCTGCTCGTTAACGGAAGGTCCAGCAGGTATTCCGCTTTGATGAAGCTGCCGGGCGCAATCGTTGCCGCCAGCGGACTGCTGTTGGTATTCAACATCAGGACCGTTTCGAGCGGAGTGAATTGTGAGATGAGCGTACAGTTGAGACTCGGCTCGAAGACTCGACCTATGGAATTGGACGAATTGTTGAAGCAGTAGAGCCAAAGACTGGACCGACTGCCAGCGGCCAGTGGCCCGGACGGTGAAACGAAGACCGCGGTGACGTCCTGTGCCAGACCGGAGGCTGCGCTTGCCAGGAGCAGGACTGAAAAGAGCACCGGTGATCTGACGCCACCCGAAATGAACGTTCTTGCCCGCCTCAAAAGACGTCTCATCGTGGCGGGACTACATAGCCGATAAGATACCTTGTCAAGTGGATAACGGAACCAGAGTACTCGGATCGCCAGGGTCAAGACTGCCTGAACTGGCGCCAAAAACGTGAGAGAGCCGAGGCTTGAACTGCACTGCCCTACACGTGGCAGCCTGCAACTTTCCCCTCGACTCTCCACCGCAACGTAAGCCCAATCGCAGGAATAGCAACCGATAGTTTCGTGGTGGTCTCGGCGGCAGGGATCAGCTGGCAGGGCGGGTCGGTATGAAAAAGAAGGACAGGCTTGCCCTTACCGCTTGGGCCTCTTGGATGGCCTCTTACCCCAGTGGATCGCCTCGTAATTCGCCGCGTATTGCTTCGCCTTGAATGGACGACGTTTTGAGCCTTTGCCTGCCTGTCGGCTCTCCGCTTTGACTGCCGGTTTGCTCTCCGCCTTGTCAACTGGTTTGGGCTCCGTCTGGCCCGCCGGTTTGGTCGCTTCCTTGCCAACGGGTTTGGTCTCCGACTTGCCTGCTGGTTTGTTCTCGGCGTCACTCATGTCTGCTTCCGGGCTAACGGGCGGCGAAAAAAGTTGGGGCGTCGAGCTTCCGAATGACACCTGCGTGTCTATTCTGGCAACTTGCACATTGCCCTCGACTCCCCGCCTTCCATATACGTCGGAACGTGGGAAACACAATGGATATCTGTGCCCAACGAGCAACAGGCTTTCTCTTAATCCGTCTGACAGACCCTTTACTCCACCGCGTCCACCGGCGTGCCGATCTGTACCATCTGCGCCAGACGATTCGCGTTCCAGTTCGCCAGTCGAAAGCACCCATGCGAAGTTTCTGCCGAGCGGCGTTACCTTCTCCCCGTCAATCGGAGTTGCACTCACTCATGGAATGTCCAGTTTTCGGAACTCGCCCATCTTCAGGGCTGCCACCCCGGATTGAATCAAAGACCCCGCAGCACGAAGCCGGCGAATGTTGTTTGTGGAAAGCTCCAGAATGGGAAGGCGGCGGCCAGCAAGGTTTTGTTGGTAACGGATGTTCTGGTCCGTGGTGATGAACAGGTCAAATTCAGGTTCCGCCAGTCGGAGCAACTCTCCGTTTTTGATACCGCCCCAACCGCGCTGTTGAACCGTCACACAATCATGGCCAACGAGAAGCTTTTGGACCGGCCATGGGACACATTCATCCAGCAGAATCCTCATTTGGCAGTTGGTGTAAGGAGGGCCGACTCCGAGCATTCGAGGATGCGGCAGGCCATCTCCCGCGTGACGGACGGGAAGCATTCCAGGAATTCATCAAGCGAGTAATTGTCCCCGAGGTAGTCGAAGAGCGTCTTCACGGGAACGCGTGTGCCCTTGAAGACCGGCGTGCCTCCGAGGATATCGGGATCCACCGTGATCAAATCACTCGTACTCATGCAGAGAATCTAACAGATTCAGGCCCCGCTGTAAACCTCCGCCAGTTACTCCACCACGTCCACCGGCGTGCCGATCTGTACCATCTGCGCCAGACGATTCGCGTTCCAGTTCGCCAACCGAAAACACCCGTGCGAAAACGTCTTGCCAATCTGGTCGGGATGCGGCGTGCCGTGGATCCCGTAACCCACCCGGCTCAGCCCGATCCACGCTGTGCCCACGGGGTCCTTCGGGCCGGGAGGCACAATCAGCTTCCCATACCCCTTCTGCACGTCGTCCAACTCGGGAAAATTCACGGGATCGAACGTGTAATTCGGATTCACCGCCACGGTCTGCACCGTCAATTGCCCCGGCGTCCGCTTCTCCTTGTCCGCCGCAATCGAACAAGGGAAATACGCAATCATTCTCCCGCCATCGTCGTACGCCGTGATCGTCTTGGCCGACAAACTTACCCGCACCTTCGCCGCCGCCACGCGCTTCGCCGGTGACAGGTTCAGCATCATGACCGACTGGTTTGCCTGCACCGCTCCCCAATTCGTGATCCCGGGGTTCAGCGTCTTGATCAGTCCCTCTGACGCATGGCATTTCTCCGCCACCATCTCCACCACGCTCTCAAACCACATGTTGCTCAGTTCCGACCGTTCCTTCCAATCCTCAGGAATCCGCGTGAGCTTCGCCAGGTCCGCAGCCGTGACGACGTAATTCGTGTAGTTCGCCTCGCCCGCCGGGAAATTCGCCGCCGTCTCCGCATCGAACTCGCCCGTCGCCTTCAACGCGTTCGCCTGTTGCCACGCCGCCAGCGCCTGCCGCGTCATTCCGCCCCATTTGCCATCAATCTGCCCGCACGAAAACCCCGCGTCATCGAGTCCGATCTGGATGGAAATCACCTCCTCGCGCGAAAACTTGGGACCGGGCTCCTGCCCGAAACTGGAAACAACCGTCACTAGCAGCGCCATCCACGCCGCCACCACCGCACGTTTTTCACGTACGCGAATCATCAAGAACGATGAGTAGCACAACCCTCACACGTTGTAGATGCGCTTTTTACCCCGAATCCGTTTCGGGGCTGCAAACCACAGATTGTCTTACTTCACCGTCTCGGCCAGCCGCTTGTTCAAATCATCCGTCATCAACGCGGCAATCAACTCCTCCAAATCCCCCTCCAGGATCGCCGGCAGATTCTGGATCGTCAGGTTGATCCGATGGTCCGTCACGCGGTTCTGCGGAAAATTGTACGTCCGAATCTTCTCGCTCCGATCGCCGCTGCCAATCTGGTTCTTGCGCGCCGCCGACATCCGCGCTTCTTCTTCCTCCTGCTTGTGCGCCAGCAACCGCGACCGCAGCACCCGCAAGGCCTTCGCCTTGTTCTTGATCTGCGACCGCTCATCCGCGCACCGCACAATCAACCCGCTCGGCTTGTGATGAATCTGCACCGCGCTGTCGGTCGTGTTCACGCCCTGACCGCCCGGCCCGCTCGCCCGGCACACCGTGATCTCCAAATCCTCAGGCTTGATCTGCACATCCACTTCCTCCGCCTCGGGCAACACCGCCACGCTCGCCGTGCTCGTGTGAATCCGCCCCTGCGCTTCCGTCTCGGGCACGCGCTGCACCCGGTGCACCCCGCTCTCATACCGAATCTTCTTGTACACGTCCTGACCGAGCATCGAGAACACGATTTCCTTGAACCCGCCCCGCTCACTCGGGCTCGTATCCATCAATTCAATCTTCCACCCCTGACCGTCCGCGTAATGGCTGTACATCCGGAACAGGTCGCCGGCAAACAATGCCGCCTCTTCCCCGCCCGTTCCGGCGCGAATTTCGATAATCGTGTTGCGCGAGTCGTTCGGGTCCGGCGGAACCAACCCCATCTGAATGTCGAGTTGCAGCTTCTCCAGCTTCCGCTGCAAATCCTCCAGTTCACCCTTCGCGAGTTCGGCCATCTCCGCGTCGCCGGACGCGGCCAACTCGACGTTCTCGCCAATCTGCTTGATCACCACCTCCGCCGCCGCGTAATCGCCCAACAACTTCTTGATCCGCTGGAGTTCCCGCGCGAGAACGCCCGCCCGCCGCTGATCGGAGTACACCGCCGGATTGGCGAGTTCGGTCTCCAATTCCACCGCTCGCTTGCGGAATTTATCAATGTTCGGAAGTGTGGTCATTGCCGTCGTTTGTTGTAGGGCGCTTCTGCTTCGTAACCCCGTCCCCGGAAAAAACAAAAACTTCGCGCCGACAATTATCAGCGCGAAGTCCTCGGGAAAAGCCGCTACTTCGTCTTCTTGGCGTACCGCTTTTGGAACCGCTCCACCCGGCCCGCCGTATCGACAAATTTCTGCGTGCCCGTGAAAAACGGATGGCACTTCGAGCAGATGCCGATGCGCATGTCCTTGCGCGTCGACCGCGTCTTGATGATGTTGCCGCACGCGCAGTGAATTACCGCGTCCACATATTCAGGATGTATCTTCGCTTTCATGAAAATCTCTCAGGGCGGCGGAACATACAGGAGCAACGCGCGCGTTGCAAGCCGAATCCGAATACAATTTTCCGACGAGTCCACAGGCCCCATTGCAATCTCCCTATCTGTCTGATAGATTGTATTGTAATGAAGAAGCCGGCCAAAACCGTCAAATCGAAGAAAAAAACCATGTTGTTCGGCCTCGGTCTGGACAACAAGGACGGCCATACCCGCATCACCACCGGCGACAATTTCAAACTGGTCGGCGGCAGCGAGGAAACCCACGGCACGATGCAGGAAAAAGCCATCAAGCTCAACGAACACCTCAAACGCCGCGGCAAAACCCTCGACACCGTCTCCCGCGACGAATTCCACGAGATTGCCGACAAAGTCGGCATGCCCCTCGTCGAAAGGGACAAGCAACCGCAGTCCCACGAGCGGAATTGAGCCTTAGTCTCTAAACCGCCCCCGCCGCCCTTAGAATATCGATATGCTTGGTCGTAACTAAGCAGCCAGAACCCGACTGCGCGAATTGAACGACCGACACCCCGTGAGGCCGAACATCGATCCGGGCGCCTGACTTCAATAACAACTCCAGCGCGCTGCAGTGGCCCTCCAGCGCTGCGTAGGCTAGAGGCGAAGCGCCGAAGTCATTCACCGTGTTAACATCTGCCCCAGCCGCAATGAGAGCACGAATGATGGGAGAGCTTCCCTGGCAAGATGCGTACATGAGCGGGGTCCAGCCAAACTTGTTGGCGGCGTTGACGTCCCTGCCAACCTCTATGAGCTTACTTACCCCCACGAGATCACCTTTCTTGATTACGCGAAAGAATCTCTCCGCATCGGCATTATGCGTGTTTGCCATTCGCCCCAAACTCCGTCAATGACAGCACGTTTCCATCCGGATCTTCGAACCATGCAATCTTCGCGTTGGCGGGCGATGTCCAAACACCCAGTTCGTCCTGTTCCATCCAGTCGTACCGCTTGAACTTCACTCCGCGCTTCTTCAGCGCGCGGATTTCTTTCGCAATATCCGTCACGATCCATCCCAGCACCGTGAAACAAGTCGGTTCAAATTTCTCAACCGGCGTCACCCGCAACATCGTCCCGCCGGCATCGAAAACCACGGCAAACTGATTCTCGCTGACAAATCGCAGACCCAATGTGTCTTTGTAGAATTTCTTGGCGCGGGCAGGATTAGTGGTCGCCACAAACGCGATGATCGGATTCGCCTTCAGCATGGCGTCAGCAACGTTAACGCTGTGCTCTGAGTGTCACAAGTCCAAAATCCCTGCGTTGTGTCACCCTGAGCTTGTCGAAGGGTCTCTGTCGTTCAGGAGCCTGTCGAAAAGAGAGAGATTCTTCGCTCCGCTCAGAATGACAGGAGCTTGGTTGCAGGCTCCCAAACGCAGCCTAATACGTCTTTCTCAAATTACTCGGCAGGATATTCAACTCGTTGCGGTACTTCGCCACGGTCCGGCGGGCAATGGGGATGCCCTGCTCTTTCAGGATCGCCACGATTTCCTGGTCGGACAACGGCTTGGTCTGGTCTTCGCGCTCAATCAACTTCGAAATCTGTTCCTTCACGCTGGTGTTGCTCATCGCGCCGCCCGACGTGGTCTCGAACCCGGGCGTGAAGAAATACTTCATCTCGAACAGCCCTTGCGGCGTCTGCATGTATTTGTTGGCCACCGCGCGGCTCACCGTCGTTTCATGCACGCCCACCACCTCCGCCACCTGCGCCATCGTCAACGGCCGCAGAAACGAGATGCCTTTTTCCAGGAACTCCCGCTGGCGTTCCACAATCACTTTCGCGATGTTGTAAATCGTTTGCTGGCGCTGGTGGATGCTCTTGATGAGGAACTTGCCCGCGCGGATCTTGTCGCGGATGTAATCCCGCGCGTCGTTGGACTTCTCGCCGCTCGCCATCAGTTCCTTGTACGTGTTGCTGATGCGCAAATGCGGAATCTGCTCGTCGTTGAGCATCACCACGTACTCCTCGCCGACCTTCTGCACGACCACGTCCGCCGCGACGTACTGCTGCTGCTCCGTGGTGAACATCCGTCCCGGCTTCGGTTCGAGCGTCGAAATAAAATTCGCCAGTTGCTGCACCTGCTCGGCGCTCAGCCCCATCGCCCGCGCAATCTCCGGAAACCGCTTCCGACCGAGATCGTCCAGGTGCTGGTTGACCAACACCGCCTCGATCGACTCCGATTTGCCGAGCCGGTCCAACTGAATCAGCAGGCATTCTTTCAAGTTCCTCGCGCCGACTCCGACCGGATGAAACGTCTGCACGAGATCGAGCGCCTCCTGCAAATCTTCCAGCCGGATCCCCGAACTGACCGCCAGTTCCTCGATCGGTGTGAGCAAATAGCCGTCGTCATTGATGCTGCCAATGATCAACTCCGCCACCTTGCGTTTGTCGTCGGTGACGTTGATGAAGCTGAGTTGCTGGATCAGATGTTGTTGCAGCGATTCCTGTTGGACGATCGAGTCAAAGAAATGTTGCCGCTGCTCCTCCTGTTCGGGCGACCGCGAGCGAAAACTGCTCGTCTGGGAAAAATACTCGCGCCACTCTTCGTCGAGCTTCGAAAGGACCTCAAATTCTTCCTTGAACTCCTGCCGCTCCTCAGCGGTCGGGGTCTTGTCGACTTCCGGCTCGCTCTCGGGAGTTTCCACCTCGACCCGCGGCTCGTCCTTGGCAATCTCTTCGAGCAACGGGTTCTGCTGCAGTTCCTCCTGCACCAACGTCCGCAGTTCCAGCGTCGGCACCTGGAGCAAATGAAGACTCTGCTGCAACTGCGGCGCCAAAATCTGCTGCAGCGATAATCTCTGAACCTGATGTAATCCCGGACCTGCCATGATTCCTTGTTCTTCCTTGCGGGCTTGCGTCTCGCCAGACCCGCTTCACTATATTCGTGACATTCAACAAGTAAAGGCCAAATATTGTCCAACGCATGTGCCTAACGTTACCCGTCGCACATTCCTGAAACGCCTGCTCTGGTCATCGGCTATCGTCGGTGCCGGCGGCGTCGTATACCCCACGCTCATCGAACCCCGCTTCGCCCATGTCCGTCGCGTTTCAGTTGTCATTCAGGGACTTCCGTCCGCGTTTAATGGCCTCACCATCGCTCATCTTACCGATCTTCACCGCAGCCGTGTGGTCAGCTCGGGATACATCTCCGATTGCATCGCCACGGCCAATGCGCTCGCGCCCGACCTCATCATTTTCACGGGCGATTATCTGACCGCTGGCCACCACACGTCTCGTCATCATCATTTCATCCGATTCGTCCAATCCCAGTTCAAGGAAACGGCTCCGCCAGCTGAGATGGTACACGACTGCGCCCGGTGCATGAGCCAATCCCGTGCCAAATATGGCGTGTTCGCCTCGTTGGGCAACCACGACAACTGGTACAATGGCGATGCTGTCGCCAACGCCATCGAATCCGTCGGCATTCCCGTCCTCCGCAACACCAGCCAGACAATCCGCATCAACGGCGAGCCGCTCTCCATCGTCGGCCTCGGCGATTTCTGGACGGATGGCGTGGACGTCGTCACCGCCTTTCGCAACGTCGATACTCCCTTCTCGCTCGTGTTGATGCACAATCCCGATTCCTTTGAAGACTGGTCGCGGGAGGGTTCGCACCTGATTCTGGCCGGTCACACGCACGGCGGCCAGGTGGTCATTCCGTTCTACGGCCCGCCCCATGTCCCGTCGCAATACGGACAAAAGTACGCCCACGGTCTGTTCACGCGCGGCGATACCCACATGTACGTCAGCCGCGGCATCGGCCTGATCGCGCCCCCCGTCCGCTTCAATTGCCCGCCCGAAATCGCGCTGTTGCGATTGCAGAAAGCTTGAGTCAATCCGCCCGCCGTGTAATATCGGCGCGTGGGGATGCACATCACGATTTTGGGTAGTGGCAGCGCCGGTAATTGCACCTTGATCGAAACCGACACGACGCGGCTTCTCGTCGATGCCGGCCTCAGCGGGCGCCAGATCGCCCATCGCCTCGCGCTCATCAACCGCAACATCGATCAGGTCAGCGGCGTGATCCTCACCCACGAACATTCCGATCACGTCCGCGGCCTCGGCGTCCTGTGCAAATCGCGCCCCCTGCCCGTCTACGCCAATCGTCTCACCGCCGAAGCTGTCACCACCGACCCCGAATGGCAGGAAAAAGTCCGCATTTCCTGGCGCCTGTTTTCCACCGGCGGTTCGTTCGAGGTTGGCGATCTGCTCGTGGAATCGTTCAGCGTGCCGCACGACGCCTACGATCCCGTCGGCTACGTCATTCGTCATCCGGGTTCCGGTCTCGCCGTCGGCGTGCTGACCGATCTCGGCCACGCCACCAAGCTCGTCACCGAACGCGTCCGTCAGATGGATGCGCTTGTCGTGGAAGCCAACCACGACTTGAAGCTCCTGCAGGAGGACGCCGCCCGTCCCTGGGCGCTGAAACAACGGATCATGAGCCGTCACGGCCACCTCAGCAATGATGCCGCCGCCACGCTCGCCAGCGACGTTGCCTGTGATAAACTTCGTCACGTGTTCCTCGCGCATCTCAGCCGCGATTGCAACCGGCCCGAACTCGCCCAGCAAGCCGTCGCGGACAAACTCCGCAAGATCGGCGCGAACCATACCGCGGTCACCGTCTCCAGCCAGGACAAACCCACCGCGACGCTGACGCTATGATCATCGGCGTTCCCAAAGAGATCAAAAACAACGAGTATCGCGTCGGCTTGTTGCCCGTCCACTGCGAGGCGTTGACGGAATCGGGGCACACGGTCCTGGTCGAACGCCGCGCCGGCGAGGGCAGCGGCGCGTTCGACCCTGATTATCGGGCCGCCGGCGCGCGCGTGATCGGTTCGCCGGGCACCATCTTTCGTCGCGCCGATATGATCGTCAAGGTCAAGGAACCGCAACCGTCCGAACTCCGCCTCCTGCGGCCCGGCCAGATCGTGTTCACCTATTTCCATTTTGCCGCTGACAAACCGGTGTTCGATGCCGTCCTGCGCAGTGGCATTGTCGCCATTGCCTATGAAACCATCCAGTTGCGCGACGGCTCGCTCCCGTTGCTCACCCCGATGAGCGAGATCGCGGGCCGCATGGCCGTCCACGAAGGCGCGAAGTATCTCGAGGAACCCACCAAAGGCCGCGGCCTGTTGCTCGCGGGCGTCCCCGGCGTTGCCCCGGCCAAGGTCGCGATTCTCGGCGGTGGCGTGGTCGGCGCCAATGCCGCCAAGATGGCCGCCGGTCTCGGCGCGGATGTGACGATCCTCGATATCAACCTGAACCGCCTTCGGTATCTCGACGATGTCATGCCCAAGAACGTCAAGACCCTGATGAGCAACACCCACAACATCCGCGATCAGGTCAAGGACGCCGACCTGCTCATTGGCGCGGTGCTCCGACCCGGCGCGCGCGCGCCGGTGTTGGTGTCCCGGAAGTTGGTCCGCCAGATGAAACGCGGCGCGGTGATTGTCGACGTGGCGATCGATCAGGGTGGTTGCATCGAAACGTCGCGCCCGACCACGCACGAACGGCCCACCTATCTCGTCAGCGGTATCGTGCATTATTGCGTGACGAACATGCCCGGCGCGGTCGCCCGCACGTCCACCACAGCCCTGACCAATGCCACGTTCCCGTACGTCTTGGAAATCTCTAGGAAGGGTTTTGGACGCGCCGCCCGCAAAAACCCGGCCCTCGCCAGCGGCTTGAACATCGTCCGCGGACGCGTCACCTACGCCGATCTCGCCACCCAATACCGCAAACCCCTCGCCACCCTCGCCGAAGTGCTGTAGTCGCAGGCTTTAGCCTGCGCACCCTAAGCCGAACCCGCAAAACGCTATCAGCACATGCCAACGGCGCGGCTACATGCCATATAAGAGCTGACGCGGCACCAGCTTGTTGCCTTTCACGTGTTTTGGCAGCCAGTACGGACGGACACCCAATACTAATTGGCTTGCCTACCTGGTCGCTCGCATCTATACTCGCCACTGTTATCTCGTTTGTCTGGTCAGTATCGGAGTCCAACGATGAGAACAAACCTCGCCGTCACCACCGCCTCCTTCGCCCTGAGCTTGCTCCTGCTCGCCGTGCCGGGAACAGGCCGAGCGGACAACCTTTTCGTAGCCAACGAGGGCAACAACACCATCGAGGAGTACAACCCGTCCGGGGTCCCCACGCTCTTTGCCAACTCGAACTCAGGATTGAATTACCCGTCGGGGCTTGCATTCGACAGTGCAGGCAATCTGTACGTGGCCAATGTGGGCAACGGCACCGTCGAGGAGTTCAAATCATCAGGCGGCGCGCTGAGCGATACGGGGACCGTCGTTGTCTCAGGAATAGAGAATGGCCCGATAGGCCTAGCCATCGACAGCTCGGGCAACCTTTACGTGTCCACCAACAACAACGAAGGCCCCGATAACTGGACTGTCACCATCCGAAGTTTCGGCCCCTCGGGCCGGCCCTTTTCTGGCTCAAACTATAATGGGTCGCAGGATATAAACGGTCTGGCCTGCGACAGTGCGGGCAACCTGTATGCTTCGTTTGTGAGTGTGCCCAACGACTACGTTGAGAAGTTCATCAACGACGATAACACGATTACACAGTTTGGCCCCCAATTGGCTTACCCGTGGGGCTTGGCCTTCGATAATTCGAATAACCTCTATGTGTCCGCGCAGAATGGCAACAAAATCGAAAAAATTACCCCTTCGGGCGTAGGCACGGTCTTTGTCTCGGGGCTGAATTCCCCGCAGGGACTTGCCATCGATAGTGCGAACAACGTGTATGTGGAGGAAGGCGGCACCATCGAGGAGTTCAACCCGTCGGGCGTAGGTACGGCCTTTACCAGCACAGGGCTGTCCGGAACCGGCTGGTTGGCCTTTCAGCCCGTTCCCGAGCCCTCGACCTTGGTGCTATTGGCCGTCGGCCTGATCGCGCTGCTTCCGTTCAGGCGCCGACGCTCCCAAAAATAGAAAGGCAGAGCCTCAGCCCTACCTTTCCAAGAGATCACTTCCAGCAGTTCCGCCTACCGGTAATACCAGCGTCCGCCACGGTAATAGTAATACCCGCGCGGCCCGTAATAATACCCGTAATACCGAGGCCCATAGTAGTAGGCCGGTGGCGCACAATAATACCCGTAGGCCGGGTAATACGCCGGACCGTAAAAGAACGGGAACCCAAACCCCACGTTCACAAACACGCGGGCCTGGGCCGGCGCGCTCAGCAAACAGACCGCTGCGACCACGACCGCGGAACCACTGATGGCTTTCAGAATCCGTTTCATAATCAAGTCCTCCGTTCACCAGAGTTTGACTTCTTCGCTTACAATGTATTCCAACACCACGGACTCGCAAAAGTGTCGCTGGCCCCTCACCTTCGTCCTCTCCCCCGGAGGGGCGAGGAGACGGAATGCGTTCCCCTCTCCCTTAAGAGGGGAGAGGGTTAGGGTTAGGGTTCGTTTTTCCGCTGTGCCGCACCCATCAAATCAAGGGTGTCGTAGACCTGATCAGAAACCGCCATTTTCGATGGACCGCAATGCCCGACGCGGTATCTCCTTGAGCTGGCCCATCTTGGCAATGGCCTGGCCGACGATCCGATCAAATCGCGCCGGCGTCAGCAAATCCGGCCGGCGTCGCGCATGCCGCACCGCCCATTCCACCCGCCGGGAATAGCTCTCCAATTCTCGCGACACGCGCTGGGTCGTCCGATGCAGCAGTTCCATCTCCTCAAACGTCGCCATCGTCGTCGCCACACCGCGCAGCAACAATTCCACGTCATCAGCCACTTCTTCCACCACGTCCCGGCCGACGGAGAAAAATCCGGCGGTCCGGCGCGTTCCCGAAGTATGCGGCCGCCCGTCTCTCCGGCAAATGAACAACAACGGGCGTATGCCTTCCTTGATCGCAAAACTGTATCGGGCCAGCGGATTGGCGGCGATATCGCGAAATTCCATCGACGCATCGCCCGCCGCCGCTACGTTGGCGATCCCGACCCGCAGCACGCGCACCCGTTCCACCTTGCCCGCCAGACGTTGCAAGTGCTGCTGCTGCGCCCCGCCTCCCACCGGAAACGGATCGCACACCGTCAATCGTCCCCCGCCATCGCGCGCCCCGACTTCCATCACGGCATCGCGGAACGCCTGCGCGGTGATTTCGTCGAATAGATAGAACGTCTCGGGCGTCAGGTCGGAAAGTTTGACGAGGACCGGCCGCCGATGGTCGGTGGTAAACGCCTCCGGGATGAGCCGGGTTCTCGCCGGCACTCGCTGACGGACTTCCCCAAGAAGTTCCCGGGTTGGATTGATTCGACCGCGATACATGCCCGCATCCCTTTCTCGCTTCAACCTTTCAATGCGCCCAACTGAATCCCGCTTATAAACCATTTCTGACCCACAAGAAAGACAATTATCACCGGCAGAATCATCATCATCGACCCCGCCATCAGCAGGCTCCATTGCGTGCTGTACAAACCCATGAACGACAGCAACCCCAGCGGCAACGTTTTCATCGAGTCCTGCGTCAGCACGATCAACGGCCAATAAAAACTCTGCCAGTTGCCCATGAACGTGAAAATCGTCAGCGTCGCCAGCGCTGGTTTGCTCAGTGGCAGTATAATCGACGTGAAAATGCGGAACAACCCGCACCCGTCGATCGTTGCCGCTTCCTCCAAATCCCGCGGGATGCTCAGGAAGTATTGCCGCAGCATGAACGTGCCGTACGCCGAAAACATCGCCGGCACCGCCAAGGCAAAATACGAATCCAGCCCCACCAATCGCCCCGCTTCATACGTCCGCCCAAACAGGTACACCACGCGCGAGGCGTCCCAATTGACCGCCGGCGCGACTGCCGTCAGCCATTCCGTAATTTTTCGCATCAGGATGAAATTCGGGATCATCGTGACCGCGCCGGGGATCATCATCGTGGCGAGATACCCGAGAAACAATTTGTCGCGCCCGGCAAACCGCAGCCGCGCGAACGCGTAGGCCGCGCACGCGCTGGTCGTCACCTGCCCGAGCGTCACCACCACCGCCACGAGAATGCTATTCAAATACCATCGCGCAAACCCGCCGCCCATGGCCTGCGTCGTGTCATACACCTGTCCGTAATTTTTCCACTGCGTTTCCCTCGGCACGAATGCTTTGATTGGATTCTCGAATGACGTGAACACGTCGCTCGCGGGCTTTATCGATGTCGACAGCATCCACAAAAACGGCAACAGCATGAACAGCCCAACAAACCCGAGCAACAGGTACGTGATCAGCTTGCGCATCGCGCCCGGCTTGTTAGTAGTGGACAATCCGCCCTCCAAACCGCCAGTTCACCAGCGTTACCCCGAACACCACCGCGAACAGCACCCACGCAATCGCCGCCGCGTAGCCCATGTGGTTCCACGCGAACGCGTGATTGTAGATGTAATAGCTGATCGTCGTCGTCGCCCCGGCGGGTCCGCCGCGCGTCATGACGAATGCCTGTTCAAATCCGCCCTGCAATCCGCCGATCAGGCTCATCGTCAGCACAAAAAATGTCGTCGGACTCACCATCGGCCACGTGATCGCCCAAAACCGCTGCCAGGCGTTCGCGCCGTCGATGTCCGCCGCTTCGTACAGCTCGGGTGACACGCCCTGCAGCGCCGCGAGATACAAAATCATGTTGTAGCCGCCCACCACCGTCCAGAAACTCATGAACATCAACGCGGGTTTGGCCCATGTTACCGAGGTCAACCACTGCGGCGGCCATTCCTCGCCGAGCCCGCGAATCCCGTCGTTCAGCCACTGCGGAAAACAGCTCGCGATG
>JBKQMH010000156.1:0-18146 GCA_052146795.1 Verrucomicrobiia bacterium
GAAAAGTCCAAAGAATTTGTCATTTCCCTCTACTCCGAGGCCAAAAAATGACCCTTGCGCGCCAATTATTGCCAAAACTGCCAGTTTAGACCTCAAAATGTCCCCTTGCGTAAAGTACATACTTCCGGGATAAGTTTCAGACGCAAAAGATTACGCGCCAAGCGATCGACAACTGGCCCGTGGCCGGGTCGGGCCTGAGTGCGCGCGTTGTCCACTGCTTGGAAGAGGCCGGCGTCAAAAACATCGGCCAACTCCGCGGCTGGAGCGATCAGCAACTCCTGAACCTCACCAATTTCGGCGCAACCTCTCTGGAAAACGTTCGCTGGTTCTTCAACTGGACTCGCCGCCTCGAGGCCGGTAACGGCCAGGTCGCCAACTTTCGCGCGCTGTTGCGGGAATTCCTCAACAGTCAGGAACTGTTCGTGATCGAGCAGCGCTACGGCTTGACCGACCCGCTGTTCCGTCCCCAGATGAAGCGGCGCACGCTGCAGGAGATCGCCCGCATGCGCATTCGCGTGACCCGCGAACGCGTCCGCCAAATCGAGGAATCAGCCATCGCGACCCTGCGGTCGCATCTCGCCCGCGCCGTGGCCGAGACCCAGGAAGTGTATTGGGCCAACCAGATCCTGTCCGGCAGTTGCGTGGTGACGTCCGCCGAGTTGAACGCATGGACCGATGACCAGAACTTCGGAGGGTATCAACCGTGGGGATCGCTCTTGTTGGTCAGTGAGACGCTCGAGCGGATCACCTTTCGCCACGATTACTTCTCCGTCCTGCCGCAGCCGGTGCTGAATCTGGTCGAAAAACAAATCCTGCAACTCCTCCACGCGTCCAGGGAGCCCGTTCCATTTGAGAAAATCCTCGCCAGCATTTCCGATGAACTCAGTTTCCTCAACGGCCAACGCCCGCGATTGGTGACGGTGCTTCTGGATCATCACCCGGAAATCAGCGGCACGGTGGAACGCCGCTACTTTCTCCCCATGGTCGGGGCGCCCGTGGTCCTTGTCGATATCCTGCGCAGTCGCCAGGAGCCGATCCATTTCCATGAGTTGACGCGCCTATACAACGAGCGCATGCAACCCCACAGCCGCCGCGGCACCGGCTACATCCTGCGGATCCTCAACCTCATGCCCGAAGCCCGACGCGTCACCCGCGCCGTCTACCAACTCAAAGACTGAGCCGCGCTTTTTTCTCGCGGCATCGCCGTCCTTTCCCTACTCTCCGTGGCGTGCGGATTCTCGACAAATATCTGCTGCGCGAATACGCCTGGCCGTTGCTGTACTGCTTCGATGCCTTCGCGATGCTGATGATCGTCATCGATTTGTTCGGGACATTGGACGACTTCATCCAGTACCACGCCCGCCTCGGCACCGTCGTCCACTATTACCTCATTTTGTTTCCCGAGATGTTCGTGATCATCATGCCCATGGCTCTCCTGCTCGGACTGTTGTTCTGCCTCGCCAACCTCAGCAAGTACAACGAGTTGGTCGCCATGCGGGTCAACGGGATCAGTCTCCTGCGTATCGCCCTGCCGCTGCTGGCCATCGGCGCCGCCGCCACCATCGCCGTCTTCATCGTCAATGATCTGTTTGTCCCGCACGCGCATGAAAAGGCGGATGCGTTGCGGCAGCGCGTCAAGGGCCGGGGCCAGCCGGATGTTCTGGAGAATTTCTTTTTCGCCAACACCATCGAACGGCGGGATTGGTATGCGCGGCGTTTCGATACGCGCCACTCCGAGATGGACACGGTGGAAATCCACGACCGGAAGGACAATGGCGATCCAGACATCGATGTCTATGCCGAGCGCGCGCGTTGGATCAATCATCAATGGCATTTCTTCAACGCGGATGTGTACGACCACAACGAAGCCAAGGCCCCGGTCGCGCACGCCGCCGAAACGAACTTCCCCGCCTTCAAGGAAACACCCGCCCGTCTCGCCGTCGAAGGCAAAAACCCCGACGACCTGACCACCGGCGAACTCCGCCGTTATATCCGCACCCAGCGTACTGCGAATCATCTCGTCGGCCTGGCCAAGTACGAGGTCCGACTCCAATCCCGTTACGCGTTCCCCCTGACCTGCCTGATCGTCGTGCTCATGGGGATACCGCTGGGAATGCGGGTCAGCCGCAGTGGACCGTTGCTCGGCGTGGGCACGGCGTTGACGCTCGTCGTGGTGTTCTATTTCCTCAACAACATCACGCTCGCGCTGGGTGACGGTGGCCGCATCCCAGCCGTGGCCGCCGCTTGGACGACGAACGCGATCTTCGCCTGCGTCGGGTCGGTGCTACTGTTCCGCGCCCGTTGACGGCGCGTGCCCGGCGATCACGGCATGCGCCGCGGCGTACTCCTTGCAATGGGACAGACTGACAAAGATGGTCGTGACGCCACGCGCTTTCGCCAGGTCCGCTCCTCTACCGTGGAGCACGGCGTACGGTTCGCCGCTGTCGCGTTTGCGAATCTCCATGTCCTTCCAGCCGAGGTGGCGTCCGATGCCCGTGCCGAACGCCTTCGAGATGGCCTCCTTCGCCGCAAACCGCGCCGCGAAATGTAACGCTGGAAATTTCATGCCGTTGCAGTACGCGATTTCCTCATGCCAGAAGCAACGGTTTAGAAACCGTTCGCCAAACTTGTCGAGGGAATCCTGAATCCGCGCCGTCTCGATAATATCGACACCGGTGCCGAGGATGTTCGCAGTAACAGTCTTCATTTCGCAGCCAGCGTCATCAACGCCAGCATTTCGGCAATGGCCTGCCGCAGCCCGACGAACAGGGCGCGGGAGATGATCGAATGGCCCGTATTCAGCGTCTCCAGATGCGGGACCGCAAGGATCCCCGGCGTGTTTTCGTAGTTCAACCCGTGCCCCGCGTTCACGCGCAAGCCGAGTTTGTGGGCCAACTGCGATGCCGCGGCCAGTTTCCGGATCTCGGCGGCTTGCTCCGCCTCGTGCCGCAAATTCGCATACGTGCCCGTGTGCAATTCGACAATGTCCGCCCCGGCATCCGCGCTCGCTTTGATCTGCCGTTCATCGGGATCCACAAACAGGCTGACCGCAATCCCCGCCTTCTTCAGCCGGGCGACGGTTCCGGCCAGCGATTTGGATGCGCCCGCCACATTCAACCCGCCCTCGGTGGTGACTTCTTGCCGGTTCTCCGGCACGAGACAGACCTCGCCCGGTTTCACTTCCTCGGCGATGGCGACAATCTCGGGCACGTCGGCCATTTCGAGATTCAACCGTGTGCGAATGGTCTGGCGAATCAGTCGCACGTCGCGGTCCTGGATGTGGCGCCGATCTTCCCGCAGGTGCGCGGTGATCGAGTGCGCGCCGGCCAGCTCCGCCTCGATCGCCGCCCTCACCGGGTCCGGCTCGGGAATCGCGCCCAACGGTTCGTGGGCAAAACGGTAGCGCGCCTGCCGCAGTGTGGCAACGTGATCGATGTTGACCCCGAGCTTGAGCATGCGGACAGGGTACATACTTCCACGCCTGTCCGCAATGCTGGATCGCTCAGACGAAGCAACGCGTCCGCTGCTTCCCATGGATGGAGGCTAGGTTAGTTCAGGCAGTTCTGGCTACGGAGCGCCTCTTGCACGAAACGATTCCAACTGTCTCGCTTCCAATCAGGAAAGTGTTTTTGCATCCACTCCCGCGACGCGCGTTCCCAACCGATGTCCCGACCGACCTTCTCGCTTTCGATCCACTTGTACTTCTTTATTTCCTCTTGCTGGGATCGAACAACATCAGCGAGAGGATCTGGTTTTCTGTGACGTAACGTCATTATTACCCCCTCCTCGAAGGGTGAGAAACTTGCGCTACAGTAGCCCAAGAAGGCGCTTTGTCAACTGGTCCACGGTGACAAATTGGCAGCAATTATAGTGGATTGATAGCAAAGTACTTGCAACAGGGGCATTTCAACTTGCCCGCATTCGGGTTGTCCCCTATTGTTGCCACGTGAGCGAATTGGGCTACCTCGAGAAAGTTCTCCGCCATGCCGAAGAACGGCTCGTCCTGAAGTCCGGCGCGCGGCCGGCGGAGATACTCAACCTCTACAAGAAGTTCCTCAAGGTCGAAGAACACCGCCTGCGGATGCTCCATCGCGCGGGGGGAGGGGGCCGCGAAATTGCCCAGGGCCGAGCGCATGTGTTGGATGTGGTGCTTCGCCATGTGTTCCAGGCGGCCGACGAAAACTATCGCCAGACCCACCCGGAGGTCGCGGAGGTTTCCGTGTCGTTGGTCGCGATTGGCGGCTACGGGCGTGGTGAACTCAGTCCGTATTCTGACATCGATATCATGTTCCTGCACGATTCTACGGCGCAGGCGACGGCGCATCATCCCTACCTCAAGGAAATGGTCGAGCAGGTCTTGTATATGTTGTGGGACGTCGGCCTCAAGGTCGGTCATTCGACGCGGTCGGTGGACGAAGCGATCACGCAAGCCAACCAGGACATGCAGTCGAAGACCTCGATGATCGAATCGCGATGGCTCGTCGGCAACGAAAAGATTTACGAGTCGTTTCAGCAGGCGCTGGTCAAGGATTGCGTCAAAGGCCACGAGGACGAATACATTGCAGCCCGCCGGGAGGACCAGCGGTCTCGGCACGAGAAATTCGGCGACACGGTGTACCTGCAGGAGCCCAACGTCAAGGCCGGTTGCGGCGGGTTGCGCGATTTCCAGAACCTGACCTGGATGGCGTTCTTCAAGTACGGTTGTCGGAAACTTTCCGAATTGCGCCAACGCGGCTTCGTCGAACCGACCGAGCAGCGCCAACTCGACGCCGCCTACGATTTCATCCTGCGGGTGCGCAATGCGATGCATTACATGACCAATCGCGCCTGCGATGTCATCGGGATCGGGCTTCAACCGCAAATCGCCACGGAATTCGGCTACCGCCATCACGACCTGCTGCGGCGCACCGAAGCGTTCATGCGCGATTATTACACGCACTCGCGCAACATTTTCCTGCTCACCAACGCGCTCGCCGACCGGATGGCGCTCCAACCGGCGAAATCATCGCGATTCAGCTCCTTGCTCCGTCGCTCGCGCAAGCCGGAGGAGGTCGACGGCTTCCTCCTGCGCGACGGCATGATCTCCGCGAGCGGTCCGACAATTTTCAAACAGGACCCGTTGCGCCTGATCCGCGTGTTCCATTACGTGCAGCAACGGGACGTCGAGCTGAGCCCGGAACTGCGGTCGCAGATTCGGCAGAACCTGAAACTGGTCGACCGGTCGTTTCGTTGCTCGCAGCAAGCCCGCGACGTGTTCCTGGCCATCCTGCAACACAAGGGACAGGTCGCCCGCATCCTGCGCCGGATGCATGAGGTCGAATTTCTCGGCAAGTATATTCCCGAGTTTGGCCGGCTCACGTGTCTGGTCCAGCACGAGTTCTTTCACCGTTACACGGCGGACGAACACACGATCCAGGTGATCGAGAATCTCGACCGGATCATCGATGCCACCGAACCGCCCCACGCCAGCTATAAGAAGATTTTCCAGCACGTCGAGCGCCCGCACGTGTTGTACCTGGCGCTGCTGCTGCACGATGTCGGCAAGGCGGCCAACGTCGAACATCATGCCGAGGCCAGTTTGGAAATGGCCCGCCGGGTCGCCCAACGATTGCGGTTGGACGACGATGAGACCTCGCAGTTGCTGTTCCTCGTCCGCGATCATCTCAAACTCTCGATGCTCTCCCAGCGCCGCGACATCGACGATCAGTCTACCATCGACGCCGCCGCCCATATCGTCAGGGACGAGGTCAACCTCAACACCTTGATGTTGCTGACGTTCGCCGACGCGGCCGGCACCAGCATCAAGACGTGGACCGAATGGAAGGAAGCCCTGCTCTGGCAACTCTACCGGCGGACGAAACAAACGCTCACCGGGGCCGAGCGCGTGCGCGACATTCTCTCCCGCCGCATCGAGCAGCTCTATGGCGAAGTCAGCGCCGAGCTCAAGGACAAGTTGCCGCTGGAGGAGATCTATTCGCATTTCGAGCTGATGCCGGCCAGCTACTACATCAATACCAGCGCCGCCGAGATCACGCGCCACCTGATGGTGATCCACCGGTTTCTCACGCGCCAACTCGAAGTCGAGGAAGCCGAGGACGCGCTCGTGCCGGTCGTCGACTGGCAATCGTTCCCCGCGCAAAGTTATTCCCAGGTATCCATTTGCACCTGGGATCGCCTCGGATTGTTCTCGAAAATCTGCGGCTCGTTTGCGTCGGCGGAGTTGAACATCCTGCGCGCCAACATCTACACGCGCAGCGACCACGTCGTCCTCGATATGTTCGATGTCTGCGACAAGAACCTCGCGGCCGTCACGGACCAGCGGGCCATCCAGACCGCCGAGGGGATGCTCGAACGAATGTTGAGCGACCGCGAAAAGATCAAGTTTGCCGACGTGCTGAAGCGCCTGCGCGCGATTCGCGGCCCGGCGCCCGGGATTCGCGAAGTGCACATCCCGACGTTGATCAGCTTTGACAATGAGACCAGTAAAAGACGGACGATCATCGAGATCCAAACGGAAGACCGTCTCGGTCTGCTCTACGCGATCACGCACACGCTCAGCGAGCTGGGCCTGGACATCAGCTTCGCGAAAATCTCCACCGAAAAAGGCGCGGCCATCGACACGTTTTACGTGCAGGACCAGCTCGGCAACAAAATCACCGATCCCGCCCGCCTGTCCGGCATCCGCGCCAAACTCGAATCCGCCATCAATCTCCTGGCGAGTTGATTGGAAGCTGTTCCGGATCAAATATCTGCCACGAGATCACGGACGCGGGTTTTCAGGGCTTTGGCGATCTTTGCCAACGCCTCGACCGAGACGCTTGTCTCGCCGCGTTCGACCTCGCCGATGTAGTTGCGGGACAAATCCGCAAGCTCGGCGAGTTTTTCCTGACTAAGATCAATCGCTTCGCGGCGTGTACGAACCGTTTCACCAAGAAGCTTGCGCAAGTTTGCAGTGGCCGCCACAACCACGTTAAGCAATCAGAAACGCGGGCGCCATTCTACCAAGCATAGTTGTCATGTTTGCGCTTGACCTTTCGTCACCGGTTTTGGTACGTTTCGAAAGGCTGGTGCGGTGGCCTTAGGAGAGGGTATGGAGAAGCGAAGGCTACACTTTGGCTGTCTTCTGTTGTCGGCGCTGCTGTGGGCGTTCACGGCGGCACACGCGCAGGACATCACGATTACGAATCTTGATCAACTGGCGCAGGTGGCGCTGAGCGCGAATTACAGCATCTATTTGCCGTTCTCGCCGTGGGATTGGCGAGCCTATGCGACCGACTGGCCGTTGTGGTGCGACTTTACGCAAATGGCCTGCCTCGACTCGTTGCCAACGTCCACCAATTTTACCACCGGCATGGATTGGAGCAACGTGCCTGTCGCGTCGGTGATCTTGACGAAGAATGTGTTCTCGGGCGTGACGACGGTCGAATCAGCGGACTCGACTGATGTAGTCGCTACCATCGCGGCTCCAAGCGGCTATCAGCCCTACACAAACTCGGCGGATCACTGGCTATGGGATTGGTATGTCCAAGCTACAAACAACCCCGACTTGTGGGGCCTGACGCCTGACCAGATACCGCCTCCAATCGTCACGTTGCAGACGTTTCTGGTGGACAGCAACACCTACTATTCGGTGTATTCGAGCAACATCGCGGCGGAAGTCGCAGCAGCGGCACAGGCATCGTCCACGCCAACGTTAGCAATGGGCGGCGGCCTCGTGGCAATGGACGATGACGAGATGGACGACGGTGATCCGTGCGTCATCACAAACTATTCGGCACCCTTCAGTATCGTGTCGATAGCTTCCGATGGCAGCGGTGACGTGGTCCTCCAGTGGCAGAGTTGTACCAACGCTCTGTACATAGTCCAGAGCACCAGCGCCTTGCCTTCAACATCTTGGACCGACGTGGCGTGGATGTTTGGGACGGATCAGCAGACGAGTTGGACTGACACCAACGCGGTGGGATTGACGCAAAACTTCTACCAAGTAGTTCGCGCCAATCCGACAAACACGAACAATGGGATTCCCTACGGCTGGGCGGTGACCTACGGCCTCGATCCCTTGGATCCCAATCTGGCGAGCGAGGACCCTACAGGCGATGGCGTCGACAATCTGCAAAAGTACGAGTACGGCTTGGATCCAACCGTGTCGAACGCGGTTGACGTCGTGGTCAACGGCGGCGGCACCTGGGCCACGAACCAGACGATCACGCTCGACGCCAGCGGCTTCCCATTCCCGTTCATCAAAGTGGGCTTTGACCCGTTCATGCTCAACTTTACCCTATCGACTAATACGGGCGCGCCGTTCACGTACTTGCTGCCCAGCGCGACTAACGCCACCTACTACCTGTACCTCCAGTACGCCGATGCCCAAACCAACGCGCTTGGACCGGTGCTGCTCAAGCGTGTCACGCTGGACACCATCCCGCCTGCGGTCCAAATCATTAGTCCGACCAACAGCTAGCGATGCCTTCGTTCATCTGCAAGCCACCGTCTTCGATCCCGACCCGCAAAACCCAACCGCGCCCGGCGTGTTCCGGCCCGTCCAGATTTGGATCAACGGACAACGGTACTGGAACCTCTCCAATCATCAAATCGACATTCCCCGGTACCCCGTGGCGGCCTACAGTAACAATCTCATCACCATCGTGGCCCAGGATCAGGCCGGCAACACCACCCAAGCCGGTGTCAACATCTATATCAATCCCACCAATACCGCGCCGCCGACGCTCACGCTCACGGGGTTCACGCCAAACACCGTCACGGACCTTCCGAACGAGTCCAACGTTTGGGTGTCTGGACAAATGGATGATCTCAATGCCATAGTGACCGCGTCCGTCAATGGCGGTGCTCCGATCAGCATGAACGTGCGCAGCAACCAGTTCGGCTACATGTTGCCCATCGGCTGGGGAACCAACACCGTCGTGGTCATGGGCGCCAATGCCGCGGGATATGTCAGCTCAAATGTCTTCACGCTCGTGAGCGGAAATCGATACCAGTTCGCCTTTACCACGCCTGCGCCCGGCACATACATCAACAACTCGAATGTTCAGGTCGTCGGCTACGTCAGCGCCTTTCGTGACGCCGGCCTGCCTACGCAGACCAACGTCGTCAGTGTGACCGTCAACGGCGTCCCGACCACCTTGACGGATGGGGGCGGCGGACTGACGAATTTTACCACGATTGTCCCGGTGCTCGTGCCGACGGACGGCTCGGCCTTGGTGCTCAATGCAGTGGTCACTTGGGCCGACGGCAGCACTGACCCGACAGCCGAAGCGGAGGGCTATTACATCATCGCGGAACAGTCGATATACAGCGAGCAAGACGCTACGACTTATATCCCTTGCGGGGGAAATTCGGACTACTACAACGAAACCTACACGTTCTCCGGGCCGTTTGGCGACGACAACAGCGTGACTGCCTACAATTCAGGCTTCACCTACCTCTATTGTAGCGCACCGCCGTTGCCATGGGCCACCAACTCCACCAACGTGGGCTGGGTCGCCCAGCCGCCATATGGGGGGCTGCAGTTTGGCTGCCTATCGTACGTTTCTAATTGGTATGACCCGCCCGACTGGGGCTGGTCAACCCTGCAGACCTATCGCTGGGACGGAGAAATAACGGTTGTCCCACCGTGGAGCTACCCGCCTGGAACGTGGGTGGAGCTGACCTTCAGCGGGATGATCTGCGGTGCGGTAAACAGCAGCCCGAGCAACGTCACCTACCAAGGGCAGGCGCCCGTTCCCGGCCAGCCCGGCAGCTATATCGTCCAGATGAGCGGCGACACGCCATTCACGATCTCCGCCAACAGCTTCGGCTGGCCAGAGTCATTCGTCACGGAATCGATGCCTGCCGGCCCACCTTGGCAGAACCTCGAGTCCGACGACGAGAATTGGCTGGAGATCGGCTGGTTTTCAAACCAGCAACTCCTGCCTTTGATCCAAATCTCCAGTATGTCGCACGACGGGTCAAAGAACCCCGGCGCTGCCGTGGTCTGCAATTGCGACAACAACAGCCCCACCCGCCAGCAGATCTTCGTTACGGTGTCAACCGCCCCTCCCGGCGTCAGTGTGACGCTCACGATCCCCAACAGCCTGCAGGTTTTCACCGCCCCGACCGGCGGTGCGCAAATCAGCTCCGGCGCCAGCCTCTCGATCCTGCCCACCAATCTCTGGGTCGAGGGCGAACAAGCCAGCAGCCAGATGATGGACGCCCAGATCACCGCCCAGATCAACGGAAGCGGCCCCTCGGATTACATCAGCTTCACCGTGCTGTGGGCAACGATGACCTACATGACCAGCGGCACCGACCCCGCCAACGCCCCGGCGTTCCCAAGCGACGAGCCGGGGAACGCGTTGGGTGCTCAATACAACAGCAACCAAAGCGCCGCCTGGGGGAAAATGTGTGCTGTCGCTACAGTCTCCCCCGCCGGAGTACATACTTACTTTTCGAACGGATGGAATCTGGTGCAGCAGAAAATCGGCACATCGTTCAAGGACGGAGTGGTCAACCCGGCTTGGACATTCCTGGCCTGGACGAACGATGGGCCGGAGGCCGCATTCGAGACGATCTCCCCTGACAGCAATGACAAGCTTTATGCCATAGACGGTCCGACCATAGGGGACTTCGGGAGCGCAAGTAGCTCCTATGAGACCTACCTCAACTTTTACGTTTACGCTACTTGGAACACCCAGCGATGCTGTTCAACGAACACGTTTTGGCACTGGCGGGGCATGTGGAAGGCCGACCAAACCCCGCAGGTCACCACCGCTGATGTCAATAATGGTATGATAACGATTCCTACAAACGCCTATTATCCACCACCGTAGGACTGAGCATTGGAACGCATGGCTCCGACAGGAGCGAGAGGAGAAGACAATGAAAACGCTTCGCTTGCAACGCCGATCGGTGATGGCTTACTGCATGGCGGTCGGTATGGCCACGGTTCTGGACGTGCACCTGTACGCTGGAGCCGTCAGCAACACATTTCCCAAGGCCAGGTTCGATGACCTGATTGCTTCAACAGGCGCTACGAATCTGGAAAGCTTCGAGAGCACGGCAGGATCCCTCAGCACGGATCAGCAGCAGTTGGTTTCGCAACTTCTGGCGATACTCAGGGATGCGAGATCGCCTAACTCCGCGCGCTCCTACGCGGCGTATTACCTAGGTGAGGTGCGAGCGCTACGGAGCGCGAGTGGAGACCGCGCCGTCGATGGACTCGCAGCAGCGATTGCCCTGACCTACGGGGAGGCGGATCAAGAACACATCCTGCATCTGCACGTCATAACAAGATACCCGGCGTTTCAGGCCCTTGTTGACATTGGCTGCCCCTCAATCCCCGCAGTAATCCGGAACCTCGGAGACAGCGACGACGCACTCGTCAGGGAACTATCACTGAAGGTTCTCTACCGCGTCGAGGGCGACAAGGAGATTGCGAGGGTCCGATTGCAGCACGCAGTCGATGCGCAAAAAGACCCGAAGAAACAAACCAGACTGCAATCCGCATTGAAGTCACTGTCGGAGATGCAACTTGGCAATTGATCGCGCTAGAACGACCACGGAGAGGAATTTGGGGTCGGTCTTGATCGGTGACGGGGAGTGAATTGGTGAATTGGGGTCATAGAACCACCACATCTAAACATTCTAGCAATCGGGATTGACGGTGCTAGTGCAACGAGTCGCGACGCGGAATTGTCTGCGGGTTCCGTTGCCAGATCGTCCGGTGCGGCGTTTCGCGATACGAGTCGCGCTACGGTGAGGCAGACGTCGATCCGACGCAATCCGGCGTGCTTGCCCCCGGACGCCGCCTGCAAAAACCGCGTGTTTCTTCCGGAGCGTTGGATTACAATTCCGGCCATGAGCAGGTCGGCTGTGCCACGGGCCGCGACTTCACGGGAACGGAAGCTCCGCCAGTTTGAGTTGCTGGCGCGGGTGAGCAGCGTCATCAACTCCACTCTCGAACCGAAAGAGGTCCTCAATCGCGTCATTGCCGAGGCCGTGCAAGCGATGCAGGCCACCAGCGGGTCGCTCGTGTTCATCGAACCGCACACGCAGCTCCTCCAGATCGAAGTCGCCATCGGCCTGAGCAAACGGGCGCGGGAGACCCAGCTCGCCATCGGCCACGGCGTCACGGGTTGGGTCGCCAAAATGGGCAAGCCGCTGCGCGTGCCGGATGTGACCGCCGATCCCCGTTACGTTTCCGTGCGCAAGGACATTCGCAGCGAGCTGGCGGTGCCGCTGCTGGTGGAGGGCACGTTGATTGGCGTGCTGAACGTTGACTCGAAGCAGCACAACGCCTTCAGCGCCGAAGACGAGGAATTGCTGGTCGCCATTGCCAATCAATCCGCCCAGGTGATCCAGAATTCGTGGCTGTACCAGGCCGTCGCCCACAACGCCCGCCAACTCGAATCACTGTTTTCCGTCGCCCACTCGATCATCTCCTCGCTCAACCTGCAGGAAATTCTCCAACGCGTCACGCGCGACGCGTGCCGCTTGATGGACTCGAAGGTCTGTTCGCTCATGCTGCTCAATCCATCCCGCGACGTTCTGGAACTTCGCGCCTGCCACGGCGCCGGTGCCGAGTACCTCCAGAAACCGCCGTTGCCCGTGGACGACAGTATCGTCGGCTTCGTCATCCGCCGTCGCAAGCCACTCCGCGTCTTCAACGTGCAGGAACACGACGAGTATCGGCACACCGAGATGGCCCGCACGGAGGGGCTGGTCTCGCTGTTGTCCGTGCCGCTGCTGGTGGGCGACGCCGCCATCGGCGCGCTCAACGTGTACACGGCGGTCCCGTACCATTATTCCAACCAGGACGTGCGGACGCTGTCCGCGCTTGCGAGCCTGGCCGCCGTCGCCATCGAAAACGCGCGGCTGCACGAGAAGATCGTGGATGTCGAAGAGCAGTTGCGGCGCAACGAACGGCTCAGCACGCTGGGTCTCCTGGCCGCCGAGGTGGCCCATGAGATTCGCAATCCCCTGACCGTCATGAAAATGACGTTCCACTCCCTCGACCTGAAGTTTCCCCCCGAGGACCCGCGCGGGCGCGACGCCGAGATCATGTCTGAAAAGATGGATCACCTGAACAAGATCGTCGATCATCTCCTGGGATACGCGCGGTTCACCGAACCGACGTTCGATCTCGTGGATGTGAACGATCTGCTCGACGACGTCCTGCTGCTGACAAGACAAAAGCTGCGCCAGCAACAAATCGAGTTGGTGAGGAAGTTCGGCGACCGCCTGCCCAAGGTGCGCGCCGACCGCGGTCAGATCGAGCAGATGTGCCTGAATCTCATCCTCAACGCCGCGGATGCGATGCCGGACGGTGGCACCCTGACCGTCGGCACCGCGTTGCATTCGTCATCGTTCATTCAGTTTACGTTCACGGACACGGGCACGGGCATGGCGCCTGAGAAACAGAAACAACTGTTTGTACCGTTCCTCACCACGAAAGCCCGGGGCACCGGCCTCGGCCTCGCCATTGTCCAAAAGATCGTCGAAGCCCACCGCGGGAAAATCGAAGTAAAAAGCGCTCCGAAACGGGGCACGACGTTCCGCATCTTGCTGCCGGTGTAGCGTTGCGACACCAGTTCCCAGCGGGTCGCTATTTTGTCGTGTCCCCGGGATCAGTTGAGGGCGGGGCTTCCGACAGCTTCTTCAGGAGCGCTTCGAGTTGGGGATCGGCCGGCGCGCCGAGGTCGAGCGCCTTCTTGTAGTGATATTTTGCGAGCTCGACGTTGGGCGTACGTTGTCTGGCGTAGACAACGGCCAGGTTGAAATGCGCGTCGGCGTATTGCGGGTTGATCTCAATCGCCCGGCGAATTTCCTGTTCACCAGCGGCACCCCAGCCTTTCTGGCTGAGTACGATGCCGAGATAGTTGTGCGCCTCGGCGTTGTGCGGGTCGAGCGCCACGGCGCGCGTCAACTCATTGAACGAATCCTCGGTCAATCCCTTGCGATAGAACACGACCCCGAGCAGGGACCGCGTTTCCGCATCGTTGGGCCCCTCCGCAACCGCTTTGCGCAGGTAATCCTCCGCCTCATCGTATCGGTTCTGCTGGTAACGGATCGCTCCCAGGCTGGAAAGGGCGACAAGGTTCGTCGGGTCGATGTCGAGCACGCTGGTGTACTTGATTCCCGCTCGATCCAGTTGTTTGAGGGCCAGCGCAGCGCGGGCCTCGTTGAGCAATTGGCGCTCATTCGGGGCTGGCGGCGGAGTGGCGACCACGACCGGAGCCGGGGCTGGAGTCGGTTTGACTACCAGCAGCTTGGGCTGAGAAGCTGGCGGCACCGGCGCGGGAGCGGGTACGGGCGCAGGTATCGGTGTCACTGCGGCTGTCGGAACCGGTGTAGGTGCTGGCGGTGGCGCTGGTGTTGGGGCCGGCGCTGGCACGGGCGTCACGGTGGCTGTCGGAACCGGTGCGGGTGCCGGTGCCGGTACGGGTGTTGCAGCCGGTGGCGGTGTGTTCGTAACTGTTCGCGCCGGCGTGTTCGTCGAAGTCCGTGCTGGCGCTGGTGGTGGTGTCGGCTTGTGTGCCGGTGCTGGCGTGTTAGTAGACGTTTGCGCCGGCACGGGTGCCGGAGTCGGCTTGGGTTTCGGTACCGGCGTCGGGGCGTTTGTAACAGTTCGCGACGGCGTGTTCGTCAAAGTCAATGCGGGCGTTGGTAGCGGCTTTGGTTTGGGAGCCGGTGCCGGTGCGTTTGTCGATGTCAATGCGGGCGTCGGCGGTGGCGTCTTCTTCACCGTTACCACGGGCTTGGGCGGCGTGTTCGTCTGCGTGTTCGCGGGTGGCGCAGCCGCCGGTGCTGGCGGTGTCTCAACCTTCTTCGGGGATGTTAACGTGGCGACCAGTTTGCCCCGGCCAGATTCTTCCATGGAGGAAGCAGGCGTCGCTGTCTCCGGTTGCGATTGTTCCTTGGCCAGCGCCGTGGGGCGCTGATGAGGATGCCAGCCGCGAAGCTCGGGAATCGACGGCCCGTTGGTGCTTTCCCCGCTTTCCCCGCCAACAAATGACGCGGAAGCTTTGCGCTCGGCTATGATCCGCAACAGCGCGTTCTCCTTGCGCAACTGACGGATAATTTCGTCGTCCTTGTCGCCAGAAGCTCTGGCGGAGGCCAGTCGTTTGTTGGCGTCCGTGAGTTGGGCGATGACCGCATCGTAGGAGTGGCGCATCTGGGCGTTGTCGGCCTGCTCTTTCGCCAGCGATTCCTTGGTCGTGTCCAACTCGACCCGCGTCTGCTGGAGTTCTTCCTTCGCCTGTTGCAATTCGCCACGGGTCTGGGCGAGTGTCGTACGCAACTGCGCCAACTCGGGTGATTCGGCCGGTGGGGTTGGTGGCGGCGTTGGCGTCGGGGGCGGAACATGGGTCGCGCGCTCGCGGGCCTCGGCGGCCTCCGTCTGCGCCGCAGCCAGTTGGGCCGCGAGCACCTGGTTGGTCTTCAGGAGGTCTTCGATCTGCTGATTGGTCTGCGCCGGCGCGACCTTGCTGAGCTGCTCTTGGAGCTTGGTGTTCAACTCGTCGCGTGCTGCCTGCAGTTGTTCGATTTGCTGGCGGGCCCGCTCCAGTTCCGCGTTCAATTGCTTGACCTGTTCATTCTCGGCGGGCGGCACGGGAGCCGCAGGGGCAAAGGATATGACCTTCGGAGTCGGAGCCGCCGCCGCGAGGGGCAATGCGTTGGATGGTGTTGCCTCAGGCGTGGGTGCAGTTGACGGAGCCAGCACGACAGGCGTATGGGGAATGGCCGGTGCTTCCGGTTGCGGGACCGGGGCCGCTGGTGGCGTTTCCGGCGCGGCGGGCGCGGCCACCTTCTCCTTCAGCGCGGCCAGATGGTCTTCCACGTACTTCGTGCGGAACTCGATGATGTGCGGGTTCCACTCGGGATTTTGTGTCTTGATCTGGTCGAGGATCTCATGCGCGGCGCTGAATTTCGTGTTCGCCTTCACCCAGTCGCTGTGGTGTTCAGCGGTGTCGCCGTCCTGAATGAGAAAATAGGCCTCCAGAAATTTGTCGCCCGGGTCTTCGGCCGCGCGGACACGGGTGGTGCCACAAAGGCACACGGTCAACACGAGACACATCAGGAGTATCCTCTTCATTTTCATTGAGCGGGACTCTACACGAAAGGGTCGGCCATTTGCAATGGTTTGATATGAGTGCACTTGCATTAGTCCCACTCTCAGAGCACAATGCATACCCATCTGTGGCCATGGACGAGTTGAACCCAATCCAGCTTGCAGCCCAACAACAATTTGACCGCCAGAGCGAACGCTACGGCAAGGGTCACATCCTGTCCGATGTCTCCGACGTCAAGGACGCGCTGGGGCATCTCGACTGGCTGAAACCGGGCCGGGCGCTGGATGTGGCCACCGGCGCGGGGCATACGGGCCTGTATCTGGCCAGCGTCGGCTGGCAGGTCATCTTGGCGGATATCTCCTCAGCGATGCTCGAACGCGTCGCCGCCACCGCCCGGGAACGCGGGCTTCGCGTCGAAACTCGCCAGCATGCCGCCGAAACGTTTCCCTACGCCGATGGCGCATTCGACCTCGTGACCTGCCGCGTCGCCGCCCACCATTTCAGCGATCCGACGGCATTCGTGCGCGAGACCGCCCGCGTCCTCAAACCCGGCGGGGCGTTTCTGCTGATCGACGGGTCGATCGGGGACGGCCAGCCCGTGGCCGAGGAATGGCTTCATGCCGTCGAGAAGTTTCGCGACCCGAGTCATCACCGGTTCTTGAGCCAGGGCGCATGGACGAAACTGTGCCAGGACGCTGGCCTGCGCGTGGTATTTTCCGAACTCCAGCCGTTTAAGCAGCCGGACCTGACCTGGTACTTCGAAGCCGCCAACACGACCCCCGAAAACCGCGCCAAAGTTTTGGAATTGATCCGCACCGCCCCGCCCGAAGCCCGAAAACTTTTCCGCCTCAGTGACGAAGACGGCAAAATCGTCTGGTGGTGGCAACGCCTCGTTCTCGCCGCCCTCAAGGCGTGATGGCAAACCGATAGAAGCCCTACGGCCCAAGGGCCCCGACACGCTGGCAACTGCGAGCGGCGGTGCGCTGTGTCGACCAAACGATGGCGGAACTGAAAGTGGAGCAGCATCCCGACGGGACGTTTGTGGGGAGGATCAGTCGCGGGTTTGATTTTCTTGGCTACCGTTTTTCTCCGGAAGAGATCGTGGGAGTAGCAGTCGCAAGCGTCCAATCGTGCGTGCAACGTATCGACCGGCTTTATGAGCAAGGTGCAGATGGGCTGTTGGGGAAGCTCGCTGTCTGCGCTCCTGAATTCCAAGTGTAGTTGAGGAAATACCCATTTACCTTGAACGGGTTGGTGGGGAATTCCCCGTGGTGGTGACGGCGAACGCGGTTATGTCAAATTGGGTCGCCGTCAGTTGGCTCTGATTGAGGAGGCTGTCCTCGGTGGTGGTGCCGGTGTTCTGGGCCTCTTGGACGACAACCGCAGCTATCGCGAAGACATTGGAGAGTGGGGCCAGACAGATCGGATTCTATGAGTTCGGAAGCTTCACGTCCGGGTAGAGCTTTCGCACGCAATCAGGGCAGATTCCGTGCGAGAAGTCTATGTCCAAATGATCATTGAAATAGGATTCAACTTCCTGCCAATACTCCCGTTCGATGCGAACCTTCTTGCAGTTGCAGCAAATCGGCAACAGTTGGCGCAGGTCAACCAGTTCATTGATGTCCTCGAGAACGAGAAGGGAGTAACGGTGGCCTTTGTATTCCAGTGGTGACGCGGTGACCAACATGTGCGCATTCGCAACCCCGTCGCTGCCTTTAAGTTGCATCTTGGCAGGATGGCGGCTCACCTTGTGGTCAGCGAATGATTTCGTCACGGAATTCCGTATGACACACTCTTTGCAGGCCGGCGATCTTCCGCATCCTTCGGGAACATCGGTGGCATGGACGCAGTGCAGCGCCTCGCCCCCTCGCATTTCAATTGCGGTTGCGGGGTTATCCAGCAAACCGGCGGCCACTTCGTTGATGGCCGAGATCCGTACGTCCTCATCCACGATTGTAGGGACAACCTATTTATGAGACCAGTTTTCATGGGAACTGGGTAACACTTTTGGGTTCTGAGATCGTAATGATCCCGTGTTGTTGTAACCAGGTTTCCACGGCCTGACGCCAAGCGGCATCG
>JBKQMH010000157.1:0-8863 GCA_052146795.1 Verrucomicrobiia bacterium
TGGCGAACGGGTGAGTCCATGCGGGCGTTCATTACCGAAAACTTCCTCCTGCAAACCCCGGTCGCGCGCGAGTTGTATCACGACATTGCGGCGCACGAACCGATTTTTGATTATCATTGTCATCTGCCCCCCGACCGGTTGTGTGCGGGATGGCCACGGACTCGTCATCGTTGCATCCTTTCTATGCCAATGACCTGACCGTGAGAGACAGGTTAGAAGTCGTTCCGGTCGTAACGGACGAAGGGGCGAAGGCAATCAGCGATACGAGACTTATGACGATGCGCGACGTGGCATCGCCGCCGCACAACGGATTCTGCGGGTGGGCCAGGGCATCCGTGCTTTTCATCACCGCCCTGTTGGTCATCGGGCTGGGATGGGTGTCCGTCTATCGTGCCGCCTACTCGCCCGATCATCGGTCTGATTTCACCGTGTACACGGCCGCGGGCGATGCCGCTCTCACCGGCGCGGATCTTTACAAAGCACAAAATCCGCGTGGGCTGTCCTACGTGTACCCGCCTCCGTTTGCCATCCTGATGGTCCCGTTCTCAGTCCTGCCGGTGTCACTGGGAACGCTGGCGTGGTATGCACTCTCAGTATTGCTCACGTTTTGGTCGTTACGGATGTGCGTCACCATGGTGCGAGAAGAGCGGCGCTTTGACGGCGATACGTTCTGGCCGACGGTATTGGCGGCGGGGCTGGTCCTGCCGTGGTTCATTCAGGGAACGGCGGAAGGCCAGGCAACATTGTTGATGTCGTGGCTGGTCGTGGCGGCGTTGTATTGGCAGACCAACAACCGTCCGATCCTCGGCGCAACCTGTCTCGCCGGCGCAATCCTGGTGAAAGTCTTCCCGGCAGTCTTGCTGGCCTATTTCATGTGGCGGAAGAAGTGGCGGTTTGTCGTGGCCACGCTTGTGCTGGTCGCCCTCGGCGCCATCGTGCCACCCGCCGCGGTATTCGGCTGGAACAAGACCTTGACGTACTGGCGCGAATGGGCCGCCGTGGTCGCAGCACCCTCGCTGGGCAACGAGCAGCAGCATCGTGAAAGTCCCGTGAATGGCCAGTTGCACAGCCCCTACAAGGTGCGCAGCCAGACGCTCGAGGCCGTTTGCTGGCGGCTGACGGGCGCCCGGCACGCCCGGCAGATCGCCGTGACGACCGCCATCGCCATGCCGGTGATCATCGGGCTCGTCGGATCGCGGTCGCAGCCGCAGAGTGAATCCCTGATCGTTTCGGCGGTGCTGGTCTGGATGATCCTGGCGGCCCCACTCTCGGAGTTTCATTATCTCCTTGTCTTACTGCTGCCAATGATGGCAATGGTATTTGTGGCAATCTATGAGCCGGACGGAGCGACCCGCTGGCTGGCGCGCGCGATGTTGGCCGTGTATGCCGTGGCCGGACTGTTGACGCTGGCGTTTGTGCCGCTGCAGCAAATCGGGCTGTTGTGTTGGACAATGATCGGGTTGTGGGGCGTGCTGTTGACGGTTGTGCTCCGTCAGGCACGAATGAGCGTTCGGAATGACCCGTGTGGCTGATCGGTGACGCGCAAGCCGATCCGCACAGGAAATAGCAAGGAGGTTTATGCATCCGGTTAAGGACGGAAGCCATGGTCAAATCACCATGCAGTTCGCTGACGAAACGATGGTACACGATGACAGCCGCGGGAGTGCAACCGATCCACAATGGTTCGGTTCCCTCGTGTCCACGCCCATTTCGCTCGTGCTGCCGATGTTCAATGAAGGTCCGGTCGTCGACGTCACGCTGAAACACGCGATCCAAGGTCTCGAGCGCCAGTTCGCGGATTTCGAAATTGTCGTGGCGGATGACGCCAGCACCGACGGGTGCGCTGAGAAAGTGGAACAGTGGACCCGCACCGACCCGCGGATCAGGCTCGTCCGTCTCCCGCACAACCAGCGATTTGGGGGCGCGCTGTGCGCCGGATTGCGGGCCGCCTCGAAGGACTTCCTCGTGTACACCGATTTCGATCTGCCGATCCGGCTCGACAGCCTGCCGCGCCTGTTGGAAGCGTTCGCGGACGCCGATGTGTTGACCGGCTATTCCGATGCCGGTGCCAAATACGCCAATTGGAAATCGAAGGTCATTTCCCTCGGCTACAATTCGATGGTGCGCGCCTTGTTCGGGTTGCGACTCCGCGACATCAACTTCGGGTTCAAAGCCGTCCGGCGCTCCATCTGGGAAAAACTCCGACTGCGCTCCCGCAGCCCGTTTGTGGACGCCGAGTTGTTCGTCCAGGCCCAGCACCTCGGCTTTCGCGTGAAGGAAATCCCCGTGCCCTTTGTGCAACGGCAGTTGGGCGCCTCCCACATCCGCCGTCTGGACGTGATTGTCGCCACCATGCTCGACATGGCCAAACTTCGCCTGACGTTGACGCGCCATCTGGGGCAACGCGCCGACCGTCCCAACTAATCGTTCGTGAAGCTTCTGGTCGTCAACACCGACGATTTCGGGCTCGACCCGGCCGTCAACGCGGCGATCACCAAAGCCCACACGGACGGCCTGTTGACCAGCGCCAGTGTGCTGATCGCCGCGCCGCATGCGGCCGAGGCGATCGAGTTTGCCAGGTCCCACCCGAAACTCGGCGTCGGCCTTCATCTTTGCCTGTCGGACGGTCGCTCCGCAGCGCCGCCGGACAAAATCCCGTCGTTGGCTACCGCCGCCGGACAATTGCCCCCGAGTCCGCTCGCTCTCGGCGTTCGATTGTTGTCCAACAAACAATTGGAAACCGACATCGAAATCGAACTCCGCGCGCAAATCAGCCAGTTCATGGCCACCGGCCTGCGTCCAACCCATTTCGATACTCATCAACATACGCATCTGCATCCAGCCGTGCTGAAGATTGTCATGCGGCTTGCGCGCGAGCACGGCGTCACCTTCATCCGCGCCCCGGTCGAACCCCTCTGGCCGGCGATCCGATGCAGTCGCCAGCGATTACCACGAAGGATCATCCGCTGGATGATATTTGCCGCGCTCGGTTCGCGGACGAAACGGCAATTGCGGCGAGAAGGTTTTCGCACGGTCGACCGCGCCGTCGGCGTGCTTGACCCCGGCCATCTGACAGAGGAATTTCTCGCGCCCTACCTGCGCCGATTGCCGGACGGACCCACGGAAGTGTTTTTCCACCCCGCCGACGGCCCGACCGAACCCCTTCTAGAGATGCAGCGCGGCTACGAACACGCCGCCGAATTGCAGGCCCTCTGCAGTCCGCGCCTGCGCCAGATCATTAATGACTCCGGCATCCGCCTCACCAACTTCCGAGAATTGGCTTCGTTTTAGCAAAACGAAGCCAACCCAAAATCGCCCATCAAATCGCCGCAACTCCCTGTCCCACAACGATCCAACAGCCAGTTTTTTGTCCATTATAATTGGCTTCGTTTGGCAGAATTACATATATGGGGTGTACCCCTTCCTCCCGGGCACAATCAAGACACAGGGCTAACGCCGGAGTCGTGCCGTACCGCCCCGGTCCTCATCCCGAGCTTGCCTGCCAGCCGTAGCCTCGGCGAAGGCTGGTCGAGACCGCCCCGGGCCGTCTCGTCGTGCCGCGACGGCAAATCTCTGTCGTTTCCTCCCTCTGCCCCATCTCCCTTGTGTCAAAGAACCACTACCGCGCCCACCATACGCTATCGCATACATCTTGTCTACATAATTCCATTAGCGGTTAAAATCGTGTGAACAATACGCCCGAGGACCCGGAAATCACCACCCGCCCGTCTCGACTCCTCGCCCCTTGCGAGAGAGGATCAAGGTGAGGGGTCTTCCTGCCGTTCCTGTCCCGTGCCCCCGGTTTCCCGCCCCCAGATACCACTTGCATTTTCCACGCCCCGACGTATAAGAAAGTCGGAGAGTCGAGCGAAGGGTTCTCGAAGGATTTTTTAGGCGAGATTACGCTAATTCCCGATGGGAAAAGGAAGGCTTGAACGATCGGGCCTGAGTCTCGACTCTCCAATTCTTTTCCTCAGCCAGTATTACCTCCTGTCCCGCTCGAAAGACTACGACCCTAGCACTTCCCCAATGGGGTGGTTTGCCCCCGCTCTGGCTGTAATCGAACTTGGTTCCCTAAACGGATTTCTCTGGACCGGTCGGCAAGAAGAAGAGTTTTGCGTCCCCTATCTGGGGCGGGGCGGAAACACCGATTTCAGAAATCTTCCCAACAATTCTTACGCGGCTTCGCTCTTTCACTGCCTTCAACTGTGGATAATCAGCCGTCTTGACACTGCTGAAAATCAAACCTCTCAGGCAGTGTATGCCCTCAAATTCCAAGGTTACATTTATGTTGCCCATATCGGTCTCGCTCGCCAAGACCAGCCTCGTTAGCCAGTCGATTGGTAGCCCGACATAGTGTTGAGCCGTGGATTGTTGTTGAAGGGGTGGAGCCGCAGATATAGCGTCCCAAATTTCGTTCAGTTGAACCGTCGTGGCTCCGTCGCCCTTCTGGATTACGCTGGCGGTCTGAGACTCCTTGCCCGATAGGTCTGCCTGCGGAGGGGGAGCATCAATGGCGTCTCGAATTTTTTGACCGAGTTCTCGTATGCCAAAGGGTTTCTGTAGGTAGCCCCGCAGACCTTTCTGGAACATCTTCTCTGCTTTCGATTCTTGGCAACCTGTCAGCAAAACGACCCGCACGTCTGGATTGAGACGTTGCAGTTCATCGAAGACCTGGTCGCCCGACGTTCCGGGCAGCAAGAAGTCCAGAAACACCATGCTAATCTCTCGCCACCGTTGTGCATACAACTTGATGGCTTCCTTCGGACAGGAAGCCGCGTGTACCGTGTAGCCCTGGCATTCCAACATCTCCTTGAGCATACCCAGAAACCCTAGCTCGTCGTCGATAGCCAAAATGCCCGCTTGTTGACTGTAATTGCAAGGTGTCATGCATCTAGGATAAGCAATTACGTTGCCAAATTACCCGCCGAAGTCTCATGTGGCAAACACCTTCCGCACGCAGCCATTTATTAGATAACGGATTGGTTTCGGTGGGCAAAGACTACTGGAGAGGGATCAAGGTGGATCGGTCTTCTCGAAGCTCCGCCGATCAGGATGGCGACAGAAGACGCTAGAACCAAAACGTACCGCATGTTCGCAAGAGTCCGAGTTTTCCACGAGGCAAGACGAGTAATCGAGAGTTTGGCCCAGATGTCTAGTCCGACATATTTCCGGGTCTGGAAGCCGCCTTTGATTGGTCACCGTATCATCGGCCACGCTCCTAGAAATGGCATTGCGGACATGGAAAGTCGAGCCATTTTCAGCCGCCCATCCTGCCCCCACATCGCTCCAAAAAAACATCACCAGGTATTCCTTGACATCAATAAAATGGCAGTGTAGCCCCCGGTTATGCCCCCCTCTGGATGAACTTCGACATCGTGGTATCGAAGAGGAGAGAGCATCTCCATCGCTACACTGCCATGCTTCCAGAAATAAGCATACGGCTTGCCAGCCACTGCCTTCTCGCCGCCGTCAGACGCCACTGCCCCCGCTATCGTCCTGACGCCATATTTCCTGCCTTGGTTTCCCGCCTCGTATATTCCCCGCCAGCCTCCCGCCGCCAGTTCCCCCCCCCTGGGACCCGTCCCCAAAGCTATCCCCCAATCATTTCCCCAGACTTCAATCATGACAGTGTAGCCCCGGGCCAAACCCCCGAGGCTGGAATTTCGACTGAGGATGTCGAAGACGGAGGCTGCGTCGTTGTCTATTTCAGTTGGCGTTTTTCTTATCGAAGTGGTCAATGACCCCCTTCGTCATCTTCCCATACCATTCCCTCAACTGTTTCATGTCATCTCTGATCTCACTGGACAGAGTGTACCGAACTTGTACAGTGATCGAGGCCGCACCGTGCTGTTCGGCATACACGAGAAGCTTCTGCTGGTACGGCTCTTCAATGATGTGCCTTTGCTCTTCGTAGTCTTCATGCAATCGATTTAGGGCTGCGTATTTGTCAGCCTGCGGCCCCCAATGGGCGAGTAATTCATCCAAACTTTTGAAGTTTTTCATGGTGTCCTCGTGTCCACGTCGTCGATCACGATCTTTTCCAACAGACTTTCGGCGATCTTGCGCCTGTCCTCCGCTGGCAAGGTAGCCAAGACAAGCCTCGCTAGCCAGTCACAATGGGTGGTTGCGCTACACCTCCGCCTCAAGGAGGCGGGGTGGCGAAGACTGGCGGAGCCTGGGCGGGGTGAAGCCCGACGGCTTCTGCGACGGCTGCGCGCAGGCCGTTAATCGTTACCGGCTTGCCAACGATCAAATCGACGCCGGGGGGCGTTTCGTCGGCATCCTTCATCATCGCACCGAAGCCTGTGAGCATAAGCACGGGCACGGTCGCATCGGTAGATCGGATGACCGTTGCCACCTGGTCACCGTTCATGTCGGGCATGGCGCGATCGACAACCACGAGATCGAACTGGCCGTTGTGAAACTTCTCCAGTCCGTCGCGCCCGCCGTCGGCAACCTCCACGGTATGTCCGTCAATTCTTAGATATTCACCAATGATCTTGCGCACCATCGCCTCATCGTCCACCAGAAGCACGTGCAAGTGCGGGACCGCTTTCACCGGCTTTGCTGGGAGCACAGATTGCGGCTTTGCCGACCGAAGCGGAATGCGGATGATGAAGGTTGAGCCCTTGCCAACCTCACTGTTGATGTCAATCGTTCCCTGGTGGCGTTGCACACTGCCATACACCATGGCCAATCCCAAACCGGAGCCATGATTGCCTTTGGTCGTGAAGAACGGTTCGAGACAACGCTTGCGCACCTCGTCGGTCATGCCGGTGCCCGTGTCGCTGACTTCGAGCGTGACCTGACCGCCGTCGCAACGTGTGCGGATGACGATGATTCCCCCTCGCGGCATGGCGTCGACCGCGTTAAAGATCAAATTCGTCAGCACTTCGCGCAACTCGCCGGCGTAGCCCGCGACGGGTGGAACGTCTTGGAGATCCTTTTGCACTGTGATGGGGGCGCTCTTGGCCTCCGGTTGTGTCTTCCACATTGGTTGCGTTAGCGAAATGGCATCCTCAACAAGCTGGTTCAGGTCAACCATCTCAAATGCTTCCCGCCCCTCGCGGTGACGGTAAAACTCACGGAGACGATTCACGATCTCACCGGCGTCCTTGGCGCTGGTGTTGATCATCTCTGCGTAGCGCTTAATCTTTTGTTTGTCGTCCAGGTTCTCCGGGCGATGCAGTAATAGTTCACTCAAACCCAGGATCCCGACGAGAGCGTTATTGAAATCGTGAGCGATACCGCTGGCCATGCCGCCCAGGGCCCGCAGGCGCTCCTCCTGAATAACTCGCTGTTGGGTCTCCCTCAACTCTTCGAGCACGTGTTTCAGCCGCTCCTCGCTTTCGCGATGCTCGGCGATTTCGGCAAGGAGCTTCTCATTCGTCACCTGGAGTTGTTGGGTCCGTTCCCGGACCATTCTTTCCAGTTCGGCCATTTGGTTTCTCACCTGGCGGATCAAGCGCCACTTCTCCGTCAGCGCATTGGCCAATTGCAGGATTTCCACCGTGTCAAAGGGCTTCTTGATGAACAGCAAACGGTCCGAGTTCCCCAGCCGGGCAATAATCTCGTCCCACGAATAATCCGAGTACGCGCTGCAGATCACCACCTGGAGATCGGGATCAACTTCCCAAAGCTTCTGCGTGGTCTCAATTCCGTCCCAACCGGGCGGCATTCGCACGTCCACAATCGCTACCGCGTACGGCCGCCCACTCTGGCGGGACTGACGAACCCGCTCCAGGCCCTCCTCGCCTTGGTAGGCCGAGTCGATCTCGAAGACCGCGGATTGGCGGGCGCGAGTCGGTTCGTCGAACAGTTTTGCTTCCGCTTCCGCCAGCGCCGTTGTGTCGGCGGAGGGTGGGCAAAGGATCTTCCGAAAATCTTCGTGGATGGCGCGATTGTCGTCGATCGCCAGGATTCGATAGTTCTTATTGGAATCTTGATTGTTTATAGGTTCTCGTGCTCCGAATGCAATGGCAGGGACAACGTAAATGTTGCCCCGTGATCTGGACCGTCGCTGTGTGCGCTCAAGCTCCCGCCCATCTCTTTCGCCGCGAGCGCGCCGCCGTGCAGGCCAAACCCGTGTCCGTTTTTTCGTGTTGTGAATCCATACGAGAAGATTCGTGTCAGATTCTCGGGCGGTATTCCCACACCGTTGTCGACTACGGAAATCTTTACAAAACCGTCCCCGTCCGTCGCCAGGCGAATCGTCAAGCGCTTGTCCTTTTCTCCGCCCTCATCCAGGGCGTATTTGGCATTTCGCACCAGGTTGACGAGAATCTGCAGCACCTTGTGCTTATCCACAGGAACCGACGGCCTTGCGATATACTCACGGATCACTTGGACCTTATGGCGCGTGAGCGCGCCGTCATTCATGCGGAGTGCATCTTCCACCAAATCCACAATCGGCAGTGTTTCCACGATGCCGGCTGCTCGCGCATAGCTTTGCTGCATGGTGACAATTTCCTTGATGTGTTCGATGTTGGCATTGAGGGATTCGAACTCTTTGAGCACCCCGGTTTGTTCTTTGCCCAGGTATTGAGCCAGATTGTCCAGGTAGTCACACAACTGCATGCCCTTCGGGTCCTGGGTCAGGAAAGCCGCCAGGTCATTCTGGTGCGCGCGCATCAACGCCACAGCTTTTGCCAGATTTGACACTTTGGATTCTCGAATCTTATCGGAGACCAGAGCGGTAGAGACGTTGACGCTGTTGAGCACATTGCCCACGTTATTGTAGGGACAACCTATTTATGAGACCAGTTTTCATGGGAACTGGGTAACACTTTTGGGTTCTGAGATCGTAATGATCCCGTGTTGTTGTAACCAGGTTTCCACGGCCTGACGCCAAGCGGCATCG
>JBKQMH010000158.1:0-28333 GCA_052146795.1 Verrucomicrobiia bacterium
CTTGTCCGGCCATCTCATTTGTCGCCCAATTATGTTCCGGACGCATCGCTCGGTCAGTGGGTGGCGTTGGCGTCAGTCCTCACTGTTCTCATTGTCACGGCGGTGGTCGTCATGGAAAGACGACGCAGGCCAATGCTGGCGGCGGCCTGGGGGGCCTACGTGATGTTGGTTCTTCCCGTGTCCGGGCTGATGCCGGTAGGCTCGCAAGTGGTGGCGCAGCGGTATGCCTACGTGGCGATGCTGCCGCTGCTGCTGGTGGCGGGGGCGGCGGTCGTGTGGTTGTGGCGGCGTTCGATGGTGGCGGCACGCCTCGCGCTAGCCGGTTTGCTGGTGTGTGAACTATGCGCCTTCACCACCGGCACTCGTCGTCTGATACCGGACTGGCATAACGACGAAACGATGCGGCGAGCCACCGTGGCGGAGTTCCCGGCCTCCGAACAGGCGAATCGGGAACTGGCTACGGAGTTGTTGGATGACGGACGGGCCAACGAGGCGCTCGCCTACGCGCAACGCGGCATCGAAATCGCGCCGCAAGATTGCGAGGCGCATGTGATATTGGGGCGTGTGCTCTTTCAGTTGGGCCGGCTTCAGGAGGCTATCGGGCAGGATGAGCAAGCGCTACAAATCAATCCCGATTACAGCGAGGCGCACAACAACCTCGGGATCACTTTGGAGCAAACCGGTAAGATCGAGGAAGCCATCGCACACTACGAACAGGCCCTGCGCTTCAACCCCGATTACGCCGAAGCGCACAACAATCTGGGGATCGATTTGGCGCAAACCGGTAAAATCGAGGAAGCCATCGCACACTACGAGCAGGCATTGCGGATCAAGCCCGGTTTCGCCGAGGCGCACAACAATCTGGGGGTTGCTTTGGCGCAAACGGGTAAGGTCGAGGAAGCCATCGCGCACTTCGAGCAGGCGCTGCGTTTCAACCCCGATTACACCGAGGCGCACTGCAATCTGGGGAAAACGTTGTTGCGGGTCAATCGGGTGCAGGAGGCCATAGGAGAGTACGAGCAGGCACTGCGGATCAAGCCCGATTTCACCGACGCGCAGAACGCATTGGCGCGACTGCAAGCTCGTCAGTAAGCTGAGTCCGACGGAGCCGAGTCCGCGAAACGCGGCCGTGTCGTGCCCAGGTCGCAAACGCGCCGAAGATTTGCCGATGGCGTGTAGCTGCGGGCGCCCGGGTGTCGGAGATGTTCTCGGTTGCGTGTGGGCGGCGCGTGTGATTGGATTCGTTTGCATGAACGTCAGCCGGAAAACGCTGGTGGGAGTGGCTCTGGTGATCTTTGCCGCCACCGTCAGTCTGTATTGGCCGAGCGTCCACGGCGGGTTCTTGGGTGGAGATGACAACGAGTACTTGCGGCAGTCGGAACGGTGCCGCGGACTGACGTGGAACGCCGTGAAATGGGCGTTTACATGCACGGATGACTACTACCAACCCTTGGTGCGGTTGTCCCACGTTTTGGACTACCAGATTTGGGGAAGAAACGCGGCGGGTCACCATGCAACGAGTGTGTTCTTGCACGCGCTCAATGCGGCGCTCGTGTTCGGGTTTTTCTGGACGCTCTTGGGCGCGGTTCGATTGACGACCGGCGAACGGCTCGCGATGGCGGTGGGCGTCGCCACGGTGTTTGCCATCCATCCCTTGCAGATGGAGTCGGTGGACTGGGTGGCGGGACGAACGCAATTGCTGTGCACGACGTTTGGGGTGGCCTGCTTATGGGCGTATGTCTTGGGGTCGCGTCGGTGGATCGTGTGGGGGCTGTACGTGTCGGCGCTGTTGTGCAAACCGATGGCGATATCGCTGCCCTTCGTCATGTTGGCGATGGATTACTTTCCGTTGCGGCACTACGAGCAGCCTGGTTGGGGCCGGTTGCTGTGGGAGAAGGCGATTTGGATTGCCCTCGCGGCGGTAGTGGGGCTGGCGACAGTGATCACCAAGTCACAAATCGGTCAGATGATTCCGCTGGAGAAGATCCCGCTGTCGCAACGCGTGCTGCTGATGTTCCAGAGCTTGGTGTTTTACCCGTTGAAGTTGATCTGGACGTCGCATTTGTCGCCCTACTATCCGTTGAGCCTGGGGCTCTCGCTTGACCAGTGGCCAGTGTTGGCGTCAGTGCTCACTGTTGTAATTGTCACGGCGGTGGTTGCCTTTGAAAGACGACGTATGCCGGCACTGGCAGCGGCTTGGGGGGCCTACTTGATGCTAGTTCTTCCTGTTTCTGGGCTGGTGCTCATTGGCACACAAGTAGTGGCGCCGCGGTACGCATACGTGGCGATTCTGCCATTGCTACTGGTGGCAGGCGGAGCGGCGGTGTGGGCGTGGCGGCGTTCGACGACGGTCGGACGTGCCGTGCTTGTTGGTTTTCTCGGATGCACGTCGTGGTCTTTCGGATCGTCTACTCGCAACCTTATATCCGTTTGGCGTAATGACGAAACATGGTGGCGAGCAGCGCTGGTAGAGTTCCCGGACTCGGAAGTGGCCAATCGGTGTCTTGCGGGCGCGTTGTGGGCTCAGGGGCGGGCCAATGAGGCCCTCCAATACTTGGAACGGGATGTCGAAATTGCGCCGCAGCTAAGCGTGGCGCACTGCAATCTGGGCATCGCTTTGGCGCAAGCGGGTAGAACCGAGGAAGCCATCGCACACTACCGGCAGGCCCTGCGGATCAAACCCGATTTCGCCGAGGCGCACAACAGTCTGGGGCTCGCGTTGACGCAAACGGGCGAGATCGGGGACGCCATCGCACACTTCCAGCAGGCCCTGCGGATCAGACCCGATTACGCGGAGGCGTACCACAATCTGGGGCTCGTGTTAGCGCAAACGGGCAAGATTGAGGACGCCATCGCACACTTCGCGCAGGCCCTGCGGATCAGACCCGATTATGCCGAGGCGCACTGCGCCTTGGGGATGGCTTTGGAGCAAGCGGGCCAAGTGCGGGAAGCCATCGGACACTACGAACAGGCGCTACGGATCAAGCCGGATTTGACGCAAGCGCAGAACGCGCTCGCGCGATTGCAAACTCGCCAGTAAGCCGAAGCGCGAGGGTGGCGCTGGAGCCGAGTCGGACGAGACGCGCCGCAGACTTGCTGGTGGCGCAAACGCGCCGAAGATTTGCTGACGGCGTGCAGTTGCCGACACCGAAACGCGGGGAGTGTTCTCGGTTGCGTGTGGGCGGGACGTGTGATTGGATTCGTTCGCATGACTGTCAGCCGGAAAACGTTGGTCGGAATAGCTCTGGTGATTTTTGCGGCCACTGTCTGGCTGTATTGGCCGAGCGTCCACGGCGGGTTTCTTACCGACCTCGACGACGACGAATACCTCCGGCAGGCAGTGCGATGCAACGGCCTGACGTGGAACGCGGTGACATGGGCGTTTACGTGCACGGACAGGTATTATCATCCGTTGGTGCGGCTATCCCATGTTCTGGACTACCAGGTCTGGGGAACGAATGCGACGGGTCATCATGCGACCAGCGTGGTGGTGCACGCACTGAATGCGGCACTCGTATTCGGCTTTCTGTGGACGCTGCTGGGGGCGGCGTCGTTGACGACCGGTGAACGGCTGGCGATGGCCCTGGGTGTCGCGGTGGTGTTCGCCATTCATCCGTTGCAAGCCGAGTCAGTGGCATGGATGTCGGGGCGAACGCAGTTACTGTGCTCGACGTTCGGGATCGGCTGCCTGTGGGCGTACGTGGCGCGCGCACCCCGCTGGACGGTGTGGGGACTATTCGTGGTTGCGCTGTTGTGCAAACCGATGGCGGTATCATTCCCGTTTGTCATGCTGGCGATGGATTATTATCCGCTGCGGCGCCACGAGCAATTGGGTTGGCAACGGTTGTTGCGGGAGCAGGCGGCGTTTGTCGCCTTCGCGGTGGCTGCGGGATTGGCGTCGTGGCACATTGCGACAGGCATGAGTGGCATGATGGCTCCGGTCGGGGCGGTCCCGTGGTCGCAACACGTGCTCTTGATGTTCCGGAGCCTTGCGTTCTACCCATTCAAACTGGTGTGGCCGGCGGATTTGTCGCCATGGTATCGGTTGCGCCTGGACCTTTCTCTGGATCAGTGGCCGATCCTTGTGTCTGCGCTGTGCGTGGGGATTGTCACGGCACTGGCCGCGTGGTATCGGCGACGACTGCCGGCGCTGGCGGCGAGTTGGGGGGCGTACCTCGCGCTGGTTCTTCCCGTGTCCGGGCTGATGCAAACGACCGCGTGGGGAGTGGCGAACCGGTACGCATACGTGGCGATGCTGCCACTGCTGCTGCTGGCGGGTGGGATGGTGATTTGGGCGTGGCGGCGCGGCGCGACCGTCAATCGTCTCGCACTGGGCTGCCTGCTGGCCTGCGAACTTTGCTTTTTCGGATTGCGCACCCGCAGTCTGACGCCTGTTTGGCGCAACGAGGAGACGCTCTGGCGCGCCGTGCTCGTGCGCTTCCCTGATTTTGCCGAGGCGCACTGCAATCTGGGGGACGCCTTGCAGCGAACGGGCAAGATCGAGGAAGCCATCGCACAGTTCGAGCAGGCCCTGCGGATCAACCCCGGTTTCGCCGGGGCGCACTACAATCTGGGAAATGCCTTCTTGCAGGAGGGGAAGCTCAGTGAAGCAATCGGGCATTATGAACAGACGCTGCGGCTCAACCCCGATTTTGCCAACGCGCACTACAATCTGGGGAACGCTCTAGTGCGGGCGGGCCGGGTGCCGGAGGCGATGGAACATTGGGAGCAGGCCCTGCGGATCAAGCCCGGTTTCGCCGATGCGCACTACAATCTGGGAGTCGCTTTGGCGCGGGCGGGCAGGACACCGGAAGCGATAGAGCATTTGCAGCGGGCGTTACGGATCAACCCCGGTCTCACCCAGGCGCGAAACGCGTTGGCGCAACTGCAAGCTCGCCAGTAAGCCGAAGCGCGAGGGTAGCGCTGGAGCCGCGTCGGACGAGACGCACCACAGACTCGCTGGTGGCGCAACCGCGCCGAAGATTTGCCGACGGCGCGTAGTTGCGGGCGCCCAAGCGCCGGGAGTGTTCTCGATTGCCTGTGGGCGGGACGTGTGCTTGGATTCGTTTGCATGACTGTGAGCCGGACAAAGTTGGTCGGAATCGCTCTGGTGATTTTTGCGGTCACTGCCTGGGTCTATTGGCCAAGTGTCTACGGTCAGTTTTTGAGAGTGGATGATCTGAAGTATTTGCGGCAATCGATGTGGTGGCACGGCCTGACGTGGAACGCGGTGAAATGGGGGTTTACGAGCACAGACCCGTACTATCACCCGCTGCCTCGCTTGTCGCACGTTCTGGACTACCAGATCTGGGGAAAGAATGCGGCCGGTCACCACGCGACCAGTGTGTTCTTGCATGCACTAAATGCCGCGCTCGTGTTCGGCTTCCTCTGGACACTGTTGGGCGCGGTGTCGTTGAGCACTGGCGAGCGGTTGATGGTGGCCCTGTCGATGGCGGCGGTGTTCGCAATTCATCCGCTGCAAACGGAATCGGTAGCTTGGATGTCGGGACGGACACAACTGTTATGCACGATGTTTTGCATCGGCAGCATCTGGGCCTACGCTGCGGGGGCGCACCCTTGGGTGGTGTGGGGATTGTTCGTGTTGGCTGTATTGTGCAAACCCATGGCGGTATCGCTGCCCTTTGTCATGCTGGCGATCGATTACTTTCCACTACGGCGCTACGAGCGGCTCGGCTGGGGACGGTTGGTGTGGGAGAAGGCGGTGATGATCGCCATCGCGGGGGCCGTGGGGGTGGCGACGATGATTACCGAGCCACGGGAGCAGGGTCGAGCGGCCTCGTTGATGGTCCCGCTGTCGGTACGCGTGTTCCGTGTATTCGAGAGCCTGACGTTTTACCCGTTGAAATTGGTTTGGCCGTCTCATCTGTCGCCCAACTACGTTTCGGACGTGTCGCTTGGTCCGTGGACGGTGTTGGCGTCCGTGCTCACGGTTGTAATTGTCTCGGCGGTGGCCGTCATGGAAAGACGACGCATGCCAATATTGGCGGCGGCTTGGGCGTCCTACGTGATATTGGTTCTTCCCGTGTCCGGGCTGATGCCGGTCGGCTCGCAAGTGGTGGCGCAGCGGTATGCCTATGTGGCGATGCTGCCGATATTGCTGTTGGTCGGTGCGGGGGGAGTGTGGATGTGGCGGCGTTCGACGGCGGCGGCACGCTTCGCGCTGGTCGGTTTCCTGGCGTGTGAACTATGCGCCTTCGCCATAGGTACTCTTCGTCTGATACCGGACTGGCATAACGACGAAACCATGCGGCGAGCCACCTTGGCGGAGTTCCCGAATTCCGAAGAGGCCAATCGGGCCGTGGCGACAGAGCTTTCGGATCAAGGGAGGGCCAGCGAGGCGCTCGAATACGCGCAACGGGGCGTCGAAATCGCACCGCAAGATTGCGAGGCGCACGAGATATTGGGGCGTGTGCTTTGTCAGTTGGGCCGGGTTCGGGAAGCCATCCAGCAGCTTGAGCAGGCGCTACAAATCAATCCCGATTCCGCCAGTGCGAATCTCGGTTTTGGAGTCGCCCTGATGGAGATGGGCAAGGTGCCAGAAGCGGTGGAACACTTCGAGCAAGCCCTGCGGATCAAACCCGATTACGCCGAGGCGCACTGCACTTTAGGGATGGCTTTGGAGCAAGCGGGCAAGGGGCGGGAAGCCATCGCCCACTTCGAGCAGGCCTTGCGGATCCAGCCCGACTTCGCTGAGGCGCAATACAACCTGGGGCTTGCATTAGAGGAGTTGGGCCGCACGGCGGAGGCCATCGAGCATTACCAGCAGGCACTGAAGCTCCGACCGGACTTTAACCCGGCCAGAAATGCGTTGGCGCAACTGCAAGCTCGCCAGTGAGTGGGTGCCCTCGGAAGTTCATGGCGCAAGGTTCGCAAATCGGTCACAGCGGGGGGCTTTGTCAGGGGGTTGGGGCTGTCGAGGCCCACGGCGTTCCAATAAGTGGTCTGTCCGTCGGTGTCGCGCGTCCCGCATGTGTAGGCGGCGGACAAGCCCTTACGGTTCCTCGCTCGACAAAGCGCGTGTGTTCGACTGGAGAGGTGTATAAAATGTCGTCAAGCCGATGATGTTTTTGCGACAACGTTACAAGGGGCTGGTAGCTGTGGCCCAATGAAAAGCGGGTGGAAATCACTCGCCGCAGTGTGCGCGCTGGTCAGCGGGGTTTATGCGTACACCGCCCACTCGGGCTTTTTGACATCGACGAGTCCGAACGCTGCTGACAATTATTACAATTTGTTGGTGCAGGGTTTTCGCGCCGGCCAGCTCAGCCTGAAGAAAGAGGTGCCGCCCGGGTTCGCGCAACTCGCCGACCCCTACGATCCAGTGGCCAATGACCAGTTTCGTAATGGATCCGACCGGCTGCTGGACCTGAGCTATTACAAGAGCAGGCTCTACCTGTACTTTGGGGTCACGCCCGCCTTGATATTACTCTGGCCGTTCGTCGCGCTGACCGGCCACTACCTGTCTTCCGGACAAGCGTCGGCCATTTTTTGCGCGGTGGGCTTTTGGGCCGGAGCGGGCGTGCTGCGCGCGCTCTGGCGGCGCTATTTCGCCGACACGAGCGTCTGGGTGGTGGCCGCAGGCACGCTGGCGCTCGGCTTGGGGACTGGCGTGCCGGTGATGTTGCCCCGGTCCGAGGTTTACGAGGTAGCCATCAGTTGCGGGTATATGCTGATGATGCTGGCCCTGGGGGCAATCTGGTGCGCTCTGCACGAACCGGAGCGGCGGTGTTGGTGGCTGGCGGCGGCCAGCGCGGCGTATGGGCTGGCAGTCGGAGCGCGCCCCTCCCTGCTGTTTGGCGCGGTCATCCTACTGGTGCCGGTCGTCCAGGCGCGGTGTGAACGACGCCCGGTGTGGGCGCCGTGGGTGGCGGCGATCGGCCCGATCACGGTCATCGGCTTGGGCGTGATGCTCTACAACGAACTGCGATTCGACAATCCGTTCGAATTTGGGTGGCATTACCAGTTGGCCGGGGTGCGGCAGAACACGGGGCAACACTTCAGTCTCCGCTATCTCTGGTTTAATTTCCGGGTCTATTTTCTCGAGCCGGTGCGCTGGAGCGCTCGTTTCCCGTTCGTGCACGAGATCTCCACGCCACCACTCCCGGTGGGCCATGCTCAAGTTGAGGCCCCATTCGGAGTCCTCACGAATGTTCCACTGGTGTGGCTGGCATTGGCGGTGCCGTTGGCATGGCGGAGCCGGTCGGGGCAGGCAGCCTCAATCTTGCGATGCGTTGTGATGGCGGTGGCCTTGTTGTTTGGGACATGTGTGTTGCCTCTTTTGTTCTACGAGGGCACGATGATCCGCTATGAGGTTGAGTTTCTGCCCACGTTGGTGCTGCTGGCCGCGGTTGGCGTCTTGGGCCTGGACCGCGCGTTGGCGGATGGGCTGGTCTGGCGGCGTGCCGCGCGCTGGGGCTGGGGCCTGCTGTTGGGTTTCTCGGTGGCGTCTAACATATTCGCGAGCGTTGTCCGCTGCGCCGAGGCAGACAACAATCTGGGACTCGCACTAAAGTACCAGGGCCAGGTGAAGGAAGCCACGGAATGCTTCGACCGGGCATTGCGTCTCAATCCTGATTATGCCGACGCGCACTACGCCTTGGGGATCGCGTTGGCGCGAATGGGTAAGATCGAGGAAGCCATCGCGCACTACGAGCAGGCCCTGCGGATCAAGCCCGATTTAGCCGGGGCGCACTCCAACCTCGGGATCGCCTTGGCGCAAACGGGTAAGATTGAGGAAGCCATCGCCCACTTCGAGCAGGCCCTGCGGCTCAAGCCCGATGACGCCGAGGTGCACTCCAACCTCGGGATCGCGTTGGCGCGAACGGGTAAGATCGAGGAAGCCATCACGCACTTCGAGCAGGCCGTGCGGATCAAGCCCGATTTAGCCGGGGCGCACAACAACCTCGGGACCGCTTTGGCACAAACGGGTAGGATTGAGGAAGCCATCGCGCACTACGAGCAGGCCCTGCGGATCGCGCCCGATGACGCCGGGGTGCACTACAATTTGGGGAACGCTCTGGCGCAGGTGGACCGGGTGCCGGAGGCGATTGGACAGTACCAGCAGGCCCTGCGGATCAAGCCCAGTTTTGCCGAAGCGCAGAACGCGCTCGCTCGACTGCAGGCTCGCCGGTGAGTGGCAGGGACACTGGCCGGGGCTGCGCCTTGGTGGGATAACAAGCCGCTGGCGGCGAATCCGTGCGCTGTCATCTACGCGTCAATTCCGCCACGGCTTCGCAATGCGCGGTTTGGGGAAACATATCGAACGGCGTGACACGTTCCAGCTGATAACCGGACTTGGTCAACTCTTTAATGTCTCGCGCCAGCATCGGCGGCGCGCACGACACGTAAATGATCTTGCGCGGTTTCTGTTCGCGCAACGTCTTCAGCACCACCGGCGCGCAACCCGACCGCGGCGGGTCGAGAATTAGGCATGTCTCGTCGAGTTTGCACTGTCTCAGCGTGTAGAAGAGCAGCCGCTCGGTCTTGCCGGGGTAGAAATCGTAGCTTTTCACACCGAGGCGCTGTGCGTTTTCGTTGGCGGCTTGGATGGCTTTCGCATCCTCTTCGATTCCGTACACGTGCTCGGCGATGTCGGCCAGTATTAGGGCAAACAGACCGACGCCGCAATAGGCATCGACGAGGGTCTTACACTCGCTGGCGACAAAGATCCCGCGCACGTGTTTCAGCGCCAGCTCGATGACCTCGCGATTGACCTGGAAAAACGAGCCGAGCGGCACGTGCAGCGTTTTGCCAAGAATGGTTTCGGTGATTGTTTCGACAACCGTTGGTTCAGCCGATTCTTCGGCGTCGAGCGGGTCCACACTGGCCCGTCGTGTCTCCGTGTACAGCCACACCTGTCGCTCGGAATTGGAGCGAATGGTGAGATGGACGTTCTCCAACGGTTGTTGGCTGACCTCCGCCAGCTTCGCATTCACTTCTTCGCCGGCAATGGGACATTGCTCGATGCCGATGATGGAGCGTCCGCGCACGCTCCAGAAACCAGGCTTGCCCGGACCGTGGACGACAATCTTGTTGCGGTAATGGTACTCACGTGGCGAGCCAACGACCGACTCGATGGGCGGATTGGCGATCTTGCCAATGCGCTCGAACACGTCGCGAATCTGGCGGCGTTTCAGTCCGAGTTGGTGCCCGTAGGCGATATGCTGATATTGGCAGCCCGCGCAGTTCGCATAATACGGGCAGCGCGGCTCCACGCGTTTCGGCGACGGCGTAATCACGCGCACGAGGTCAGCCGTCGCGTAGCGGCGCTTGACCTCCACGATCTCGACCTCGACACGTTCGCCCTCGACGACGAATGGCACAAATACGACGAAATTATCCACGCGCCCAATCCCGTCGCCGCCGAACGCGACGGTCGTGATGTCGAGTTCGAGCCGTTGACCGGGTTGTAGCGTGGGCGTTTCCATGCGCGGACGAATCCTATTCGCAGCCGGGCCTGATTACAAACTGCTCTTTCGGGAGGTGTAGAGGATTTCCACACTGCTGACCAGCGACCAGATCCACGCGAGGAGGAACATCGCGGCCCCGATCAGTCCCAACGCCAGATGGGGCGTGACATCTTCCGGCAGGCTTCCTTGTCGGACCCAATCGCGCGCGAACAGGATCGCCCAGAGCAGGCACAGCGCGAACCCGGTTTGCGAGGCGACAAGCTGTAAAACCCCGGTGACGCGTCGATGCGCCACAAAAGTGCCCAACCCCGGCAGCACGAGATTACTCAGTGCACAGGCCCAGGCGGCTTGACGGGCCGGACCGCGCGCGGCCGGCCTCTCAGCCAACTTGGGTGGTGATTGGGGATCCAAAGATATCCTCGTAGGCGTAGAGAATGGCGGCGATCCCGATCGGAACGGTGGCAACCACACCAATACAGCAGGCAATCACACCCAACGCGCTAATCAGCCCGGCCACGATAAACAGCGCAAACAGGATCCACCACTGCCGCGTCACGGTCTTTCGGCTTAACTCCATCGCCTCCCAGAAGCCCATTCGCTTGTCGATCACCAGTGGCAGCGTGAATTTCCAGGCAACGCCCAGATAAATCCCTGGCAGAATGCAGCAGAGGAATCCAAGCCCGGTCAACACGCCGCTAACCACGTGGGCCAGCAGGAGCGGGATAAAGGCGCCGCTGAACCCGGCGAACGCGTCGCCAAGATCCGCCGGCTGCCCACGCATGAGCTTCAGATAATAATTGTAAAGTCCGCCCATTAGCGGCCCGGCCACAACCAGATTCCACAAGATGTTAGCCAATATGCCCGGCCACTGAGCCGCTATCGCCTCCCACGGGTGGCCATGATAACCACGCATTGGCACGCCAAGCGCAAAATTGATCGTGAACCGCAGCGCTACGCCCACGCCTCCCACAAGCAACAGAATCAACAGTGTTGTGCCGACCAATCTCCAGAAATGGTTCTTAACCAATACCCAGCCCCTGCTGATGCAACTGCCGATGTCGACCTCGTAATTACGAGCCGTGACTTGGGTGGTAAATGTGCTGGCCTCCACAGGGGAAGAAGGCCCACCAACCAAATCAGAGAATTCAGGAAAGGTGGAAATCGGTTTCCAGTCCGCACTACCCTCCGCTTGCGCTTTGGTCTGTGCAGTGGCGCGGCCCTCGCGAATCCATTGCCGCAATTGGTCCGCGTTTACCGGACCGTACTCGCGCCCATCATCTCCAATGATCTTGTACATTTCAGAACCAGCCTTTTTTGTTCCGGACGTATGTCTGGACAAATTCTTCATCGGATTTCGTCAGATAAGTGAGCCCCTCAATCAGGCTGATCACCCACATGACTGCGCCGCCAATACCGCAGGTGAGCACGGTAATGAGCAACATCGCTATGCCCTCACCGGTATAGCCGAGGACGAACTTGTGGATGCCCAGGCATCCCGTGTGCGGAATCAGGGCCAGCACGCCCGCGACAATCTTCTTGTCTGCTCCGGGTGGCCTCGTCACGAAGCGTGCCTGCACCGGCGGCGAGATCGGCGGAGGTGCGCCGGCGGAGATGCCGAGTGACACATGAAATTCTGGAAAGTCGGCCAGGTGTTTCCACTCGGTGTCACCAGAGGCTTGCGCCTTTGTCTGCGCATTGGCGCGCCCCTCGGTAATCCATTGCCGCAACTGCTCCTCGTTCACGGGAACGTACTCCCTCCCGTCAGCTCCGATAATCTTGTACATGTCAGTCTCCGTCAGAAGCGTTCCGGTCTCAGCCTCATGGCGCCAACAGCGTAAACGGGTACGCGGGAATGTTGCGCAGCACGCCAAACGCCACAATCACCACGAGCAACGCCCAGATCCAGGTCGGTTTCAACGTGCTGGCGTCGCCGCGCACGATCAGGTAGCCGGCCACCGGCAGCATCGCCATCGACAGTGCGTTGAATCGGAATGCCGCCGCCACATTTCCGTGCAACAACTGGTGCAGCGCGCGGGTCGTCCCGCAACCGGGACACCACAGGCCGGTCCATTGATGAAAGGGACAAACCGGGAACACCGTGACCCGGACAGGGTCGAACGCAAACAACACGGTCGCCGCCGCTCCAAAAGCCAGCCCGAGAACGATCGTTTTGAGGCGAATTACCATGCCCGATGAAACCGGAACGTGTGAAATCGCAAGAATGGCAAACACCAGGGCGTCCAGAGGAGGCCAAGCGAGAGGACGCCAAGCACGACAGCCAGCCAAAACCATGTCTTCGCCTTTTGCGATGCCTCCAGCGCGCCGGCCATGTCGCCTGCCTGAAGTTTCGTGTTCACCTGCGCCGCGAACACAATCGCCACGATGCCAAACGGCAGACAACAACAAATCGTGCTGAAGATGGCAGGCACGAGGTAACTGGGCACGTGTTGTCGCGGCTGAAAACTTGGCGTGGGCGCTGCCGTCGGCGTTGGCGGTATTACGGGCGGAGCCGCCGATGAGGCAAATTCGGGAAAAAGGCCGAGCGGCTTCCACTCGACGCTGCCTTCGGCTTGGGCCAGGGTCTGCGCGTTGGCGCGACCTTCGGCGATCCATTGGCGTATCTGGTCCGCACTGACAGGGCCGTAGGGCCGGCCATCACCACCAATTATCTTGAACATTGGGCTCCTCGCTCCCTTGGTTCAACGCCAACTCCAAGTTGAGAATTTGATTTTCACGCTACGCCAGCGCCTTGCGCAACTCCAGCTTTAATTTTTCCAATCCCTCTCGCTCCAGCGCCGAGATTTCCAATACCTTTTGTGGAGCTGGCTTGCTCGCCGGCGTCTTCTTCGACGATCGGGACGCGCGTCCTGCCAGCTTGCGCTTGAACGCGGCCAGATTTTTCTTCGCATCGGGCAGGTCCATTTTGTTGGCCACGACAAGCCGTTTCTTCTCCAGGATCTCGGGATTGTACAGTTTCAGTTCGTCGAGCAGTTGCTGGTAATCATCCTGTGGCTTGCGGCCATCGACCCCCGCCATGTCCAGCAACACCACCAGCAGTTGGCAACGCTCGATGTGCCGCAGAAAATCGTGTCCCAGCCCCTTGCCCCGGTGCGCGCCTTCGATCAACCCGGGAATGTCGGCGATCCGAATCCGCTCGTAATCGCCGTAACTGAGGATGCCCACGTTCGGCGTCAACGTCGTGAACGGATACGGCGCGACTTTCGGGTGCGCGTTGGTGATCTTCGAGATCAACGTCGATTTGCCCGCGTTCGGGAAACCGACCAGCCCCGCGTCCGCCAGCGTCTTCAGTTCCAATTCGACTTCGAGTTGTTCGCCCGCCTCGCCGTACTCGAACTCGCGCGGCGCCTGGTGCATCGAACTCTTGAACGCCGCATTGCCGCGCCCGCCGCGCCCGCCCTTCGCCAACACAAACTCCTGGCCGTCCTCCACCAGATCAGCAATGAGTTCGCGGCCAGTCTCCACAGGAGGAGCTTCCACTACTTCGACAACCGGGGCGCTGACAGGCGCATCGGCTCGTGATGCCTCCACGAGTTGCTTGGCCCGCCCCGGCGTGAATGGCATCCCGACGGTTACTCTCGGGTCGAATTCCTCCGTGGCCGCCGCTGGATGATAACTCGACGGCGCGCGCTGTTTCACCGGCGCGGTCAGCCGGAACACCTGCGTCCCAATGGGCACCTTCGCGATGATGGTCCGCGCGCTTCGGCCGAAACAATTCTTACCGCGTCCGTGGACGCCGTGTTTGGCCACGAGCCGGGGCTGATAATAGTAATCCGAGAGATCCGTGATGTTCTTGTCCGCGACCACCACCACGTCGCCGCCCTTGCCGCCGTCGCCGCCGTCCGGCCCGCCCCGATCGACATATTTCTCCCGCCGAAACGATACGCACCCGTTCCCGCCATCCCCCGCCCTGACGCGGATCTTGACCTTATCGACAAACATGAGAAGAGAATAGAGGAGACAGCGGTGTCGTGCGAGCAGTTAGTTGCTAGCGATCCGTCGTGGAAACCCATGAAACGTGACCGTCGTTGTACAAGGCGTTATACCCAAAGCGATGGTCGTTCGTAGACTCGGCAACAACGATGGCGTCAATTGCGTTGTCATCGGTGTTCCATCGTTCCCATTTTGCTCCGCCCAGCGTGATTTGATAACTCGGGTGGCTCTTATCTTTGGCCGAAGGACAAATGAGCAGCTTGTCCAGATTGGCGGCGTACGGTCGCAGATCATCGAATTGCCGTGGGATATTTCCGTCGTGCGCCTCGGCGTACATGCCGATGGCCACGCTGATCTGCTGCATGTTCTTCAGGCACTGAAACATGCGATCTTTCTCGCGTGCTCCATGAATCGCAGGCAGAATCATAGCCGCGTAGAGCACAAGGCTTGCGGCGCCGGTGACAAGTCCTGCGATAGCTTGACCTCGTCCAATGATTCGTCCGCCCGATTTACTGATCCGATTCAGCGCGGCCACGCCGAAGACGATAGCCAGCATCGGTGCGACGACAGGCAGGACCACCCAAGTGACGAAGGCGAGGATATCCAGCGTCAATCCGGCGACAGGTCTGATTCCACCCGCGGCGTCGAAGGCCCAAAGCAGAAATGCCGAGACAGCAAGCAAGCCGGGGCCGAAAACTCCTAGCACCAAGCTCGCGATAGCCAAGCCTGTTTTCACTGCCGACTGGGAAGGGGGAGTCATCCCTTGTGGAATTGACGGTGACGGTTGACCGTTCATACTTGAACTCTTTCCAGTCGCTCTACTGATATCAAATCTTCTTCCTCTGTACCAGCACCTTGAATGTCCGGCCCATCATTTCGGGGTGGAGAAGTTGGTGGCACCGAATCGACGCTTGCTTCATGATCCACAGGAATCCCACCTGACTGGGTTGGGCCCGTCAGGCGGTAGAAGCGCCCGGCTGGAAGCCGGCTCCTTGGAGAACAGCTTCCCGGCGGGGCGCGACACCGAGATGGTTAGAAGTGCCAGGTGACGTCGACCGCAGCCGTTAGCTGGCTACTGCGTGTGCCGTTGTCGTAAGCGCCTTTGAAGCGAGCGGGGGCGCCGGTCGAGTTGAAGGCGGCGGTGGAGCTCGCAAGCGCATCGTCCTGCCAGCAATGGTCGAAGCGAATCTCCGGTCGCACCATGAGCAGCTTGTTGGGCCACCACTGACATCCGATGGCATGCTCGTCGTAACAGGAGGAATACCCGGACCGATAGCCGCTCGGATCGTCCCAGATCTCGTTGCGGAACGTAATGAACACGTTGGGCGCGACGCGGCGCATGGTGTAGTTGACGACGCCTCCCGCCCATGCCGTGCCGCCGTGGGTTGGGTAAAAGCCGTCCTCGATGGGCACGGATTTCGTCGGTACCGTCGAGCAGCCATGCGTCCACATGTACTGGGCCTCGAACGTGGTCCACCAGAGTTCGTTGAACTTGTGGCTATAGCTCTCGATACACTCCTGGAGATTGTTAAAGCCGAATTGGCCGTTGTTGAACGAGTTCATCCCGACATAGAATGAGTCCTTCCCATTCGGGGCGATGTACTGAACCATCACCGAGCCCGTCGCCTGGTCGCCGGGATCCTCGGTAGCCCAAGGCGCGATATCAACGCCGGAAGCCAGTCCTAGTTGAAGCGTCCAGTTGGCGTTGAGCTTCGTGGTGGTCCAGAGTCCCCACATCGTGTAGTTATCGAAACTATAGACGAGCGAGTGACTGGCCATGAGATTGTTTGGGGCAAGCTGTTGCTCGATGTCGGGCATCGAAATAATGCGCCCCAGAATGATGCTCATGCCCTCGGCGACCTGGGGAACGTAAACCTGGAGGTAGAGCATCGGGGTGTCGAACCCAGTGAACTTATTGTCCCGGAAGAGGTTATTATCGTTGATGTAGCCGCGCGAAGCCATGAAACGGTAATCCAGACCATCGAGACAGGCGATGCGAAAGCCCCAGTCGATGTGGTCGGTCTGATTCTGATCGGGCATGCGTTCGATGTACAGCACGGCTTGGTCAATCACCAAGCGGTCCGGACGCTCATCATAAACTTCCGGGTAATTGGCAACCGGACTGGGACCAGTATTGTGCGAGGTGCTCAGGTTTCCGCTTACAGTTACCCAGCCGTAAAACTGGATGCGGCTGTCGTACCATGGTTTTCCGTCCGGGCCGTCATAGATGGCCTGCATCAGCGGGTAGGGACTGTCTCGCAGGGCACCGGGGTCGCCGATGACGTTCGGGCCTCCGCCGATCTGCCAATCGCCGTCGGGATAGGGCGGCGAATCGAAGGGCGGGTTCCCAATGCGGCGCGTTGGTGTTGCTGGCGCGTTGGTGTCGGGCGGTGAGTAACAGGGCGTGCCCATTTGCTCTAAGAACGCCTCATTCAGCCTTCTGAGAAAACCCACGTTGGCCTTTTTCCCATAAGGCTGCGTCGCAGAAGCAACTGCCGTTGCGGCCGGGGCATTGGTTCCGGAAGGTGCGGCTGTGGTATTGGTTCCGGAATCCGCCTGCGCCACCGACGCCAAGCCAACGATACCGCAAGCCGCGAGTATCAGGGTCCATTGATTAATTCGCATTTGTTTCATAATGGATGTTATAGGTTTCCATTTTCTGCTGTTTGTGCTCGGTACGAACAAACATGGGGATGGTCATGAGATCGTGGACCTGCATCTCCAACAGGTCCGACACGGTCGAGCGAACCGCGTGCCGCTGGTACGGCTCGCGCCACGATGCCCTCCTATTTCAACGGTGCCATCCGGTTTCCCCAGGAGTCGCCTCGCGGAATTCGGCCTTGGTGTTGTAACGGTCGGAGTTCAACGGTTGAGCGTTGACAACAATCAGACCGGGTCGCGGAACGAGAAACGCGAATCGGCCCGATAAATCGCCTGCCGCGGTCGTTACCGTCGGGTGGGGTTGTGTTGTGACACGGGGAGGCAGCAACGCCGCTCGGGAACTGTAACGGTTGACGCCATTCGGTTCCGCAGCGCCAGCTTGGAGACTGATCGCCACGCTGAGCACAGCGAGGATCATGAACTTTTTCATTGTGTGTGCCTTTCATGCGGTAACTCTGACGACTTCCAGATGCGGCATCTGGAAGGCGACGTTGGCTTTGCGGTCGTGCGGGTCTTGCACCTTCAGAACGATGTCCATAGGCCCTTGGCAATCAAGAAACGGTCGTCCCCAATGTCGCCCGGGGGCTACTCGACGACCCAATTCGCCTCTATGGCGGGGCGGTATTCGGCCACACCCTGACAAAAGCTGACGTGTTCGAGAGGGCACAATTGGGTCGTCTTCATGGTGGCACTTTTGCATGGAACGGGCGGACCCGATAATTAAATGGGGGGGCAAAAGCGTTAAAAAAGCATCAATGCCAATGGCCGGTTCGAAGTGTTTATCATCCAAGCCGTCATTTCCCATATGACATACGCCCCGCGACCATCGCGGGCCATACAGTCTTATTGCCCAGCAAGGCATCCTCCCTGAACAGTGCCATCAAGCGTTTTGTACGGCTTCAAGGCTGACTTACACCTTCCTCTGCACCAGCACTTGGAACGTCCGGCCCATCAGTTCGGGATGGAGAAGCTGCTGGATCGCCGCGCGCTCTTTGCTGGGTTGGCCGGCGGTGCGTTCGACGATCTCGGCGATTTCGGCTTCTCCAATCTGCAGCAGATAATGGGATTGGTCGGTGAAGATGACGGGTTCAAGCCCGAGCGTTTTGCCATGTTCGATGAATGAGGTGAACTCGACATGTGCGGTCATATCTTGCTCGCCAATGTTTGCATACGGGTCCGCGCTTTGGGTGTGATGGTGATAACAGAGCAAGGTGCCGTCGCGGTGGTGCGGCGCGAAATACTCGGGCCGCTCGTAACCGTAGTCGATGGTGACGACCCATCCGTGCTTCAATCGCCTCGCCACGTCCGACAGCCAATCCAGGGCGCGCAAGTTCACCTCGGTCCGGTAGCCTTCCATGTGTTGAACCGGCAGGTCGCTCAGAAAGTCAGCAACTCGCGGGGTCGAGAGCGGCCCGAGCGATTCTTTGAAGTCGGCATTCACATAGGTCTCTTGCCATGCCCCGTTTTTCACCTGAACGACGTGAACCGGCAACGCATCGAGAAATTCGTTGGAGAAAACGCATCCAACAATCGAATCGGGAATGGGATTGCCCGCCTCAATGATGCGATACCGCAGATCCGGCGCGGTCGTGAGCACATCCGCACGCAATTGGCCGCGGTTTCCGCCGAATTCGACAATCTCAAACTCGGCCGGGTTGTCCAATTCTTTCCGAAAGCTCAGAAACTGTTTCGCGAGCAGCTTTCCAAACAGCGGCCCGACGCTCACGCTGGTGAAATAATCACCGCGTTTCCCGATCTTTTCGCGACAGCTGGTGTAATAGCCGAATTGGGCGTGATACAGCGCCAAATCCATGAACCGCTCGAATGTGATCCGCCCGCCGCTCGCGTCGATGTCGCGTCGGATTTCACGAACCAAATCGGCATTGCCGGTGCCGTCCACGGGCTTACGATAGCCGAGCCGTGCGCGTGGATGAAGGCGAAAGAACACTTGCAAGCGGCAAATGTTTTGGTAGGTTCCTTGTGAAATGTATCACAAGGTTCGTCCGCAGGCGTGACGGGCGAACCGGGTGTGGTTTTGATGGCAGAGCAATTACAACAATACGTGCCGGTCGGGCTTTTATTGCTGGTCGCAATCGGATTCGCCACCGCCACCATGCTGGCGCCGCTGATCCTCGGCAAGCCGCGTGTCCACGACCCGATCAAGGACAGCGCCTACGAATGCGGTCTGCCGCCGATGGCCGACGCGCACACGCGTTTCAGCGTCAAATTCTACCTCATCGCCATGTTGTTCATCATATTCGATATCGAAGTGGTATTCATGCTGGGCTGGGGCGCAGTGTTCCGCGACATGATCAAGCCCGTCGCCGAAGGTGGCATCGGTATCGAAATGTTGTTGGGCGCGGTGCTCTTCCTGGGAATCCTCGAAGTCGGCCACATTTACGCCTGGAAAAAAGGCGCACTCGACTGGGCCCCGCGCAAGGAACACCTGCCCGAGCCAAAACCCGCTGCGCCGAAGGTGGACAAGAAACCGGAGTTGGTGGCGTCATGAGCCAACGCCTCGAAACAGGATTCGACCCCAAGGTGGAAGGTCGCGACGTGATCGTCACGAGCGTGGACGCCGCGATCGATTGGGTTCGCAAGAATTCCTGCTGGCCGATGCCGATGGGTCTGGCGTGTTGCGCCATCGAATTGATGGCCGCGGGCGCCAGCCGCTTCGATATCGCGCGGTTCGGCGCGGAAGTGATGCGGTTCTCGCCGCGTCAGTCCGACCTGATGATCGTGGCCGGCACCTGCGTGTACAAAATGGCGGGTGTGGTCAAACGTGTGTGGGACCAGATGCCCAACCCGAAGTGGTGCATTGCGATGGGCGCCTGCGCCAGCAGCGGCGGCATGTATCGCAGCTACGCCGTCGTGCAGGGCGTCGACCATTTTTTGCCCGTGGATGTGTATATTTCCGGCTGCCCGCCGCGTCCCGAAGCGCTTCTGGAAGGATTGATGGCCATCCAGCGCAAGATCGCCCATGAGAAGGCCGTCGTGAATATGAAAAAGGGCAACGGCCCCGGAATTTCCAGTCCCATCAGCGGACCGATCATCGTGCGCGGCGAATACGCGCCGAAGCTCAAGGGTTGACCACACAATGAACCTGCAAACAGCCATCGACAGATTGAAGGTGCGGCTCGGGGACGCGGTTTCCGGCCCCGTCGAATTTCGCGGCGAGACCACACTCACCGTGTCGCGCGAAAAGATCGTCGCCGCCTGCGAATTCCTCAAGAAGGAAGGCGGCTTCGACATGCTGACGGACCTTTCGGGCGTGGACAATTACGGCGAGGACCCGCGGTACGAGGTCGACTACCTGTTGTACTCGCTGGCGCAACATTGTTACTTGCGGTTGAAGGTGCGCGTGTCCGAAGAGGACATGGTGGTGGATAGCGTCACCAGTGTGTGGCAGGGAGCAGATTGGCACGAGCGCGAGGCGTTCGATATGTTCGGCATCCGCTTTCGTGGACACCCGAACTTGAAGCGCATCCTGATGTGGGAAGGTTATCCACATCACCCGTTGCGCAAAGACTTCCCGCTGGCCGGCATCCCGGCCGAACTGCCGGAAACCGCAGTGAATGCCGACACAGTTCGTTCCGCGCCGATGTTGGGCGGGCCGTTCGTGGCTTCCAATGGCACGCGCAGTTCGATCCGCCGCGAGCCGCGTCAGTACGACACCATCGCGGAGCAACAGGACAAGCTCGAAAGCCCGACGAAGAAGGAATCCGTGTAGTTCATGACCACGAAACATGAAATGGAGTTGATCGATTCCGCGGCTCGCGCGCAGCAGGTGATGGAAGAAGAGATGGCCGGCGAGAAGATGGTCCTCAACATGGGACCGCAGCACCCGAGCACGCACGGGGTGTTGCGCGTCGTGCTCGAACTCGATGGCGAAGAGATCGTCAATGCCTGGCCGGATGTCGGTTACCTGCACCGCGGCGACGAGAAAATCGCCGAGAACATGACGTACACGCAGTTCATTCCCTACACCGACCGCCTCGATTATCTCGCGCCGCTGGCCAACAACGTCACCTATGCCTACGCCGTCGAGAAATTGCTGGGGATGGATGTGCCGCCGCGCTGCAAATATATTCGCGTCATCTGCGCGGAACTCGCGCGCATCAGCTCGCACCTGCTCGGCCTGGGCAGCTTTGGCATGGATGTCGGCGCGATGACGGTGTTCCTCTATACGTTTCGCGAACGCGAGAAGATCTACGACATGGCCGAATGCATCAGCGGCGCGCGGTTCACGACCAGCTACACCCGCATTGGCGGCTTGGCGAAGGATATGCCGCCCGAATTCGTGCCGATGCTGCGCAAGTTTTTGAAGGAATTTCCCGCGACCGTGGATGAGGTCGACAAATTGCTCACGCGCAACCGCATTTTCTGCGAGCGCGCGCGCGGCATCGGGGTGCTCCCGAAGGAAGTCGCGATCGACATCGGAGTCACGGGCCCGTGCCTGCGCGGATCTGGTGTGGATTGGGACATCCGCAAAGCGCACCCCTACAGCAGTTATGAGGATTTCCAATTTGAGGTGCCGGTCGGCACGGTCGGGGACAGTTACGACCGCTATCTGGTGCGCATGGAGGAGATGCGGCAGAGCGTGCGCATTCTCCAGCAGGCCATCGACAATTTGCCCGATGGCCCGGTGAATTCGCCCGATGCCAAGATTCTGCTGCCCGACAAGGAAGCCGTGCTGACGAAGATGGAGGAGTTGATCCATCACTTCATCAACGTCACGGAAGGCATCAACGCGCCGCCGGGTGAGGTCTATTTCTCCGCGGAAAATCCGAAGGGCGAGCTTGGGTTTTACATCGTCAGCAAAGGGGGCGGTACACCACATCGGCTGAAGATTCGCGCGCCATCATTTGTGAACCTGCAGGCGCTGCCCGTCATGTCCAAAGGCCACATGATGAGCGATATGGTCACCATCCTGGCGAGTCTCGATTTCGTGATGGGAGAGTGCGACCGCTAGATTCCTGAGTTTGCCATGGCACTGAACGTTCCAACCGAACTCGAGAAGCACATCGACGAGATCGTCACGCACTACCCGCCGCAGCACAAACGGGCAGCCGTGCTGTGGCTCTTGCATCTCTTGCAGGAACAGTTCGGCCAACTTGGCAAGGAGCAGGTCGAGTGGACCGCGGCCAAACTCGGCTTGCAGCCGATCAACATCTGGGAGTTGATCACGTTTTACCCGATGTTCACGGCCAAACCGCGCGGCAAATTCCACATCAAGGTCTGCCGCACGCTTTCCTGCGAACTGTCCGGCTGTGGTGGCATCCTCGAACGATTGCAAAGGAAACTCCGCGTCAAACTGGACGAGACCACGAGCGATGGTCTGTTCACGATTTCCACGGTCGAATGCCTAGCGGCCTGCGGCACCGGCCCGGTGATGATGGTCAATGACGAATTGTTCGAGAACCTCACGCCCGACAAGGCCGAGTCGATCATCAACCGCATCAAGACCACCGGCAAACTGGAGCCGCAACCGTTGCCGGCCGTATTGCCCGCTCATCCGCTGGAGAAGCGGGTGCTGCTGGCCAACATGAGCAAGCCCGGCTACAAGGGCGCGATCGAGGACTACATTCGCGAGGGCGGCTACAAGGCATTGCCGAAAGCGCTCCGCATGAAGCCCGAAGAGATCGTGGCCGAGGTCAAGAACAGCGAGGTGCGCGGGCGCGGCGGGGCGGGTTTCCCCTGCGGCATGAAGTGGAGTTTTCTCCCCAAGGGCACCGGCAAGCCGATTTATCTGGTTTGCAACGCCGACGAATCCGAGCCCGGCACGTTCAAGGACCGCCAGCTTCTCCATTACGATCCGCACCAGCTCATCGAGGGCATTCTCGTCTCCTGCTATGCGGTCGGTGCGCATGCGGCCTACATTTATATCCGGGGCGAGATGCCCTACGGCGCGAAGATTCTCATCAAGGCCATCGAAGAAGCGCGCCGGAAGAGTTTCCTCGGCAAAAATATTCTCGGCAAGGGGTTCGACTGCGAGATTTACGTTCATCGCGGCGCGGGCGCGTATATCTGTGGCGAAGAGACGGGTCTCATCGAATCACTCGAAGGCAAGCGGGCGTATCCACGCATCAAACCGCCCTTCCCGGCAGTGGTCGGACTGTTCGGCTGCCCGACTGTCGTGAACAACGTCGAGACGCTGTCGAATGTCCCGCATATCATCAACAATGGCGCGGCATGGTTCAAGGCGATGGGAGTGCCCGGTTCCACCGGCACGCGCTTGGTCTGCGTTAGCGGCCCGGTGAAACGCCCCGGCTACTACGAATTCGAGATGGGCAAGCTGACGATGCGCCAACTCATTTATGATTTGTGCGGCGGACTCCAGGAGGGTCGTCAGCTAAAAGGCGTCGTGCCCGGCGGCAGCTCCATGCCCGTGCTGAAAGCCGACCAAATCGATGTGGCGCTGGATTTTGAATCGTTGCGCAAGGCCGGTACGATGGCCGGCTCCGGTGGCGTGATTGTGCTCGATGATACGGTCGACATCGTCCAGAGCACGCTGAATGTCGCGCAGTTTTACGCGCACGAGTCGTGCGGCCAGTGCACGCCGTGCCGCGAAGGCACATTGTGGATGGAGAAGATGCTCCACCGCATCAAACACGGCCACGGTCGTCCTGAAGATGTAGACCTGCTCTGGGACGTTGCCGACAACATCGACGGCAAGACGATCTGCCCGCTCGGCGAAGCTGCGGCATGGCCCGTGAAGGCCTTCGTCACGAAGTACCGCGGCGAGTTCGAAAAGGCGTGCAAGAACGGAGAGAAAGATGGCCACTAAATCGCCAACCGTGATCATGGGGATATCACAAATTGTGACATCCTCTGGCATCAAGTATCCCACACTCCCTGTCATTCTGAGCGAAGCGAAGAATCTCAGTCGCTCCGGTCGCACCAGCAAACGACAGAGACCCTTCGCTACGCTCAGGGTGACAACGGAAAACAAGGTAGTAGTGTGCGTATGAATGTGTGGCTCTATCCAATCTCCAAGAGAACGCATTACCACTTTTTCCTGAAGGGTGGAAAGAAACTGCTCGTAACGGCGGAGAATTTCAAAAAGCTCGTGAGGAGTGGGCGCCTGAAGGAAGACAAGGATTGGTCCATTAGCACCAATTTCCACAATGTAGAGCCGGGCGATGAATTATTTGTGTACACGGGCGACGATGACTTAGGCATTATTGGATACGCGATTATCCAGAGCGTGGATCGCGATGAGCGGACACTTCACCTGAGATTTGACAGGAAGAAATCCGAAGGGTTAATCGATGATCCTGTGCCCGCCGATGTGGTGCGCGGCTGGTTCAAAAAGCAAGTGCGTATGCGAACGGTAGAGAATATTACAAAACGCATGCGCACGTTGCGCCCTTGGTTGCAATGGAGCCGAGAAGGCCGCCGAGCCAAGGCCTTGGAATGGCAGAAGATCAAGCAATTGCAGGCGAAGTTCCGCGAAACCTCGTTCAAACCCGAGTTTTCCGGTCGGAAGAAAGGCCCAGTTTCCACGAAGCAAGCGAAAGGCCAGGTAAATAATCATGGCACCGTAGTCAATTCACTTCAGAAGCGCTTGAAAGCCAGAAACGTCGGCTTGGTCGGAAACGACCAGAATCGGGATTTGTATCTCGCAACGGACAAAAATCAGATGCGTACGTTGTTCGAAGTGAAGACCGACACTTCTACGGGCAGCGTGTATCAAGGCATCGGGCAATTGATGTTTCACTGCGCGGGACTGTACCCGATTCCAAAGCGCGTTTTGGTTTTGCCCGGCAAGCCGAGTGCAAAGACCGGAAAGGCGTTGGATCATTTGAAAATCGAAGTATTGCAATACCAGTTGCGAAATGGCACGGCGGTTTTCGAGAAACTGGACGATGTGCTCTGAATTTGGAAAGTAAGATGCCCGAGCAAACCCTCAAACTAACGATCGACGGCAAGGAAGTCGCGGCTCCGAAAGGCATGAACCTGATCGAGGCGGCGAAGCTGGCCGGCATCGAGGTGCCGCATTATTGCTATCACCCGAAGCTGGCGGTGGTGGGCAACTGCCGCATGTGCCTCGTCGATGTCGGCATGCCGAAGATGGGCGCGGACAAGAAGCCGGAGATCGGCCCCGACGGCAAACCCGTCATCATGTTCGGGCCGAAACTGACCATCGCCTGCAATACGTCCGTGGGCGAGGGCATGGTGGTGCACACGCGTTCGCCGAAAGTGATCAAGGCGCGCGAAGGCGTGATGGAGTTCCTGCTCATCAACCATCCGCTGGATTGCCCGATCTGCGACCAGGCCGGCGAATGCCGGTTGCAGGAATTCAGCGTCGACTATGGCAAGGGCCAGAGCCGCTTCGTGGAAGAGAAGGTCCACAAACCGAAGAAGACGGAGATCGGCCCAAAGATCATGCTCGACGACGAACGGTGCATTCTTTGCTCGCGGTGCGTCCGCTTCATGAAGGACGTGGCGGGGCAGGATTGCCTCGGATTCGTGAATCGCGGCAGTTATTCCACGCTGACCTGTTATCCCGGCGTGGAACCGAACACGAATTACGATCTCAACATCACCGATATTTGCCCCGTCGGCGCGCTCACATCGAATGACTTCCGGTTCAAACAGCGGGTGTGGTTTCTGAAAGAAACGAAGAGCGTTTGCCCGAATTGCGCGACGGGCTGCAATACCGTCTTGTGGTCGCGGGAAGGCGTTGTGCACCGACAGACGCCGCGCGACAACGATGCGGTCAATCAATGCTGGATGTGCGATTCAGGACGGCTGCACTACAAGTTTATTAATGATCCGAATCGCATCACCACGCCGACCCTGAGATCGGCCGCGATGGGGGAACGGCTCAACCTCACCTGGACGGAGGCGACGCGGCAAATCACGGAAAAACTCAGCGCCCAAAAGGGTAAAGGCGGGACAATCGCAGCCATCGGGACCGCGCGCGCCACGACCGAGGAGCTGTTCCTGTTCAACAAACTCATGCGTGAAGTTCTGGGCGCGGACCTGGTGGATTGCGTGCCGCACACCGGCGAAGGCGACAAATTCCTGCTCAGCGCCGACCGCACCCCGAACGGCAACGGCGCCAAGCTCACAGGCGTCACCGCGGAGCCGGTTGGCAGTCGTATTCCCGTCATCGCCGAGGCGATCAAGTCCGGCAAGATCAAGACGCTGATCGTTCACGGCGAGAACGTGTCGAAACGCGGGATCGCTGAGGATGTGCTCGGGAAATTGGATTTGCTGGTGGTCATCGACACTCTGCCGAACAAGGTGACGGAACTGGCACATTACGTCCTGCCCGGTGCGACATTCGCGGAAAAACGCGGCACGTTCATCAATGCGAAGAACCGACTGCAACGGTTGAACGCGGCGGTTCCATCACCGGGAATCGCGCGGCCAGAATGGCAGACGTTTGCGGCACTGTTGAACGAATTGGGCGCCGATGGCGGCTATCTGACGATTGAAGATGTGTTCGCCGACATGGCGCGGTCGCTCGCGCCGCTGGCGGGATTGAATCTCTCCAAGATTGGCGATCTCGGCGTCGAACTGCAGCCCGCGACGGAAACAAAGGGTGAGGCGAAGTCCGTAGCCGCCGCAGCCGCAGGAGCAAAGGCATGATTCCCTTGCTCCTCATTCATCTCATCAAGATTGTCTGTGTCATCGGCGTGATGCTTGGCATCGTGGCCTACACCGTACTGGCGGAACGCAAGATTTGCGCGTGGATGCAGGACCGCATCGGGCCGAATCGTGTCGGGCCGCTCGGTTTGTTGCAACCCCTGGCCGATGGTTTGAAGTTCGTGTTCAAGGAGGACGTGCTTCCGCATCACGTCAACAAGGTTTATTTCACGTTGGCGCCCATGATCGCCATGATCCCCGCGCTCATCACAATTGCGGTTGTGCCCTGGGGCAGCCAGTTGGTAATCCCCAGTATTTCGCACGATCCGATCCCGGGCGTTATTGCCAACCTCAACGTCGGCATCCTGTTCGTGTTCGCCATCGCCTCGCTGGGAGTGTACGGCATCGTGTTGGCGGGGTGGTCGAGCAACTCGAAATATCCATTCCTCGGCGGCATCCGGTCCAGTGCGCAGATGATTTCCTACGAAGTCTGCCTCGGATTGAGCGTGGTGCCCGTCTTCATGCAGGTCGGCTCGCTCAATCTCCCGAAGGTGGTCGAATACCAGGCACAGCACGCGTGGCTCTGCGTCACCCAGCCGCTGTCGTTTTTCATTTTTCTGGTGAGCGCGTTCGCTGAAACCAACCGTCTGCCGTTCGATTTGCCGGAGGCGGAACAGGAACTGGTTGGCGGGTACCACACCGAGTACAGTTCGATGAAGTTCGCGATGTTTTTTATGGGCGAATATGCCGCGATGTTCGTGGCGTCGGCGCTGATGGCGACGCTGTTTTTCGGTGGTTGGTCGCTGCCATTCGCGCCGTTCAACGCGCCCGCGCAAACGCTCGGCGTGGGCCTGGCGCACATCGGCATCTTTCTGGCGAAGGTGTGTTGTTTCCTCTTCTTCTTCATTTGGGTGCGGTGGACGATCCCGCGATTCCGTTACGACCAACTGATGGGGTTGGGCTGGAAGATCTTCATCCCGCTGACGTTGTTGAACATTCTGGTTTCCGGAGTGGTGCTGGCGGTGATCACGAAATGACCATGCAAGTCAAACGTCCAAAACTGACGATTTGGGAGCGGACATATCTCCCGCAGATTCTGCACGGGCTGTGGCTGACGTTGAAGCACATCCCGCAGCGGAAGTTTACGCGTCTATATCCGGAGGAGAAACCGCCGCTCTACGGAGCGTATCGTGGCGCGCCAACGCTGGTGAAGGACCCCGAGGGCCGGGTCAAATGCGTTTCGTGCCAGTTATGCGAGTTCGTCTGTCCGCCCAAGGCGATCCGCATTACGCCGCGCGCGCGACCGGATGATGCATCTGATGCGAATGTCGAAAAGGAACCTGAGGATTTCGTCATCGACATGTTGCGGTGCATTTATTGTGGATACTGCGAAGAAGTGTGTCCTGAAGAGGCGATCTTCCTGAAGCAGGATTTTGCGATCACGGGTTACACGCGCGAAGAATTGCAGTTTCACAAGGGGAAGTTGCTGGAATTGGGAGGCGTGCAACCGGACTCCATTTGGAAATGGAAATTCAAAGGCGCCCCGCCGCCGGATGCGCCGGGGGCGGACGTGAGGAAGCCACAAAGGCACGACGATAAACACCGATGAGTATCCCGTGATACATCCGTGTGAATCTGTGGCGTAACTGACTGATGATTATTCACGACATATTATTCTGGTTTTTCAGCATCGCGAT
>JBKQMH010000159.1:0-9167 GCA_052146795.1 Verrucomicrobiia bacterium
TGATGGCCAAACGCGGCTGGAACCAAACCGAAGCCGCCAAGGCCCTTTCGGTCAGCCAGGCCAATATCAGCCGCTGGCTCAGCCAGAACCACGAGCCGTCCGCCGACGTGCTCATCCGCATCGCCAAGGCGTTCGGCGTCACACTGGATGAACTTCTCCGCGCGCCCGGCCCGGCCCTGCGCATCCCCCGCGCCGAATTCGACACCGTCGTCTGGCCCCCCCGCTGGTTTCGTCAACTCCGCCTCACCTGGCAACGTTCCCCGAAAGAACGCCACCACATCGAGACCGCCCTCGACCTCGCCTGGCCAAACCAAAAGCCCGACATCATCGCCTGGCTGAATAAGAAGTAGCTGGCGCGGTCCATTTTGTAGGGCGCGATGCCTGTCGTGTAGGTATCGCGCCGCGCTGCATGTCGGCCAACCGTCCCCGCTGCTGCCGCTTTCCTTCCCCGCTTCGTCATCCTGAGCTTGTCGAAGGATCTCTGTCGTTTCCGTCCCATCCCCGTTTGCCGGGACAGCCACATATCTGCTACACTGCCAAAGTATGAAAGGGGTTATCATGGACGAAGCTCAACGCGATAAAATGGCGTGTGAACTCGCACGGCAGCATTTGCGACACCTGAAAGATTTGCGAAAGCTGAACGAGAAGACGGACGAAATTGTCGAGGAATACCTAAAACCGGAGGGACCGGAGCAACTTGCCAGCACCTTGGCTGAGATTTACCAGCGCATTTTAGAATCCGCGCAGAATGCAGACCGGAAGGCTCGCGTCATCGGTGGTGTCCTTGGGAAGAAAATCGAGAAACTGAAACCCGTGGTTTGCGATTTTGATCCCGAGGCTGTCGTGGAAAAATACACAACCCGTGCAGAGGTCTTGGACGCGATTAAGCAGGCTGGGTTCAAGAAGTTGCCGAAACGCATTTCGCGCAAGCCACGCAACCTTTGGTGGCAGTATTGCCAAACCATTCTCGACGGTGCTCGCTTCCTATCCCAGTTTCCCACTGCAAAAGATTTCCATGAATGGGTCAAACAGTTCGACGAGGATGAGCGGATGCGACCTGCCGTAGCTTTGATACTCCACGAGGAGATCAAGGGGTTGGGGTTCGCACTCGCGTGCGTTTCTCAAGGAGATGGGCTACACGAACTTTGGAAAACCAGACAGACAATTGCGGGAGATTTTTGAAGGAATCGGATTGTGCCCCAAAAAACTTTCCGACTACCGGCTTTTCAAGGTAATTGAGAGAGTTGCCCAAAACGCAAATGTCACCCCTTATTGTGCCGACAAAGTGTTTTGGCTAATTGGCAGTGGGAAATTTTATTTGCACGAAAGCCAAGTTCGTAATGAAGGCAAGGTCAAGAGTCATAAATCACAGTTCATCGCCAGCGCGAGAAGGCAGCTGGTCGATCCGTGAAGCGGTATCTGGGTGCGGGCGACCGGCTTGGCCGCTTCGCGGCCGCAACTCCGTCGCCCTTGCCAAAACCGCCCGCTCGCCTATAGCAACACGCTTGGCGTTTACACTAATCCTCCGCAAGCCGCTCCACCCCGAAAGCTCGGAGCCGTCTCCATCTGACTGCCATCATGATTAAGACCATCATGTTCGATATGGGCAACGTCGTGGTCCGTACGGACTTCGACGCGCTCTACGCGAAGTTTGCTTCCCGAATGCGAATCCCTGCAAAATTTGTCCGGAACTTTCGCGACAAGCATGCCGCCGACCTGACGCTGGGCCAGACGCCCTGGAAACAGTTCCAGAAGGACATGGAAAAAGCCGTCGGCCGGCCGCTCCCCACTTTCAACAAGGTCTGGCTGGAGGAAGGTTTGAAGGCGCGGACCAACAACGAGCCATTATTGCAGATCATCGCCAACTTGAGAAAACGCTACTCGGTCGGGGCCGTCACCAATCTCACCGAGGGCCGGTTGATCATCGACAAAAAAACCGGGCTCTACGCCAATTTCGACTACACCGTCCTGTCCTGCCGGGACCACCTCAAGAAACCCGATCCGGACTTCTATCATCTGGCCCTGGCGAGGGCCTCCGCCAACCCCGACGAAGCCATTCTCGTCGACAACAAGACCGAGTACATCGTCGGCGCTACAGAACTCGGCATGAAAACCATCACGTACTCCGACAACTCGCAACTCCTGAACAGCCTGCAACAGTTCGGCGTCACTGTTTGAATTCGTGTCTTATTCGCGCGGAGTCGTGGCCAACTTTATCTGCATGCAGCAATTCATGGCGGGAACAACTTCATCGAACACACCGCACATTGCCTTCACCAATTCGTAGCCGGAGCACGCGCGCACCTCGCGCTCGGGCATCGGATAGTACAGTTGGAACCCGGCCCACGCGTCACGCTTCGGATATTTCCTGACGGCCTCGCGAATCTCTCGGGCGGATGTGAAATTCTTCTTCGTTAAAACGGTGTTCGCTTCCCAATCGCCGACCTCTACCACGAACCCTTCCCGCCCCACCAACCGTTGCAGTTCCCCATCAAGTTCGGTCCCCGCCGCGCATTGCCCAATCAGCCGATGCCAGTCCCAATCGTCCTTCAGCAAACAGCCCGGATACGGTTCGGGCCCCTGCTCGTACCCGCGCTCGATTTGTAGTCCGCTCTGGAACACCTTCGTGTCCGTGTCCGCCGAGATAAACAACTTGGCGCAACCGAAATTGACCTTGTTCGAGATCGGCTTGGCCTCGCGGTTCGCGCGCGGGATCCAACAAATCCATTGCCAGTACACGCCGCGTCCCCAACGGTCGGTCACGAATGCCGTGCGATACCGTTGTTCAAGGTAAAACTTCAGGATTTGCGTGATCCGCTCGTGCGGTTCGATGTTCCCGACGCGAATCCCGCGCTCGAAATCAATCCACTCGCTCCGGAACGCCTCGCCCGTCGGCAATTCCGCGCCACCCTCGCCCCGCTTCGCCAGCGGCAGCCAGTCTTTCGTGGAAGTTCGGTGTTTCATTCGGCCTCGCCATCACACAGATTATCACAGACGAAAAGCTCGTGTACATCTGCGGCTTACCGAATCGCCGCCGACGCCAGCATACTCTCAAAAATCACCCGCCCGTCGTCGCTTCCGAGCAGCTTTTCACTGGCGCGTTCGGGATGCGGCATGAGCCCGAAGACATTTCTCTTCTCGTTGCAGATGCCGGCGATGTTGTCGAGCGAACCGTTCGGGTTGGCGGCATCCGTAACCTTCCCATCTCTGTCACAGTAACGAACGAGCACACGATCCTCGCGCTTGAGCTGCTCAATAACCTTCGGCTCGGCAAAATAACTGCCTTCGCCATGCGCAATCGGCATGCGCAACACCTGCCCTTTCTTGCCAGCGTTGGTGAACGGAGAATCCGTCGTCTCGACGCGCACCTGGACCTGATCGCAAATAAATTTCAGCCCCCGGTTCCGAATGAGCGCGCCGGGCAACAGATGCGCTTCACACAGAATCTGAAATCCGTTGCAAATGCCGAGCACGAGTCCGCCCGTCTTGGCATGTTCGATAACCGCCTTCATCGCCGGCGCGAACCGCGCAATCGCGCCCGTCCGCAAATAATCGCCGTAGCTGAACCCGCCGGGCACGACGACGCAATCCACGTCGCCCAGTGAAACGTCCTTGTGCCAGATGTAGCGCGTCGGCTGGCCGAGCACGTCCGCCAGCGCGTGATACGCGTCCTGGTCGCAATTGCTGCCGGGAAATTGGATGATTCCAAACTTCATAACACGAACCTATTCGTGTATCTCGAACGTGTACTCCTCGATCACCGGATTGCTCAGCAACTTGTGGCAGGCTTCATCGATCTTCTTCTCCAACTCGGCCTTGGTGCCACCTTCCAACTCGATCTCCATGAATTTTCCGACCCGCACGTCCTTGATCCCTTTGAAATCCATCGACTCCAGCGCGTGTTTGACGGTCTTCCCCTGCGGATCGAGCACGGTCTTCTTCGGCATGACGATGATTCTGGCCTTCATCACCGGATTCCAACTTTCTTGAACGTGTTGTCCACCTCGCGCAGGTGAACACCGAGGTCGAAGAGCGCCTCCACTTCCCGTCGTGTGAGATGACGCATGACATCGGCATCCAGCAATAGGAATTCCCGAAATGGTTTGGCGCCGGCCCAAGTCTTCATGGCGTTGCGCCGGACAAGTGCATACGCCTTCTCGCGTGTGAGACCCTTCTTCGTGAGTGCCAGCAACACCGCCTGCGAATAAATCAGCCCCTTGCTCGATTCGAGGTTGGCCTTCATCCGCTGCGGATAAACCAACAGCTTGTCCACGACATCCGTCAACGTGACGAGCATGTAATCGAGCAGCGTCGTCGAATCCGGCAAAATGATGCGTTCGACGCTGCTGTGGGAGATGTCGCGTTCGTGCCACAACGCGACGTTTTCCATCGCCGCCAGCGCATTGCCCCGTAACACCCGCGCCAGTCCGCACAGCCGCTCGCACGTGATCGGGTTGCGCTTGTGCGGCATCGCGCTGCTGCCCTTTTGACCCGCCGCGAAAAATTCCTCCGCTTCGAGCACTTCGGTGCGTTGCAGGTGCCGAAACTCCAGCGCCCAGCGGTCGATCGAGCAACCCACGAGCGCGAGGGCGCTTATGAATTCGGCGTGACGGTCGCGCTGGACGATCTGCGTGGAAATCCGGTCCGCTTGCAGTCCGAGCTTCTTGCAGACGTAGGCCTCGACGCGCGGGTTCATGTGCGCGTATGTGCCGACCGCCCCGGAAATCTTGCCAACGGCGATGATGTCGCGGGCCAACACGAGCCGTTCGAGCGCCCGGCCAAACTCGTCGTACATCAGCGCCATTTTCAACCCGAACGTGATCGGTTCGGCGTGGACGCCATGGGTCCGTCCAATCATCGGCACGCGCTTGTATTTCTTCGCCTTCTTCGCGATGACGTCGCGCAACCTCTTCACATCATCGATGAGAATGTCCGCCGATTGCACCATCTGCACCGCCAGCGCCGTATCGACCACATCGGACGACGTGAGCCCTTCGTGGATGTGCCGAGAAACCGGGCCGACGTTCTCGGCGACGTTGGTGAGGAACGCGATCACGTCGTGATTTGTCGTGCGCTCGATCTCGCCAATCCGTTTGACGTCGAATTTCGCGCGCCGCTTGATCGTCGCGAGGTCTTTCGCGGGAATCTTGCGCGCCTCGCACGCCAAAATTTCGATCTGCAGCCAGATGGAGAACTTGTTCTCCTCCGTCCAGATTTGGCGCATCGCCTCGCGGCTGTACCGGCGAATCATAACCCCGCGAAGCTAGCGGACGACCCCGGTGTTGTCAACGCGCCGCCAAGTGTTATCATGGCTGCATGAGCGCGAAGGCATCCCGCAGTCTGCGAACCGCGCTGGTCGTCGTGCTCATCCTCGCCGCGCTCTACATCGCCTACCGCTACACGCTCCATCGCATGGTCGAAGCCAAGCTCGACGAAATGCGCCACCAAGGCTACCCGGTCACCCTCGCCGAACTGGACAAATGGTATCCGCAACCCCTGCCCGGTGAGAATGCGGCGGAGATATATCTGCAAGCATTCAAGCTTTTCTCACCAGAGCAGGCTTCCGATACAAATCTGCCCATCGTCGGCGTTGCCAAGCTGCCTCCCAGGGTGGAGCCGATGACGAATGAGATGAAGCGCGCCATAGCCGATTATCTCGCCAAGAACGCTGACGCCCTGAGGCTCCTTCATCAAGCTGCAGCAATGAGCTACTGCCGATACGAGTCTGGCTCTCAAGTTGGCAGCATGGCACATAGTTCCGAAATACGGCATGCGGTTCGCTTATTGTATTTGGAAGCGATCCTGCACGCCGAAAATCAAGAGTCTGCCAAGTCCGCTGATTCCATCGCTTCCGTCATGGGAGTCGCAGAGTCCTTCGCTGATGAGCCGCGGATAATCCCGCTTCTACTTCGAGGCGGATGTGACGGACTTGTGCTTGGGGCTTTCGAGCAGAGTTTGAACCGCGTCGCCTTCACCTCGCAGCAACTTGCACTCCTTACGGCTAGGTTCGCCAAAGCGGATGATCCGGAATCAACCGCAAGGGCACTTGCGAGCGAATGGGCAAGCACAGAACAGCTGTTCGCAACATCGGTCAGCGAACGGCTCACCGCGCTCACCTCGTTCCCGCCAAGTGCAGACCGGGTGAGGCTCGATAGCCTGTTTTTATACGAGTATGGCGGAGTAAAAGAATTCGACCATCTTCGCTCCATCGAGTTGATCGGCAAGTATGTCACAGCAGCAAAACAGCCTTTGCCCGAACGCCTAAAAACTGCCCAAACGATAAAGCAGCAGGCCGAACAGTCTGCTGATGTGTTGGTAAACTCGCGCAACCATCTGTCATTTCTCTCAGATGTGATAGCCCGTGATGCGGAGAGGATTGCGTATATCCGCCTGCTGCTGGCGGCACTTGGGGTGGAGAAGTACCGACTCGTCAACGGTCTACTCCCGGAGAAAATCTCCGACCTTGCCCCCGCGGAAGTTCCGGTCGACCCCTTTGATGGCCAGCCGCTCCGCTACAAAAAGCTGGCGAAGGGCTACGTTGTGTACAGTGTCGGTGAAGACGGGGTTGACAACGGCGGCACAGAAGGCTTCTGCCCCGGCACAGACATCACCTTCACCGTCGAACGATAAGTCGGTCTTCGCAGCCACAATGCTTGCAATTTGCGGCGTGGCGGGTACTCTGGCGGCGGGTTCGCCATGCAGCCGACAATCCGCCGACTCTTCAACACCCAGCAGTCCGGTTTGATTTTGGTCATCCTGTTGTTGGGGGCGATCCTGACGGTCTTCGCAGGCTCGCATGTGGACCGCATGACGGGTCACTCGGTCAACAATTTCCTCAATTTCTACACCCTCACGCAGACAGCCACGGACGCGAGTTTCTTCGCGATCATGGCGGTCGGCGCAACGATGGTCATCATCTCCGGCGGCATCGATCTGTCCGTCGGATCGGTGTACGCGCTCGCGGGAACAACCATGGCTCTGGCGCTGCGGGCGTGGCAGTTCTCCAGCCCGCTGGAAACGGTGCTGGTGGGCATGACGCTGTGTCTCGGCATCGGATTGCTGTGCGGACTGGCCAACGGCGTGATGGTGGTCGGGTTGCGGGTGCATCCGTTCATCATCACGCTCGGCACGATGTGGGTGTTTCGCGGCATCGCGTTCGTGACGAGCAAAGCCGAAAGCATTCTCGTGCCGGACGCGTTGACGAGCGTCGCCAAAGCGTCATTCGGCTCAAACGCGGCGCTGTACCCCGTGCCGATGCTCGTAATGATCGCCGTCACCGCCGTCGGTGCGGTCTACCTGTCGCGGACAGTGATGGGCCGGCACATTTACGCCATTGGCGGGAACGTCGAGGCCAGCCGTTACTCGGGCCTGCGCCTCGGGCGAATCCTGATCGGCGTGTACGCGTTGTCGGGATTGACCGCGGGCATCGCGGCGTTCGTGGGCATCAGCTATTACGGCTCGGCGACATGCGGTGATGCGACGGGCTATGAATTGTACGTCATTGCGTCGGCGGTGGTCGGCGGCGCGAGCTTGAGCGGCGGCAAGGGTAGCGCGATCAACGCGATGCTCGGCGCGATTCTCATCGTGCTGATACGCCAGGCGATCCGCCAGTTGCATTTCGACCAGAATTACGAATGGATCATCATCGGCTGCGCGATCGTGATCGCGGTCGTGCTCGACCAGCTCAACGCGCGGCTCACGGCGAAACGGCTCGTGAAAGGAACCTCGTAATATAATTCGCCCCGGCGGCTAGACCTGCGGAGAAAATCATGAACAAACCCGGTAGAATACTTGGCATCCTCGGTTGCGCAACATTGGTGGCGATGGCCACCAGCTTCGCGCAGGCGAAAAAGACCGTCAAGATCGCCCTGATCGCGAAAAGTTCGACGAATCCCGTGTTTCTCTCCGCCCGAACGGGTGCGGAAGCGGCGGCGAAAGAATTGTCGGCCAGGTACGGCATCGACATCGCGATCGACTGGCGCACGCCGCCGACAGAGGACGGCCAGATGCAGGCCCAGCGCATCGCGCAGGCCGTCAACGAGGGCGACGACGCGATCATCATTTCCTGTTCCGACGCCGGAAAGGTCACGGGCGCCATCAACGACGCCGCGGCGCGCGGTGTGCCGGTGATGACGTTCGACAGCGACGCGCCGCAATCGAAGCGATTCGCGTTTTACGGCGTGGACGACGTGTCCAGCGGCGAACAGGTGATGTCGGAACTGGCGAAGCAACTCGGCAGCAAAGGCAAGGTCGCCATCCTCGCGGGCAACCAGAACGCACCGAACCTGCGCAAACGCGCCGAGGGCGTGGTCAAGGAGGCCGCGAACCATCCCGACATCAAGATTGTCGGCACGTTCTACCACATCGAAACACCACAGGACGGCGCTGCGGAAGTCATGCGGGTCATGAACGCGTACCCGGACATTGATGGTTGGGCAATGATTGGCGCGTGGCCGTTGTTCACCAAATCGCTGTTGAACGATCTCGATCCCAACAAGGTGAAGGTCGTCGCCATCGACGCGCTTCCCGCGGAACTGCCCTACATCGCGAAGGGTATCGCGCCGGTGTTGCTGGCGCAACCCACCTACAAGTGGGGCTACGTCTCAGTCGAGAAGGTCATCGATAAGATTTATCTCAAGAAAGATGTCCCGGTCATTACGCGGATGGAATTGCTCCGCGTCTCGAAAGAAAATCTCGGCACGTGGGCGCGTCAACTCAAAGACTGGGGATTCACCGACGTGCCCGAAGAATATTTGAAGTTGCCGTGAGGTCGGATGCCTGACGGACCCCTCATCCAATTCAAGGGTATCAGCAAGCGTTTCCCCGGCGTGCAACGTCAAACTGGCGCTTCTTCAGCACGCAAAAACTCAACCACCAGGCGAAGTAGCCGACCAGGTTGAAGTAGTGGAGGCGCACGATCACAAACCCGGCGGTCTCCAGTTTCCGCCGCAGCTCTGCCCGCCGGTAGCGGCGAAAGTGGCCAAAGTCGCGGTCCAGCGGGGCGTAGATTTCCTGGCGTGCGGGCACAAACAGGCACAGATGCCCGGAGCGACCGACCAGGAGCTGGTGCCATCGGGCCAGCTCGCCGGCGTCATCCTCGATATGTTCGAGGACATTGACGGCGACCAAAGCGTCCCAGGACGGCTCGACCGGCGCGGCCTCCGCGG
>JBKQMH010000160.1:0-3563 GCA_052146795.1 Verrucomicrobiia bacterium
GAGGCGACGTTGTGCCGAAACCGGCAGCGGCGAAACCAAGAATTGTGATCCAACGGCCAAAATCCGATTTCATATATCACTACCTCTCGGCTGCCGAACTGGTGAGGAGCGAGCGGCGCCGCTCGCATCTGCGTTCCCGAAATCCTTCCTGATTAGACCTCAAATGATACCCACCTGAAAGACATCGCTGACCCGCCGGTAGGACTCGGGGTGCCGCTGGATCCGGCCCGATTCGAAGCAACGCATCTCCACCCGACGCTCGCGGCGTTCGATGGGCTGTGCGACCCGATCCTTCCCTTCGCAGGTCATCACTCTTCGAACGGCGATTTCGGCTCCCTGTTCGCGGCCCTAGCCATCAACTCTGATTTGACCCACACCGACGACGCGGTGTCGGCTGGCTTGGGTTCTTCGGGCTCACGCGGACGGACGAAATCAATGCCACGTGCAGGCTGATGGTGTCAGCGCGACGCCGAGGTACGACCCGCTCACTCTCCACATGGCAGGCGAATTTGGTCGTCACGCCTGCCCCTTTCCCGTAATCTCGTACCTTTTCCCGGACACGCCATCAAAGGACCGATAAGTGACGCTTCAGCGAACCCCGGAAACTCATCCGTATTTCGGCACGCTGTTCTGTGCCCCAGATTGCCATACGTTTTGGCGGAATCGGTCCTCGGGCAGAGAAAGCTGGCGGAACTCGCGTAAGCGCTCGGCGGACCCATGGTTTGGCGGGGACAGCGGCGGGACTTGGGTTAACGGGATTTGGTTTGGAGTCGGCGGCGATTTCGGCGGTCACGCTTAATGGCCGCCTTGTTGCGCGACTCTTCCAGTCGGTAGTTCAGCACGCACTCGGGATGCTGGGCCGCCCAATGATCGGGGAGCATGTCTTCCAGTCGAGCGTCGTCAGCGTGCCGTCGCATCAGAAGTTCTCGAACGTACGCCCACGGTTCGAGGCGATGACGTTTTGCACCGGCCAGGATCGTGTACAGCACGGCCGCCCGCGGGCCCGCGTCTTGGCTGCCGAGAAATAACCAATTCTTGCGCCCGATCGCTTGATGACGCAGCGTGCGTTCCGACACGTTGTTATCGATCGTCAAACGGCCGTCCTGCGTGTAGCACCGTAACGCGTCCCATTGATTGCGGGCATAGGTGACGGCCTTGGCCAGAGCACTTTGGGGAAGCACGCACGACGCGAGCCAAGTGAGATAGGCGTCGAGCCGGTCCAGTACGGGAACGGCCTCCACGTTCCGCAGTTCACGGCGCTCTGCGATCGTCAGCGGTCGCGCTCGATCTTCGATGTCGTACAGCTGCCCGATCCAATCGAGCACCTGATGCGCTTCGCGCGGAGAGCTCTTCTGCGCATCAAAGAACTTTCTGCGCGCATGGGCCCAACAGGCGACTTCGACGATCTCGCTTCCTGGTCCCAGGAAGATCCCGTCGTAGCCGGCATACGCGTCCGCCTGGAGGTAACCCCGAAACTTCTGCAAGAAGCTGTGCGGACAGTCCCGGCCGCGACTCATCGTGAAGTCGTAGACCGAATAGGGATGCTCGTCGTCTCCCACATAGGTCCAGAAGCGACCTTGGCGGCTTCCTTCTTCGCCCCCCACCAACACGGTGACCGGCGTGTCGTCGGTCCACAGCACGGCCGACTGCAGCACCAACTGCCGTTGCAGTTCGTACAGCGGCATCAACAACTGCGCCGCCGCCGACACCCAATCACACAAGGTGCTCCGCGACAGATGCAGCCCGTGACGTACGAACATGTCTTCCTGACGATACAGCGGCAGATGGTCGCCAAACTTACTGACGACGATTTGCGCAATCAGTCCAGGACCGGCGATGCCTCGTGCAATCGGCCGTTCCGGAGGCGGAGGACTCGACACCCCGTCCTTGCAGTAGCGGCAAGCATATTTCGGCCGCACGTGCTCGTGCACTTCCAGCTTCGACGGGACGTATTCGAGAATCCTGGTGACCTCCTCGCCGATCCGCTCCTTCGCGCGGCGGCAGCAACAGCAGATCTTCTCCGCGTCCGGCAAATCTTGCTCGTGCCGATGGTGCGGTAGGCACGACAGATCCAGCTCACGTTGACAGGGACGACGGCGAGAATGGCCCGCAATCTCAGGGAGTGCTTCCCGGGAATCGAGAGGAGCCGGAGCTTCAGCCGCGCCGGGCGGAGTCAGATCAAACAGATGCTGCTGGCCTTTCCCCTCGATCACCCGCTCGCGGCGACGGCCGTGAACCCAGCGCTTGTACCACCCGAGCTCCTCCAGCGTCGAGGCATGCTCGTGTTGAAGCTCCTCGTACGAAGCTGACGTCGCATCCAAAACCCGGTCGAGTTCGGCGATCCGCTGTTCCGATTCGGTTGCACGTCGCTCGGATTCCGTTGCGAGACGCTCGAGCCGCATGGCCTGTTTGAAGGCGGCGAGCAACAGGCGATGACATTCTGCCAAGTCGGTGGGGAGTGGGTCGGCGTGATCCATCACGTCCACTGTTTTACCGACTCTCGCGCATCATGGAAGACGATTCTCGACAGAATCCGCCTCTCGAACGAATTTATCCGCGCGCCGATACCGCTTCCGTCGGCGCCCCGTCCTCAGATCAAGGCCGCCTAGCAAATGAGATAGTTGGGACGAGTCCAGTTCGATGCCTTGCTCGTGGCTGGCAACGGTTGGCAGCTGAAACGTGCCGGCTTCCAGTCGCTTGTACCAGATGCAAAAACCGTCGCGATCCCAGAACAGGATCTTGATCCGATCCCGCTCACGGTTCAAAAACAAGAACAACTGGCCGGACAGCGGGTCCTGCTCGAACGTTTGCTGAGCCAAGCCCATCAAGCGATCGAAGCTGTAAGTCAGACTCGTGGGCGTCGTGCACAGAAAGATCCGGAGGTCTGAGAAGTTCATGATTGCGGCGCCGTCCAGGGGCGTAAGGCACCCACAACCCGGATGACTTCCACGAGCACAGCCTGGCCAACGCCGAGGGGCAGTCGCACCACGCCTCCGTTCGGCAATGCGATCTCTACCGGAGACGCCTTGAGCGAGACGGGCAGGAACAGGGCCTCACCCGACTCCGCTTGCTTCCGGGCCGCTTCTTCCGCAACCAATGGTTCCGGAATACCATCCCGCAGCTGATTGGTCCAACGATAGAAGGTCGTCTTCGACACACCTTCCCGAAGGCAATACAGGTCAATGCTCAAACCGCTGGCCTTCTGACTCTCCAGCCGCTGCTGCCAATCCAGATACTCATCTAACCCTGCAGGTGGCCGTCCCATCGCTCGCCTCCAAAGAAATTTGCATTGCAAATCCTCAGGCTAAGCGACCCGGCAAGTATGGATTCGGCGAACGCTTACCCGATAAGTGACGTCCCGGTGCGTACCGGAAAGTCATCCGTATTTCGGCATACGATTCCGCGCTCCGGATTGCCCTGCGTTTTGGCGGAATCGGGCCTCGGGCGGCGAGACCGGGCGAAATGACCGCTGATCGACTGCGAAATTCGAAGGTTTTTCGGAATTGTTTCCGCGGGGTCGCATCGACGGATATGATCTCGACCACTGGGACTCCGGCGTCGCA
>JBKQMH010000161.1:0-5701 GCA_052146795.1 Verrucomicrobiia bacterium
TGCTGGATTGCCCGCGGGCAACTTACCCGCGGATGTTGCCGCGGCGTTCAGTCGAGCCACCGATGAGTACATCAGCGCACTGCAATTGAACGCGGATCGTCCCGAGGCGCACCTGAATCTGGGATTGCTGTATGCTAGGGAGAATCACTTCGACAAGGCGGAGGCGGAACTCAAAACCGCATTATCACTCGACCCGGGTTTCACGCCTGCAGCGGTCAATCTCGCCGACCTTTATCGCGCGCAGAACCGGGATCAAGAGGGTGAACGCGTCCTCAAGGAGGCCATCAGTCGTTCGCCAAACGACGCGTCGCTTGAACACGCACTCGGTCTGCTGATGGTGCGTCAGAAGCGCGGTGCGCAAGGGCTCGACCTGCTGGGGGCAGCCGCGCGCAGCGATCCGGGCAACGCGCGGTATGTTTACGTGTATGCGGTCGCGTTAAACGGGGCTGGCCAGACTCACGCCGCAATCGAGACGCTGGAGCGCTCGATCAAAGCGCATCCTTACGACCGCGATTCACTCGCCGCGCTGGCAAACTTCCTGGAACAGTCTGGCGATCCCGCCAAAGCGCTGACCTATGCGCAGCGCCTCGATGAGCTCGAGCCAGGAGATCCAGAAGTTCGCCGTTTGCTGAAAGAGCTAAACGAGCATTTACATGGCTGATACATCGGTTGATCGCGCGCAGCGAACCCAAGTCGAACTGTGGATTGGCGGCACGGCCGTTGTTGTACTGGGACTTTTGTGCCTCCTCGTCCTGCGTCCATTTATATCTGCGGCGCTATGGGCCGTGATTCTCTGTTTCACAACCTGGCCCCTGTTTCTGAGGCTTGAAGACCTGCTCGGCGGACGACGGACGCTGTCGGCGTTGATCGCCACGTCGTTGCTGGCTGCGGTCATAGTTGTGCCGGTTGCAATCCTGGGAGCTACGCTGGCCGATAATGTGTCAGATCTGATCTCGGCAAGCCAGAAACTCATCCAGGAGGGTCCGCCCAGTCCGCCCGACTGGGTCGCAAGTGTTCCGCTGATTGGCAGCCGTGCCGCCAGCTACTGGAACTACCTGAACAAGAGCAGTTCTGTGAGGCTCCAGGAATTGGCCAGGCTGTTACCCGCTGCGAAGACAATCGTCCTGTGGGGCGGGCGTGCGCTTGCGAAGGGAATCTTTCAGATCATTCTAAGTCTGATTATCGCGTTCTTTTTCTATCGCGACGGAAATGCCGCTGCTAACCAACTCCATGCCGCGCTTCATCGGATCGCCGGGGAGAAAGGCGATCGTCTTCTCGATCTCGCCGGAGCGACGATTCGCGCGGTCGTTTACGGCATTCTCGGAACCTCGCTCCTTCAGGGCGTGGTCGCATCGATTGGCTTCGCTATCGCCGGGGTGCCGGGCGCTGTGTCGCTGGGATTCGTCACATTTCTGCTCTCCCTGGTACCTGGAGGACCACCTATCGTCGCGGCGCCAGCTGCGTTCTGGCTGTATCGACAAGGCTCGACCGCGTGGGCGGTCTTCATCATGGCGTGGGGAGTGATGGTCGGGACTCTTGATAATGTCGTGAAGCCGCTTCTCATCAGCCGTGGTGGCTCGACGCCGATGATTCTCGTGATGCTTGGAGTGTTAGGTGGAGCGCTGGCCTTCGGCGTTATCGGCATGTTCCTTGGACCGACGCTGGTGGCATTGGGCTACAGCCTTTTCGAGCAATGGACGGTGTCTGAGGTCGGGAAGCAGGAGAACGGAACGGCGATCTGACGGCGCGACAACCGACAACCAAGGTTTCGCCGCCGAAAATTGCGGCTCACTTGTCGAAGGAAAAAATCCGGTTCCAGTCCTTCTTCATGCTGATTACGTTCCAGCCCCTGGCTTTGGCTTCGTCGTAGAGCGCTTGGGTAAAGGTGCCCACGTTGCTCGCAGGCAGGCCTTCGGCTGGGCCATAGGCGTACTCGCGGGTTGGATCGTCATGTAGGACCAGCATCATCAAGGCGCCCTTGCCACCTGCCTGCGTGTATTCCAGCATTTCGCGGTCTCCAGTCGAGTTGCCAAACGCGGCTTGCGGATGACGGCCGATGAACAGGTAGATGTCTTCGGGCTTGCCGGAAAAGTTGTTGTTGACCAGCAGTTTGGGCGGTCGCATCAGAATCGCCTTGCCGGCATCGTTGTAGCTGAACTCGGCTTCGAGCGCCGAGCCGATGATTTGTTCGGGCGGGATGCCGTAGGTCTGCTCCGCGTACGTGCGAACGAAGTCCTGACCGCCGCCGGTGACGATGTATGTCTTGTAGCCGTTGGCACGCAGATATTGCATGACCTCCAGCATCGGTTGGTACACCAGGTCGGTGAAGAGCCGATGCCAGCGCGGATCCCGCGCTTTCGCGATCCAGTCCTTCACGATCGCTGAGAACTCGCTGGTGGTCATCCCGGTATGGGTCGCGAAAACAATCTTCTCCAGATCCTTGGTCGTGAACTTCGCCATCGCCTCGCGATCGTCGGCGATCACCGACTTGAACGGCTCGGTCGTTTTCCATTCCGGATGCTTTGGCGCGAGCGCTACGACCCGGTCAAGCGCAAACACTACTTGCGTGTAAATTGGATGCTCAACCCAGGTCGTACCATCCTGATCGAAGGTGGCAAATCGAGCGCCCGGAGAGACGAATTGCGGGCTGCCTTCGGTCGTGGTCGCCGCGACAAACTTGATGATTGCCTGTTTCGCGGGTCCTTCATTCCACGACGGAAGCGGGTCGGCTGCGGCCTGGGCCTGAGCGGTCGAAACGAGCAGGCAAAGCAGCGCTAGCGCCGCGACGACGGCCCGAGAGGCACCTACAATTGATTTTTTCATTCGAATAAGTGCCCATTCACAGGGTTTTCGCATCGAGTCTGATCAAGGCGACGGCGTCGGCTCGTCCAGACGTGAGCTGAAGCTTGAAGTCCGTCTTCGCGCGTTTCATCCAAAAGCGCACGTAGATTCGCGCATTTTCCCGGGGAGAGATATTGTACTTTGGTACAATAGTCGCAACCGTCCACGCGATGCAGAATGTGGTGTCAAGGGAAATGTCTGGGGCGATTGTTCAGAATTGGTCTAAGCGGAGTGAACACTTTCCAGTGAGGAGAAAATCGATGAATTCAACGGGCTTGAGGACAATGCTCTTTTTATTCGCGATCATCGTGGCGGGTTGTGCCGGCGCCAAAACGACCCAACAATCCTATCAGGCGCCAATCAGCACCGCGCGGCCCTCAGCGATCGTCATCTACCCGTTTGCTGTCGATCCTTCTGAAGTCACTATGAACCAGGGCATTTTCCGAAGGGCATACGTAGCAATGTCGGGTGCTAATCAGACCGACCAACAAATTCAGCTCGCTGACCAGACAGCGCAGAATGTATGTGTGCAGGTTGCGGCAAACCTCACAAACAAGGGCATCACCACAACATGTCTGAGCCGCGGTACGCCACCCACCGGAAGTAACGTATTAATCATCGATGGCAATTTCACTGAGATCAATGAGGGCAATCGACTTCGCCGGATGGTTATCGGGCTGGGCGCTGGTCAATCTACGCTCGATACCGTAGTTCAAGGCTACCAGAAGACAGACCAAGGTTCCCAGCAAGTGATGGATTTTAGCACTCATGCGGACAGCGGCTACATGCCAGGAGCGGGAATCACCGGGCCTGCAGGTGCAGCGGCAGGGGGAGCTGCAGCAGCAACAACCTTGGCCGTGAACGTGGCGGCCGGCGGCGTGAAGAATGTGACATCATCTACGGGGTTTTTGGCCGATCAGACGGCCAAGCAGATTGTCGACCAGGTGAGCGGGTATTACGCGGCGCAAGGATGGGGTGCTTAGGGAGCGCGGCCGACTATGCGGGCCGCGGACGGTCTCGGGTCGCTAAAGACTTGATGGAAAGTGCAGAGTGGCTTTGGCCGCGCACTCGAACGAATTTGTCGCACAGGAGTGACCAATTTCGAACCGATTGACGAGGGAGGGCATCGCCTCATGAACGCTCGACGCCAGAAGACTGCTGCGACTTTGACGGTACTTGCTCTGCTGATTACCGCCGGTCTCTTCGGTTCAACCCCAGTTTCGGCCCAGCAAATCACGGGCGTACCGGGTTCGCCAAGCGCCACCGTGACGCTTGACGGGAAACAACTCCCGCCGCCACCGATGCCGTTCGGCGGCGTGATCAAGGAAAGCGCTAAGGATTCCACGCCGTGGTGGCCGCCGCGCGTCGTGCCGCCCAAGGGCGCGCCCAACATCCTGCTCATCATGACCGACGACCAGGGCTACGGCGTTTCGAGCACCTTCGGCGGCGTCATCCCGACGCCCGCGATGGATCGCATCGCCAAGGCCGGATTGCGCTACACGCAGTTCCATTCCACTGCGCTGTGCTCGCCCACGCGCGCCGCTCTGATCACTGGCCGCAATCATCACTCAGTGGGTTTCGGCGTGGTCACCGAGCTGTCCACAGGCTACCCGGGTTATGACTCCATCATAGGGCCAGATAACGCCACCATAGGAGAGATCCTGAAAGAGAATGGTTATGCCACGTCATGGTTTGGCAAGGAGCATAACACCCCCGGTTTTCAATACAGCGTCGCAGGGCCCTTCGACCAATGGCCGGTCGGAATGGGCTTTGAGTATTTCTATGGGTTCATGGGCGGAGAAACCGACCAGTGGACGCCCTATCTCTTTCGAAATACGACCCCGGTGTTTCCGTGGGTCGGCAAACCCGGCTACAACCTCACCACCGATATGGCGGACGACGCCATCACGTACATGCGCGATCTGAACGCAGCCGCGCCCGACAAGCCGTTCTTTCTTTACTACGTACCCGGCGGCAGCCACTCGCCGCACCAGCCGACCAAGGAATGGATCGATAAGTTCAAAGGCAAGTTCGACATGGGCTACGAAAAGTTGCGCGAGGAGATCTTCGCCAACCAGAAGCGGCTAGGCGTTATCCCGCCGAATACCCAGCTTACCCCATGGCCGGACGGGCAGCCCGAGTATAATGGCGCGAAGCTGCCGAGGTGGGACTCGCTCTCAGTCTTGCAAAAGAAACTGTACGCGCGCGAGGCCGAGGTCTTCGCTGGCTACACCGCATACACCGACAACGAGATAGGTCGCGTGATCCAGGAGGTCCAGGACGAGGGCAAACTGGATAACACTCTTATCATCTATATCTGCGGTGACAACGGCACCAGCCCCGAAGGCACGCTGGAGGGCACGTTTAACACAATGACCGCCTACAACGGCATACTAGACGTTCCCATGCCTTTGCAGCTACTGCACTATGCCGACTGGGGCTCGGACAAAACCTCCCCACACATGTCGGTGGGATGGGCTTGGGCGTTCGACACTCCGTTCAAGTGGACCAAGCAGGTGGCATCGCATTTCGGCGGCACCCGGCAGGGACTGGCCATTTCATGGCCCGGCCATATCACGGATGTTGGGGGCATCCGCACGGAGTTCCACCATGTCATTGACATTGTGCCGACTATTCTCGAAGCCACCCGCATCAAGGCTCCCGAAGAGGTCAACGGGATCAAGCAGAAGCCAATTGAAGGTGTGAGCATGGCGTACACGTTCGACAAGGCAAACGCCAACGCGCCGTCAAAGCACAATACGCAGTATTTCGAGATGGCCGGCAACCGCGCGATTTACCATGACGGTTGGATCGCATCCACGACACCACCGGTTCCGCCGTGGATGTTGGGCGCGGCTAT
>JBKQMH010000162.1:0-5164 GCA_052146795.1 Verrucomicrobiia bacterium
CGGCCCATGGTTTGTTTTGTGAATGTAGCCAGTGTCGACCGCATCCTGTACTCCATCTTCCAGAGATTCAACCTGGAATGGAAAACCCGCACCCTCTCCGTATTTACACAGGCAGCTTGACATCACCAGCGCCGCCGCTCGCTTGACCACTCATGAACGTGGGAGTAGCATGGGCCGCGTCGTGAGTCCGGGTGATTGCCCGCAGGCATCCCGGTAATTCGATCGCTTCCTGCCCCCACAAGAAGCCCTCGCCATTGGAGACCTCATGCCACCGCTTCGCTTCGTCGCCACGGTTCTCACTCTTCTTCTTGCTACGTTCACGCTCGCGCAAGCGCCACCCGCTAACTTCGCGCCACCCGTGTATTACGCCAGCTCCGGGCTGGCTTCGGATGCGATTGCCGTCGCTGATTTTAATCGCGATGGCAAGCTCGACCTGGTCATCGGAAATTCGGACAGCGTCAGCTTGCTCCTGGGGAATGGCGACGGAACCTTCCAGCCGGCTGTTACCTACGCCGGCGGGGCGCAAGCCAACTCCTTAGCCGTTGTGGACGTGAATGGCGACGGCTTTCTTGATGTAGTCGCAGGAAACGCCAGCAACGTGAGCGTGTTCCTGGGCAACGGCGACGGAACTCTCCAGCCCGCCTTGACCATTGACATCGTCCCTCTCGCGCTCGCCGTCGCCGATGTCAACCGCGACGGCATTCCCGACATCGTGGCGACCGTAAGCACCGGAATCGCGGTGCTGTTGGGCAATGGCGATGGCAGTTTCAAAGCCCCTGTGATGACCGCGACGGTTGCCTCGTACGCTGTGGCCGTTGCCGACCTCGACAATGACGGGAATCCCGATGCCGTGATCGTCACCTTCTTCGGGGAGATTACGAGCAAGGAGCGGGTCCACGCCACCGTCGGCCTGTTGCGCGGCAACGGCGATGGCACTTTTCAGCCACCAATCAATTACGACACGGGTGGCTTCTACCCCCGCCAGATTACGATCGCGGACATGAATCTGGATCCCTGGCTCGATATCCTCGTCGTAAATTATCTCGGCACCATGAACCAGATCACCGGATCGGTCGGGGTGTTGCTCAATAACGGTGAGGATGTTTTTTTCCTGCAACCGGTCAGCCCTGGCGGATATTACGCGTACTCGGCCGCGGCCGGAGACTTGAACGGCGACGGAGTCCCGGATCTGGCCATCGGCATCGGCGGCGCCATCGTGGTCGAACTCACTGGTGGCCAGGTGCGGCAGCACAAAGTCGCCGGGGACTCGGCGATCGTGATTGCCGATCTGAACGGCGACCTTCAGCCCGATCTCGTCAGCGTCTCTCCGTGTATCGACTACCCCGCTTGCTCCACCGGAGGCGCGGCGGTCCTCCTCAGCAAAGCCTACCCCTCGAAAACCACCGTTACCAGTTCATTGAACCCGTCACCGTCCGGCCACGCCGTTACCTTCACGGCAGCCATCAGTTCCGAACGCGGCACCCCGCCGGACGGCATCATCATCACTTTCTTCGACGGCGCCACCAAACTGGGAACCGGCACCACCCTCAAAGGCGCAGCCACCTTTAGCACTTCCACCCTGAAGGCCGGCAAGCACACGATCAAAGCCACCTTCCCCGGCTGTCCCTTCTTCGAGGGAAGCAAAAGCGCGGTCAGTCAGGTCGTGAACCCCTAGCGCCGATCCATCGCTCACGTGGGGACGGCCGCCCTCGGCCGTCCATCTGTTTCCCCCTCATGGTCCCCACTCTGTTTCTGGTGCTCGTCATCCGAAAATCGAAGACCGCCTCCGAGACGTATGCGAAAGTTCTGTTCGGTTTCAGCTTGACGGCGCCGGTTTGCCTGGAGCTGATCGGCATCAGTGTGAGGGGCGACGGGGTGGTTCCGTCTGGATAAATGGAGGATATGGGTTCAAAATACGCTCCTGGAGGAACGGAGTATGAAATCATATCGTCTCGCATTTGCCCTCAGTGTAATCGGCGTTGCCATGCTGACCGCAGGGTGCAGCTCAACCGAGAATAAGAGCGCGTCCGAAAAGCCGGCCACGGCCGCACAGCCGCAGAGTAACGAACCCGTGCTTTACACCGGTCAAGAGGCATTCAATCGAATGCTGGGTCTCGCCTTGAAGTGGTCGCCGGATGCGCAGCCGGCTCGGTTGGAATCCGTTCTCACCACGGACACCACGGGCCAAGACGGAAAATCAACCGTTTGGCGAGGATACTTTGCCTCGCCCAGCCGCCGGTCCACCAAGACCATCGTTTGCTCGGGAAGCCGCCGGCCGGATGCGCCCCCGTTCGGAGTTTCAGCCGAGGGGACCGAAGGCGTCTACAACGCCGAAACCGCCGGTCTTGCCTTTTTGCCGTTGTTGCTGAAAACCGATACGGATAAGGCATTCGCAATGGCTCAGCAACACGGGGGCGAAGGTATCCTGAAGAAGGATGCGAAGCAGCCAGTCATGTACGTGTTGCTCAAAGACCGGAAGCAGAACGTGCCCGTCTGGTATGTCATTTACGGCACGAGCGAGACGGACAGGAAGGGCATCGGCGTGATTAACGCGACCACCGGAGCTTTTGTGAGCGCCGGCAAGTAAGAGCGGCGGGAACGAAAGCCAGAATGCTGAGTGTCCGCCTGCGAATGGCGTCCTAGAGAATCCCCAGGGCAAATTGCGGCGTAACCCGGCGCACATCCGAATGTGACCAGGATCACAGCGCGCCGATCCCGGCGCCGAGTATTATGAAAATGAAATTCAGTTTCATTTAGCAAGCGCGGTTGACGCTTTTATTTTTTTCATTGTTAGTTGCGACGCAGTCGCAGGTAGAAAGGCAATCATAGCCATGGTTTTGGAGGAAAAACTACTCGGATACAACCGGGCTTACAGAGGGGCGCTTGCCGGTCTGCTAGCCTTCTTGCTCATCTCCTGTCTGCCGGCTTGGGCTGGGCCCGCGGGGAGCGTCTCCGGCGCCGTTGTCGACCCCAGTGGCGCTGTTGTCGCGGGCGCCACGGTCGTCCTTCATGACTCGGAGCGTGGGGCGCAGCAGACATACACTACTGGCAACGACGGCTCTTATACCTTCCCGGGCCTGCTTCCAGGCCGCTACCAAATCGAGATCGCCGCTCCGGGATTCAAGCCGTATCTGCGAACCGGTTTGGAGCTTGGTGCGGACGACGCTCTCAAGATTGACGCCCGGCTGGGCCTGAATTCGGAGCGTACGACGGTTGAGGTGTCCGGCGAAAGCCTGCAAGTGGACATCTCAAGCGCTCAGATGGGCGAAACGATCAGCGGGGAAAAAATGGACGCCGTTCCATTGAACGGGCGCAGCTTCACGGACTTGCTGGCGATTCAACCGGGCGTGATTCCGGCCAGTTCGCAGCAGGCTAATGCGGTGGTGATGTCGGGATGCACGACGACTCCTCCTTCCGGCGACTTGAATCCTGGGAACGTGTCGGTGAGCGGGCAGCGCGAAACTGCGAATGGGTTCGTGGTGAACGGCAGCAACGTCGAAGAGGACTTTAACATGGGCACGGCCGTTGTCCCCAATCTCGACTCCATTCAGGAATTTCGGGTCTTAACCAGCAACGCCGACGCCGAATACGGCAACTACAGCGGCGGGCAAGTCATCGTGGTCACCAAGTCGGGGACCGACCGGCTGCACGGCAGCGCTTTTGAATTCCTGCGCAACACGAACCTCGACGCGCGCAACTACTTTTCCTCTGAGCGCGCGCAGTTCGACCGCAATCAGTTTGGCGGCACCTTGGGTGGTCCCATCAAGAAGGACAAGGTCTTCTTCTTTGCCGATTATCAGGGTACACGGATGACCCAGGGAGTCGACACCGGGCAGATTTCCGTCCCCTCAATTGCCGACCGAACCGGAAATCTCATCGACGAGGCCAGCGCGTTGACCACGACTACCACTCTGAATGGCCGCCAATACACTGTTCCGACCACGGTCGTCGGCAGTAATCTTGCCAGTTTGCTTCATGTTTCCCCCGGCTTGCCATACTATTTTCAGAAGGGCGAAAATCAGGCGGGGAATCCAACAACCCAATATCCGACGAATTGCACCCAACCGTCACAGTGCGTCTTCCCGAACGCAGTCATCCCGCAACCTTTTTCCGTCCCCGCACAGCGCCTGCTGCAATATATTCCCCTACCCAATCCAGGAGAGTCCTACTTCTCCACCTCGGCCTACGACCAGGTTCTTCGCGACGACGAAGGAGCGCTCAGAGTTGATGCCAACACAAGATGGGGCGCGCTCGCCGCGTACTACTCGCTCGACGACTTCTTCCAGAACAATCCATACCCCACAGGACAGGGCGGCGCCAACGTCCCCGGCTTTAATGCCACATCAGTGGGGCGGGCTCAGTTGTTCAGCCTCGGCATCACCAAGGCGCTGAGCCCGAAAACGATCAATGAATTTCACCTCAGCTACATGAGATTCGCCAACCATGTCGGCCAGCCGGTGGGTGGCGTCGGGCCCAAGCTGAGCGCGCAAGGGTTTGTCGAGGGCGCGGGCACGCTTGGCATCGTTCCCTTGGACCCGAAGATTGAAGGTATCGAGAACGTCGCGTTCAACAACTACACCTTCGGCGTGGACACGACCGGCGAGACCCAGGTCAACAACACATATCAGTGGACGGACAACTTCTCCAGAGTGATTGGAAAGCACAGCCTCAAGGTGGGCGGCGGACTGCATCTCGATCAGGTCAACGTCAACCCAGATCCCGTTTTCAACGGCTCCTTCCAGTTTGAGGGAACCGAGACGGGATCGGACTTTGCCGACTTTCTGCTGGGCGTGGCCAGCTACTATCGGCAGGGCGATTCCAAGAGCTTTTACCTGCGCAACAAATACGTGGGATTGTTTGGCCAGGACAGTTGGCAAGTGAAGCCGAACCTGACGCTCAGCTATGGTCTGCGTTGGGATGTGCTTCCGCCTTGGTACGAAAAATACAATCAAGTGCAGACCCTCGTATTGGGCCAGCAGTCGGTAGTTTACCCCGGTGCGCCCGAGGGGCTGGTTTTCCCGGGCGATCGCGGAATTCCGCGAACACTGGCTCCGACGAAATACTCCAACTTCGCTCCGCGCTTGGGGCTAGCGTACTCGCCAAAGTTTCAGAGCGGCCTGCTGCAAAAGATATTTGGCAGCTCTGGAACCACCAGCGTGCGCGC
>JBKQMH010000163.1:0-3106 GCA_052146795.1 Verrucomicrobiia bacterium
AATTGAACCACAAATAATGCAGGTTGAAGAACTGCCGGGTAACCTGACGCTCCCCGGCCAACTGATAATGCAGCCCGAATTCAAACGGATTGTTGAACCGCAGGGCGTTGTACAGCATCAGCCCCAACCCAATGAGTGCGATCGGGACACTCGCCGCCGTCAGCACCGCCCGCACCTGCCGCCGCTCACGCCAAGCCTGGGCCACTGGAACCAGCAGGGCGACCGCGCCAAACAACAATGAGGGCCGCGCGCCCACCGCCAGTCCGTAGGCGGCACTGGCTGCCACCAGCCATCGGGACGTCCGCTCCGGCTCGTGCAACGCCTTCCAGATCGCCGCCAGGGCCAGCATCGTCAATGCATATCCACAACTGATCGGTACCTCCCAAACATCACACGTCGACAACATCACCGGCACAAGTGTCGCCATGCCAAGCGCGAGCGTGCCAGTGGCCACCACCACGACACCGACGTCCGCAAAGTAGCGCCGCCAGAGAGCGCGCAGCAGGCCCACGCTGACCAGAAAGCCGACAAGGCAAAAAATCACGACGGCGTCATATTCAGGCAGATAGCGACCGGTCAGTGCCACGTACGGCCAGAAAAGAATCAAGGCGGGTGATACCCCGAAATAGAGGTATAGCTTGCCTTTGTAATAACTCATGTCACTGACTTCGGGATAGCGAGCACGCGCGCTCGGATCGTAGGGGTCGGCGAGCTGCGCGAGCCCGGGCGGGACGCCGATTTTTAGGTTGAGTTGGCCGCCGCGAAAACCCTGCACCAACAAATTGTAGTAATTGTCAGCCGCGCTCCAACTCGACGATACAAGCAAGCCTGTCCTAGCCGTGTAGGCATAAGCCCCGATGACCAGCGCACACATACTGACCAAGACTCCGCGCTGTATCCAACATGACTTTCGTTCATGCGCGTCAATTTTTTCTGTCGTCGCAACAAGTGGATAGTCTCTCGCTGCGGGAGCCCCCACCGCCACGGGTTGCTGCGGAGTGTTACCGCCTGACTTACGTTCAGCCATCGGCCCGATGATAGGGTGTCACGCATGGTCGGGCAAGAATACTTGCGGGCCTCGACAGCCCACACCCTCAGCACAGGTTCCGCGTGGGGTGCAAACACACGAAGCGTGAGCGATATTACATTGTGCCTGCCGAGCAGGCTTGGAAACGCTCCTCGTGGAGCGTCACCGCCCTCAAAGTTGCGCGAGTGGCGCAACAGGCAGCAGTTCAGAATTTCAAATTCCAGTCGTCCGTGGCGTATTTCTCCCGCACGAGGCGTTCGATCCGTTCCTCGGGAACCTCTTCGAGCACGTCATTTGCGCCCCAAACCTGTTTCATCGCTTCTTTCACCGCATCTGCCTGCAATGGCAGGTTGGTGAGAAAATCCTTGTGTCCCCGGTTGCGACGGTACGACGGCTGTTTGGAGGGCAATCGGAGCGCCTGTTCGACGAGCGCGAGATCGAGATGGAGCAGGAGCGAGCCATGGAACAGGAGAAAGCGACGTCGGCGACGCTGCGAGTTGCCGGAAAACTTGAGTCCTTGCAGCGTGAGGTCCGTGTGTCCCTGAATGAGCACCTCACCACCGAGCAGGGAGTTGAGCGCATTGCGGTTGCGATTCATGATGAAAGCATTGGCCGCGGTGACGCTCTCCATGCTCGACCCCTCGCGAATCCGCAAAATGAGTGCGTAATTCAGGCAACCCGGCCCCTGCAACACCGTCCCGCCGCCGCTGCACCGGCGCAATACGGGAATCCCAAGCGCCCGGCACGAATCGAGATTCACTTCAGCAGAAACTTTATTGGAATAACCGAGCACCACGAAGCGCTGGCGGGGCTCCCAGAAGCGGAGGATTTCATCGGGGCAGCCTTCCTCGCACCCATCGAGCAGCGCCTCGTCACACGCGAGATTCTCTTGCGCAGTGTGGAGGGTTCGGTCTAAGTATTTCATGGCGCTTGGATTGTGGTCAGAAAAGGATTATTATCCAATGGTTGCTCGGGTAACTTTGTGAAAGTGGAGCCAAAAGAACAACAACAAACTATGGCGTCGTCAGGTCGGCTGGAACAACCGCGCGAATCAGCGCAGAACAGGAACGGACGCGACGACCAGCGGTCGCTGGATTCGCTGGAGTTTATCCTGGAATATTTCCTGAAAATTCAGGGAACAGACCAGGCTCCCCTGATTTTGAGCAAGCTGTACAAACGCTTGCGCGACGCAGGCATCCAGATGCCGTCGACGATCAGCACGCCGTACGTGAACACCATCCCGCCCGAAGACGAGCCCCCGTACCCGGGCAATCGCGAACTGGAGCGACGGATCAAGAGTTTGGCCCGCTGGAACGCCATGGCGATGGTCGTCAACGCCAATCGCGAGCACGCCGGTCTCGGCGGTCACATCTCGACCTACGCCTCCTGCGCCACGTTGTACGAAGTCGGCTTCAACCATTTTTTCCACGGCGGTGACGGCGGTCGGCCCGCCGACCTCGTCTACTTTCAGGGCCACGCGTCGCCGGGCAATTACGCGCGGGCGTTCCTCGAACGCCGGCTCGACGAACATCATTTGCAGCATTTCCGTCAGGAACTCGCCAAAGATGGCGGACTTTCCTCGTATCCACACCCATACCTGATGCCGGATTTCTGGCAGTTCCCGACCGTATCGATGGGGCTGGGTCCGATCATGTCGATCTATCAGGCGCGCTTCAGCCGCTATCTGCGCGCGCGTGGTTTGGTACAGGGTGAAGAACCGAAGATCTGGTGTTTTGTGGGTGATGGCGAGTCCGACGAACCGGAGACGCTCGGCGCGCTCACGTTGGCTTCACGCGAGGGGCTCGACAACCTGATTTGGGTGGTCAACTGCAACCTGCAGCGCCTCGACGGTCCCGTCCGCGGCAACGGCAAGATCATCCAGGAACTCGAAGCGGCGTTTCGCGGCGCCGGCTGGAACGCAATCAAGGTCATTTGGGGATCGAATTGGGATCCGTTGCTGAAAGCCGACACGTCGGGTCTGCTCGTCAAACGCATGGAAGAGGCGGTCGACGGCGATTATCAAAAGTATTCCGTGGAACCCGGCAGCTACACGCGCAAACACTTCTTTGGCAAGTACCC
>JBKQMH010000164.1:0-6285 GCA_052146795.1 Verrucomicrobiia bacterium
TTTCCTCCTGCTTTGTCCACTTCCGCAAGCCCGACGCCGACATCTTTCGGCTTGCCCCGGACATCGCCCAGGTACCAGCCGAGCAGGTCGTCTATATCGACGACCAGCCAATGTTCGTGCAGGTTGCGGAACGTCTGGGAATTCGCGGCATCCGCCACACGGATTACGAGTCCACACGGGCACAACTGGCCTCCTTCGGTTTACCGCACGACGAGCAATAGCTATGGTACCTGCCAAACCACGCATCCTCACGATCAACGGCGGCTCGTCGAGCATCAAGTTCGCGTTGTTCGAGGCCGGTGCGCCGCTCCGACGGATGCTGGAGGGCGGGATTGAGCGGATTGGACTGCCCGAGGCCGCCTTGCGGGTGAAAGGTTTGAGCGAGGAGGACAACTTTTCCCGGTCGGTGACGGCGCCCGACCACACGGCGGCGGCGGGCGCGCTGATGGACTGGATCGAGGAACGCCTCGGACGGGTTGCACCGAGCGCGGTGGGGCATCGCGTGGTGCATGGGGGACCGAAGCACAGCGACCCGCAGTTAATCACCGAAGAAATGGTCGAGGAGTTGCGTCAACTCAGACCATTCGATCCCGAACATTTGCCCGAGGAGATCCAGTTAACCGAAGCATTTCATCGGCGCTTTCCTGACCTGCCCCAGGTGGCGTGTTTCGACACGGCTTTCCACCATGACCTGCCACGCGTGGCCCGGTTGTTAGCGATCCCGCGCCGCTACGAAGCGCAGGGGGTGCGGCGGTACGGCTTCCACGGCTTATCTTACTCGTTTCTGATGGGAGAACTAGCCCGTCTGGCCGGAGCGAAAGCGGCACGCGGCCGAATTATCCTCGCCCACCTCGGCAATGGCGCGAGCCTGGCGGCCGTGCGTGACAGCAAACCCGTGGACACAAGCATGGGTTTCACCCCCACCGCCGGGGTGCCAATGAGCACGCGGTCCGGCGACCTCGATCCCGGGTTGGTTTGGTATCTGGCGCGCAGTGAGAAAATGAGCGCGAAGCAATTCAACGAGATGGTCAATTTCCAGTCCGGGCTGCTCGGGGTATCCGAAACCAGTTCCGACATGCGCGACTTGCTGGAGCGCGAGGCGCAGGACGTGCGGGCGGCCGAGGCGGTCGCTTTGTTTTGTTACCAGGTGAAAAAATGGGTCGGCGCGTTCGCGGCGGCGTTGGTCGGCTTGGACACGCTGGTATTCGCTGGCGGCATCGGGGAGAACGCGCCGGCAGTCCGCACCCGGATCTGCGATGGGCTGGGATTCCTTGGAATCGAGCTCGAAGAAAAGCGAAGCGCGGCGAATGAGGGCGTGATTTCCGCACCGGCCTGCCGGGCTACGGTCCGCGTTATTCGGACGGACGAGGAGCAGATGATAGCCAAGACGGTTTGCCGCGTTCTCGGCCTTGGCCAAGAAAAGGAGAATTAAATTATGAAGACAAAGACTCTTTCCCCGGACTTGCTCCACAAGATGGACGCCTACTGGCGCGCCGCCAACTATCTGTCGGTCGGCCAGATCTATCTCTACGACAATCCGTTGCTGAAGCGTCCGCTCACCCTCGCCGATGTGAAGCACCTGCTGCTGGGCCACTGGGGCACGACGCCCGGCCAGAACTTCATCTACGTCCACTTGAACCGGGTCATAAAGAAATACGACCTCGACATGATTTACGTCTCCGGCCCCGGGCACGGCGGCCCGGCCGTCGTGGGCAACACTTACCTCGAAGGCACCTACAGCGAGATTTATCCGAGAATCAGCCAGGATGAAGTTGGGCTGCGGAAGCTCTTTATTCAGTTTTCGTTTCCCGGGGGAATTCCCAGCCACGCATCTCCGGAGTGCCCCGGCTCGATCCATGAGGGCGGCGAGTTGGGCTATTCGCTCAGCCATTCGTTCGGGGCCGTGTTCGACAATCCCGATCTCGTCGTCGCCTGTGTCGTCGGCGATGGTGAGGCAGAAACCGGACCTCTGGCCACAGCGTGGCACTCCAATAAGTTTCTCAATCCGGCCACCGATGGCGTGGTCCTGCCAATTCTGCATCTCAACGGCTACAAGATCAGCAACCCGACCATCCTCGCCCGCATCGAGCATGAGGAATTGGAACAGTTGCTCCGTGGCTACGGATGGACGCCCATCTTCGTCGAAGGCCACGAACCTGCGCTGATGCACGAGGCCATGGCCGCGGCACTCGACACGGCGGTGGGGCAGATCAAGACAATTCAGGAAAAGGCCCGTATCCAGGGCGACCTCACTCGTCCGCGCTGGCCAATGATCGTCCTCAATTCACCCAAGGGCTGGACTGGGCCGAAGATCGTTGATGGCCTGCAAGTGGAGGGAACCTTTCGCGCGCACCAAGTGCCGCTTTCCGACCCAGCTACCCACCCCGAACATCTAAAGTTATTGGAAGATTGGCTGAAGAGTTACCGGCCGGATGAACTGTTCGATGAGCAGGGCCGCCTGAAACCAGAACTGGCCGAACTTGCGCCTAAGGGCGACCGGCGCATGGGCGCCAATCCCCATGCCAACGGCGGCCTGCTGCTCCGCGACCTGCGGATTCCAGATTTCCACGATTATGCGGAGTCCGTTCCGTCGCCGGGGGTGCGCGGCATCGGCGATACGCGTGTGCTCGGACCTTTCTTGCGCGATGTCGCGAAGTTGAACCAGGAGCAGCGAAATTTCCGTGTCTTCGGCCCGGACGAGACGCTATCCAACGGCCTGGCTGCCCTTTTTGAAACGACGCAACGCCAATGGGACGCCGCGACTGTGCCGAACGACGAATTTCTGGCTCCCGCCGGACGCGTACTGGACGCGATGCTCAGAGAGCACCAATGCGAAGGCTGGCTCGAGGGTTACTTGCTCACCGGCCGGCATGGACTCTTCAACTGTTACGAGGCGTTCATCCACATCATTGATTCGATGTTCAATCAGCACGCCAAGTGGCTGAAAGTCACCGCCGGCCTGCCGTGGCGACGGAAGATCGCGTCATTAAACTACCTGCTGGCATCGCATGTCTGGCGTCAGGATCACAACGGCTTTACGCATCAAGACCCGGGTTTTATTGACCACGTCGTGAACAAGAAGGCGTCCGTCGTGCGGGTTTACTTTCCGCCGGACGCCAACTGTCTGCTGTCGGTGATGGACCATTGCCTGCGCAGCCGCCATTACGTCAACGTCGTCGTCGCAGGCAAACACCCCGCGCCGCAGTGGTTGACGATGGACGCCGCCGTCAAGCACTGCACCGAGGGCATTGGCATTTGGCAATGGGCCAGCAACGACCAAGGTGCTGCGCCCGCCGTGGTCATGGCCTGCTGTGGCGACGTGCCGACGTTGGAGACGCTGGCTGCCGTTTCCATTCTGCGCGAGCATCTGCCCGACCTTAGAATGCGCGTGGTCAACGTCGTTGACCTGATGAAGCTTCAGCCTCAGAGCGAGCACCCGCACGGGTTGAGCGACACCGATTTCGACGAGCTGTTCACCAAGGACAAGCCGGTCATCTTCGCCTACCATGCCTACCCGTGGTTGATCCACCGGCTGACGTACCGCCGCACCAACCACAGCAACATTCACGTCCGCGGCTACAAGGTAGAGGGCACCATCACCACGCCCTTCGACATGACGGTGCTGAACGAGCTGGACCGCTTTCACCTCGTGATGGACACCATTGATCGCCTGCCACAAACCGGCGACAGGGGCATTTACCTGAAGCAGCAGCTCAAGGACAAGCTCATCGAGCACAAGCATTACATTGATAAACACGGCCAGGACTTGCCGGAGATCCGGAACTGGAAGTGGAGTCGGAACGAAACGCCGAAAGGGAAAGCGAGGGCTAAAAAGACGCGTGTGTCTGAACCAAATTGACGGCGATAAGCGGGAGCAAACATGGTGAACAAGTTGACCTAAAAGAAAGCAAAAGAGTCCAAAATGAACATACAACTCAATGAAGAAAACGGCGGGAAGATGCTCGTCGTCCACGTCAGCGGGAAGCTGGCAAAAGCAGATTACGAGCACTTTGTGCCCGAGTTCGAGCGACTTGTCCGGCAGCACGGAAAGCTGCGCGTGCTGTTCGACATGGCCGGTTTCCACGGCTGGGAAGCCGGGGCGATGTGGGAGGACATCAAGTTCGACATTAAACACTTCGCCGACCTCGAGCGGCTTGCGATGGTCGGGGAGAAGAAGTGGCAGCACGGCATGGCGACGTTCTGCAAGCCGTTCACGAAAGCGACGATTAGGTACTTCGATCACGGAGATGCCGCTGAGGCGCGGAAGTGGTTGGGGGAAGCGTAGCCGCTTCGGCCGTGACCGGCACAAATGAATATGCAAGAGCTTATAGACACCGCGAGGGCGCTGGTCGCGGGCGACAAGGGCCTGCTGGCGATGGATGAAAGCAATCCAACCTGTAACAAACGGTTTGCCAAATTAGGGATTCCCGAGACCGAGGAGGCGCGGCGGGCCTACCGTGAGTTGATTGTGAGCACGCCCGGTCTTGGTGAGTGCATCAGTGGCGCGATCCTCTACGACGAGACGATCCGCCAGCGGAAGAAAGATGGCACTTCCTTTGTTAAAGCCATCGCCGATGCAGGGATCATCCCCGGCATTAAAGTAGATACCGGGGCGAAGGCCATGGCCGGTCATGCCGGAGAGAGAATAACCGAAGGTCTGGACAGATTGCGCGACCGCCTGGCGGATTATGCTCAAATGGGCGCTCATTTCGTCAAGTGGCGCGCGTTGATTGTCATAGGCGATGGAATCCCCAGCCGGGCTTGCGTCGAGGCTAACGCGCAGGCGCTGGCTCGCTATGCCGCCTTGTGCCAGGAAGCTGGATTGGTCCCCGTTGTCGAGCCGGAGGTGCTCATGGACGGCGGGCATACCTTGGCGCGGTGTGGCGAAGTAACGGAAGAGGTCCTGCGAACCGTTTTCAACCAGCTTTACACCCAACGCGTGATGCTGGAAGGGATGATCCTCAAACCCAACATGGTGCTTCCGGGATTGACCTGCCCCGAGCAACAAGAGGTAAAGGAAGTGGCCATCGGCGAACAGCAGTATCAAGTGAGATTGACCGACCGCGAGCAGAACGATTTGGAAGATGTGGACGAAGTGGCCGATGCCACCGTGAGGTGTCTCTTGCGAGCCGTCCCCGCTGCCGTTCCGGGCATTGCATTTTTGTCGGGAGGTCAACCTTCTGAGCTGGCCTCGGCCCCGTTGAATGCCATGAATGTCCGATTCAAGTCGCGACTGCCTTGGGCGCTGGCGTTTTCGTTTGCGCGCGCCATCCAGCAACCGACTTTGGAGATTTGGAAAGGCGACGAGTCCCACGTGTCAGCGGCACAGCAGACTCTGTATCATCGGGCCAGATGCAACCGGGCTGCGCGCCGTGGCGAATACACGGCCGCCATGGAAAGGGCATGAGATGACACCAAGTATCCCGCAACTCACGAGCGCCGAAGACAAAACGCGAGTATCGAATCCCGGCGTGGTCGTCTCGGTGCGCGGCAGCGTCGTGGATATACGGTTCGATGATCATTTGCCGCCGATCTACTCGGTGCTGCGCGCTGGAGGTAAAGGGCGGATCGTCATCGAGGTGCAGGCGCAGCGTGATGAGCATCACGTGCGGGGGATTGCGTTGACGCCCACGCAAGGACTCGCTCGCGGCATGGCGGTGGAGGACACGGGCGGGCCATTACAGGCGCCGGTGGGGAGAGGGGTTCTCTCGCGTATGTTCGACGTGTTCGGCAACGCCATCGACCGCGGAGCAGCGTTATCCGACGCCCAATGGCGTTCGGTGCATCTGGCTCCGCCGCCGCTGGCACGACGTTCCACCAAGTCTGAAATCTTTGAGACGGGCATCAAGGTCATCGATGTGCTGGTGCCTCTGGAGCGCGGGGGCAAGGCGGGCCTTTTCGGCGGGGCGGGCGTGGGCAAGACGGTGCTGCTGACCGAAATGATCCACAACATGATCGGGCACCACCAGGGCGTGAGCATTTTTTGCGGCATTGGCGAACGCTGCCGGGAAGGCGAGGAGCTTTACCGGGACATGAAGGAAGCCGGCGTGCTGCCGAACATGGTGATGGTCTTCGGCCAGATGAACGAGCCGCCGGGCAGCCGATTCCGGGTGGGCCACGCCGCACTGACCATGGCCGAGTATTTTCGCGACGACGAGCATCGCGATGTGTTGCTCCTCATCGACAACATCTTCCGTTTCATCCAGGCCGGCATGGAGGTGTCCGGCTTGATGGGCCAAATGCCGTCGCGGCTGGGGTATCAGTCCCCATTGTGGGCTGATACCC
>JBKQMH010000165.1:0-20331 GCA_052146795.1 Verrucomicrobiia bacterium
ACGGATGCGCAAACCCGCTGCCAAAGCCACGGACATCGCCGGGAATGATATGGGCATGTGCTCCCGCGCTGGTCAGCAGCAGGACAACGGCAGAAATCAATAGAGAACGCAAAGTCGTCTTCATGCGGTCGAGTCTATTTCTCACGGCGTTTGTCTGTCAAGAAACTTGCAGGCCGGTTCCCGTGGCCGGGACCGTTTTCGCTCATTACTCCGCCAGCAGCGCCTTGACCTGCGTGGCGAGGTTCCCGCCGCGAGCCTGGGTGGTGCGCACGAGCCCTTTCTTGTCCACCAGCCACGCGGCGGGAATCGAGTTGATTCCGTAACGGCTGCTGATGTCGTTGGCCCAGCCCTTGCCGTCGAAGTACTGCGGCCACGTCATGCCGGTTCGTTGGGTGTATCCGAGCAGTTTCTCCTTGCTCTGATCGAGCGAGATACCCACGATTTCAAATCCGTCCTTGTGAAGCTGGTTGTAGGTGGCGACGACGTTGGGGATTTCCATGCGGCATGGCCCGCACCACGTTGCCCAGAAATCCACCAACACCACCTTCCCGCGAAGCTTCGCCACGTCAACATCCGTGCCGTCCACCGCCTTGAACTTCAAATCGAGCGGCGCCTTGGCGAGTTGGCGGGTCGACTCGAAAGACGCCAGATGTTGTTGCGCCACGGCCGCGACGTGGATGTCCTGGCTGGCTTCCAAAGTGCGCAACATCGTTTCGGCGGCGCTGGGATCGCGCTGTTCGAGAAACAGCGCCAACTCCAACTGTAGGACCGCGGTGCGTTGATCGTCCGGGTAATCCTTGCGTAACTGAGCAATGTCAGCCTCCACCTCCGCGCGGGCCGCGGGATCCATGGACTTACCTGACCGTGCCAGCGCTTCCAAATGCGTCTTCGCGATGAGAAATCTCGCCTCGGTTTTCGTCGATGACGAGGCATCCGTCGCGCTGACAATGTCCCGGGCAACTCGCAGCGACGCGGCATTGTCCGCTGGGCGGCCTTCGACCCGCGCCCTCATGGACTCGACTTGCACTCGCAACAGCTTTGCGTCCCACCGCCGCGGATCGCTTCCAAAGCGGGTCTCGAACTCCAGCAACGCGCTCTGCAAACTCCCCAATTGCTGGAGATACTGCGCCCGATCATTAACAGGCGGTGTGTTCTCCAGCGTCTGCAGGTGATTCCACAATTCATCGGCAGTCTTGTACTGCGACAAGTCCTCGCCGCGGGCCGGCCCGATCAGCGCTAATGTAATGAGGATGAGGAAAAGAATTCGTCTCATGTGTTCACAGCAACCAAGGATTCAATGACACTGAGTTGCCCGAAAGTCAACCATGGCCATGCCTTCGGCGTCACTGTGGATCCGGCCCCAGGCTGGCCTGGACGAGGTTTTCCGAGTGCACCCACTTGGCGAACGCGGCCTGCACGTCGTCAGCCGTTAGTGCAAGGCAAATCTTTGCGGCGCGCATTGTTTCATCCAGCGGTAGGTCGTGCGTTGCGTAGAACAACAACTTTCCGGCGATGTCACCCGTGCTGGATTCGGATAGCGGAATTCCCCGGAGCCATTCCGCCTTGGCCTGCAGCAACTCATCGCTACCCACGGGCTTGGTCTGCATGTCCGTCAGGTCGCGCATGATGATGGCGCGGGCCTTGGACACGTTCGGCGGGTCACAGCCGTAGTCCACCTTGTACAACCCGCGCGTCTCCTGGATGTCGAACGACGAATCCACCGCGTACACCAGCCCGTTCTCCTTGCGCAGATCGCGGTACAGCCGTGTCGCGTAGAACCCGCCTCCCAAAACAAAGTTGCCGAGCCGCAGCGCGTAATAGTCCGGGTTCGAGCGGTTCAATGCCAGCATCTCCGCCAAGGTCACCCGGTCTTGGACGCGACTCTTGTCCGGCACCGCCGTAACCGCCGGCCCGTTGGTGGGGACGGGGGACGGAAGCACCTCGGGTTTTGGTCCTGTCGCCGTCCAGTCGCCAAACCATTTCTCCATGACCGATTTCGCCTGCTCGGGAGTGACGTTGCCGACGACCACGATCGTCGTCAGGTCGGGACGGAACACGTGCTGATAATAGTCGCGCACATTGTCGAGCGTCAAAGCGCTGACGGTGGACGTCGTTGCCTGGCGCAACGCCGGGTCGTCCTTGGGCAGCAACGCCGTCGCCAGAGCGCGGTGCGCGAGGTATTCCGGGCTTTCCAGCTCGCCGGTCACCGTGTCCGACACCTGCTGGCGCACGGTCTGGAATGCTTCCTTTGGCAGGGCGGGATGCAACAGGTTGTCCGCCAGAAGCTGCACGCCGCGGTCGAAGTAGTTGGTCAGGGTGTTCACTTGGAAATCCGTGCCCGCAGAGGCGGTCGCGCCGATATCGTCGAGCGCTTTTTGAAACGCCACGCGGTCCAACGATTTGCTGCCAAATTCAAAGAGCTGGTCGACCACCTGGTCCACGCCTTCTTGCCCGCCCGCTGCTTCGAGATTCGGGTTGTTGCGTACGCGGCCCGAGAGGCTCACCGTGCCGCTCATCGTTTCCGTCTGCACAATGAGCCGAAGCCCGTTCGCGAGCGTCGTGACCACAGGATGCAACGTGGACGCAGGGACGGGAAGACGCGCCAATTGAGCCGCCGCCCAGTCCGGCAACGGCACGTTCCCCTTCACGCTCGACGCAAACGATTCATGTCCGCCGTAACTGGCTGACGAAACCGGTTTGCCCGATTCTTCAGGAGTCACGATCGCCGTGATCGCGCGGTCGAGGTTCAGGTATTTTCGGGCGACGCGGTTCACGTCGGCCACCGTAACTTTCTTGATCGCTTCGATGTCGTCGTCGGGCGAGTGGCGGCCTTCCAGCGCCAGCGCCTCCGCCCAGGTCATGGCCAGTCCTTCGATGGAATTCCTCTCGAACTCCTCGTCGGCGAGCCGGTGCCGCTTCGAGGCCTCCACCAAGTCGGCCGGGAGACCGTGCTTCACATATTGCCGGAATACCTTCTGTAGTTCCTTGATCAACGTCGCACCGTCGCCTCCCTTCGGGAACGTGCCAATCCCATAGGCGAGGCCCGCTTGCGGTAGCGCATCCAGTGAAAAGTCAGTCGAGAGCGCTTTGCCGGCGGGCACCAACGCGTAGAGATCGGCGCGATGGCTGGCCAGCACATCCCCAAGCACCTGCGCCGCCGCGTAATCGGGGCTATCGGAACCGGGCGCGCGAAACGTGATGACGGCGAGTCCATACGCCAGGTCGCTGGTTAGATGAAGGCTGTCCGGTTTCACGGATTGCAACTCGACCGTGGGACGACGTGGCAGCTTCTTGGCGGGAATGTTCCCGAATAGGCGTTGCACGGTGGCCAGCGCCGATTGCGGTTCCACGTCGCCGACGATGATCAGGATCGCGTTGTTCGGCGCGTACCAGCGGGTGTAGAAATTCTTCAGCATCGCGCCGGTCGTTTTGTCGAAGGATGGACGGGTGCCCAACGCGTCGTGTTCGTAGGGCGTACCCTTGAACATTGCATCCAGCAGCTTAGTGTACAGCACGTACTCGGGATTGGAGAGGTCCTGCGCCACTTCTTGTTCGATCGCCCCGCGTTCCTTGTTCCACAATTCGTCGGTGGCAAGGATGCCGCTCATGCGCAGGGATTCGACGTGCAGCGCCGGCTCCAGATCGTCTGCGGGAACCGTGAAAAAGTACTGCGTGATGGTCTGCTGCGTGTCGGCGTCGAAGTTGCCACCCATCGCGGCGGAAATCTGGGCGAGTTGGTCCGCCGAAAGACCCGGATTCCCGCGAAACATCATGTGCTCCAGCGCGTGTGCCATACCGGGAAATCCTGCCGGCGCCTCGTCCGATCCGACCCGGTAATTCACGACTGTCGTCACCACCGGCGCGATCGGATCGCGCACGATCACCACGCGCAACCCGTTCTTCAGCGTCGCCCGCAAGATGTCTTTGTCAGTCGTAAGCGGGCTGCTGGCACGGCTTTCGCCCTCGGCGAGCAAGAGCGCCGCTAAGAACAGAAATACTGATATCTTATGTCTCATGTTTCCCGTGTTGCGATGTGGTGCTCATTGGACACATTCATCACGCCATCAGTTCATATAACATATGGACTACGCGCAACACCAGAAGAGGCCTCATACCCCCCGACCGAATCCAAACGAACCCGTAGTCTCGCCCCACCAAACTACATCAACCCCAGTTCCTTCAAACTCGCAAAATCCTGGTCGCGGCCGGCGGTGCGGTGGCCGAGGATGATGTGGTCGAGAACGGAGATGTTGAGTAATTCGCCGGCTTTGACGAGGCGCTTCGTCACCGTGACGTCCTCGGCGCTGGGCGTCGGGTCGCCGCTGGGATGATTGTGCACGAGAATCATCGACGCGGCGGAGACAGCGATGGCGTCCTTGAACACTTCGCGGGGTTCGACAATGCTGGCGTTGAGCGAGCCGCGCGAAATCGGGGCGCGCTTGATCAGTCCGTTCTTGGTGTTCAGCAGCAGGACGTGAAACTCTTCGCGGTCGAGCGTCCGCATCTCTTCGCGCACACACGCGGCGGCATCCTCGGGTGAACTGATGATCTTCTGTTTGTCGCGAGACGAAGCGCTCAGCCTCCGCGCCAGTTCGAATGCCGCTTTGAGCTGGATCGCCTTGGTCTGGCCGACACCTTTGGTTTTTGCGATGGCCTCCACCGACGCGCGGGCCAGTTCCTCCAGCGAACGGAATTCAACGAGAAGTTGTTGGGCGAGTTGGACGGCGGACGTGCCTTTCATGCCCGTGCGCAGGAGAATGGCGATCAATTCCGCATCCATCAGCGCCGCCGCTCCGCGTTCCTTCAACCGCTCACGTGGGCGGTCGCCCTCCGGCATCTCCCGAATGAGGTAGGTGGTCATGGTCGATTACCGGTGCGCCTGTGTATTGCGAGCCGGACCATTCGTGCCACCAGCGGAACCATTCGGCGCACTGGTTGTGCCGAGCCGTTTGTGAAGTTCATCCCACGGGAACTGTGAACCCGGGCATTCGCTGAATTCACCAATCACTTCCCCGTGGCCGAGAACATGGTCGTCCGGGATATGAAACTGCTCCTGAAGCCCGTGGATGAGAAGCGCCAGCGAGTCGAGTTGCTTCGACGTGGGTTGATCGACCGAGAAATTGCCGACAAGGCAAATGCCGATGCCGTGCTCGTTGATGTAGGGCTGGCGACAGTGGCCGCCGTGCATTTGCTGAATCCATCGCGGCCCCGTCTCGACGTACCCGTCCGGCTTGCCTGCTGTGCCATTGTCGATGACGAAATGGTAGGCCAGCCCGTTGATCATCCCGCGCGCCCGATGTGCCGCATCGAAAATCGCCGCCGAGCCGACCCGCGTGGCGCTGTGGTGAATGATGATCCACTCCCAGTCGCGAATTGGCGCCGGGCTTTCCGCCGCCAACGGTTCCAGCATCAAGCACAGCACCGCCAGAACGAGCAACACCGGTCTTCCCGTTGTGATCGTCATTTGCGTTTGCTCTCCTTCACCACGTACGGCGTCAATTCACCCGCCAGCACCTTCGGAATGTGCGCCCGCAGCACCACGTTTCCGTTTTCCATCTCGCGCGCCGTGACGTAGCCGCTGCGATATACCAGCGCGATCGTCTTCGCGCGGTCATGCGGGATCGAGAGCGTCACGTCGACCCGCCGGTCGGCCAGCCGATTGGCGATTTCGTCGAGCAACTGGTCGAAATTCGTCCGATCCTTCGCCGAGATCGGCACCGCGTGGTCGAACTCGCGCTGAAACTTCTCCAGCACGGTCGCGCCATCAGTCAGCTTGTCGATCTTGTTCAGCGCGACCACGGTGGGTTTTCCCCACGCCTCGATTTCCTTCAACACGATCTCGACCGCCGCGATTTGCTCGGCTGCTTGTGCATGGCTGACATCCACCACGTGCAACAACAAGTCGGCTTCCACGACTTCTTCCAGCGTGGCTTTGAAAGATTCGACGAGATGATGAGGCAGCTTGCGCAGGAACCCGACCGTATCGGAGACCAAAATGTTTTGGTTGTTCGGCATCCGCAACTTGCGCGTCGTCGGGTCGAGCGTCGCGAACAGTTTGTCCTCAGCCAGCACATTCGCGCCGGTCAGCGCGTTCATCAACGTGCTCTTGCCGGAGTTCGTGTAACCAATGATCGCCACCATTGGCCAATGCAGGCGCTGCCTCCCGCCGCGTTCGACGCGCCGGTTCTTTTGCACTTCTCCGAGTGCCCGTTCGAGTCGATGGATTTTTTCCTGCACGCGACGGCGGTCCACTTCGAGTTGTTGTTCGCCAGGACCGCGGGAGCCGACGCCGCCCCGTTGACGCGACAAGTGCGTCCACAAACCCGCCAGACGCGGCAGCATGTATTGCAATTGCGCCAACTCGACCTGGATCTTGCCTTCCCGCGTCCGCGCGCGTTGCGCGAAAATATCGAGGATGAGTTCGGTGCGGTCGATCACCTTGACGTTCAGGCCGAGGATTTCGCTGAGGTTGCGGCCCTGCGCCGGCGAAAGGTCGTCATCGAAGATCACGATGTTGGCGCCCGTCTCGCGGCATTGGACGGCCAGTTCCTCCACTTTGCCGCTGCCAATGAACGTGGCGGCGGCGGCGGTGTCGCGTTTCTGGCTGATAAGGTCGAGGACTTCCGCGCCGGCGGACACCGCCAGTTCGCGAAGTTCTTCGAGGGAATCTTTCACGGCCCACTTGTCGTGGCCGGGTCTCTCCAATCCAATGAGGAGCGCTCGCTCGCGGAGCGGTTCCTGCGTATCGTACATCTTCAACGTGCCGAACTTTTCTCCTGTTGATGAAAAACATCGCGGACGCGTGTTGCCGTTTCCGAAGGCTGTTCCGCGCGCCCGATCTCTATCCACTGTAATTGAGGCTCGCGACGAAACCAAGTCAATTGTCGTTTGGCCAGTTGGCGGGTGCGGGTCTTGATCAGCGCCACCGCGTTGTCGAGGGGAATGTCGCCATGGACGTGCGCCACCAGTTCGCGATAGCCCGCCGCCTGCATCGCCGCCGGATTCTTCTCCAAGCCAAGTGGCAACAACCTCCGCACTTCCTCCAGCCAGCCGGCGGCGATCTGCCCGTCGATACGCCGCTCGATTCTGGCGTGCAAATCCTCGCGCGTGCGATTCAGGCAAATAATCGGAGTGGCGCCGTGTTGAGGCTCGTCCTTCGACCAGTCCTTTTGCAACTCACTGATCGGCTTGCCAGTTCCGTGAAACACTTCCAGCGCGCGCACGAGCCGGCGCGGGTTGTGCCGATCGATGCGGCCGGCGGTCTGCGGATCCAGACGCTGCAGCTCTGCGAACAGCTCCGGCGCGGTCAACGCTTCGAGCCGGGCCCGCAGTACCTCATTGCGCGATGGACCCTCGAACAACCCATGTCGCAAGGCGCGCACGTAGAGTCCGGTTCCGCCGACCACGAGCGCCAATTTCCCGCGGGAGTGAATGTCCGCGATCGCCCCGGATGCCAGCCCAACAAATTGTTTGGCATCGAACACATCGCCGACTTCGCACACATCGATAAGATGATGCCGCACGACGGCGCGTTCCGCTGCGGTCGGCTTGGCCGTGCCGATGTCCATCCCGCGATAGACCTGCATCGAGTCCGCGGACACGATTTCCGCATCCAATCGCCCGGCTAGCTCCAAGGCGACGGCGCTCTTGCCCACCGCGGTCGGACCGACGAGGAACAGGGTTTGCATTCGTTGGACATCATACACGAAGTTTGTCATTCTGAACCATAACTGTCATGGACAACCCCGTTACCTTTGCGATTCGCGTTACCCCGCGCGCCAAGCAGAACAAGGTGCAGCCGCAAGCGGATGGGTCACTGAAAGTGTACGTCACCGCTCCACCCGAAGATGGGCGCGCGAACGAAGCGGTCGTCGAGACGATCGCCCAATGGCTCGGGGTGAAGCGCCGGGACGTCGAGATCGTTCGCGGCGCGACCAGCCGCCGTAAAGTCGTCCGCGTCACCGGCACCCGGAAAGCCCCTGAGTAGGCAACGGTTTCTTGTTGAAATCCTGCGGGTTTCTCATTATTCTCCACTTTCGGGGAACCCTTCGTGACGATGTACTGTAGTTGCCGTGGAGCCTTACGCACGGGCCTACTGGTCTGTACGTTCAGCGTATTCTCTGTGCCGGTGTTTTCCGCCGAGACGAATCCGTCCACCAATGCGGCATCCCGCGTCCGCGATGACCGGTCTGCCGCGCTGACGCTCGCGCTCCAGGCCGTCCAGCAACTGCAGACGCAGCAACGGGCCACCTTGGAGGCGGTGGAGGAAGCGCGCCAACAATCCGAGGCGGCATCGCAACGGTATGGGCAGCGCGTCGAATCGCTGCGCCACCTGCTCTTCGCGCTCTGTGCGGTCGTCGCCGTTGCCATCCTCGGCACGGCGTACTTTGTGTCCTCGTTGTTACGCAAGTTCCACGACCGTGGACAATTGCCCGAGGTTTTCAAATGGTTCCCTTCCGCGACAGCGCGCGCGCCGGACACCGCACCGCACGTGGGTGCCCTGCTGGCCCGCGGTCAGGCCCTGCTCGAGCAGCGACATCCCCTCGACGCACTCGCCTGTTTCGAACAAGCCATTGCCATCGATGGGCACGCGGCCTACGCGTTCATCAAGAAGGGCGCGGCGCTCGAACGTCTCGGCCGACTCGACGAAGCGCTGGCCAGCTACGAGCGCGCCCTCGGGCTCGACGACTCGTATGCCGATGCCTACATCGGCAAAGGCAACGTCCTGAACCGCCTCGAACGCTACCAGGAAGCGCTGGCGTGTTTCGAACAGGCCGCGCACAACCAACACCACCTCCACCCGTTGCCGCACGCCGTATTTGCCTCGCACGGATAGGAGCGGCGCGTTCGGAGTTGAACCGCGGGCGGCGCTGATGTAGCCATGGAGTGTGACGGTGGCGCTCGTGGAAGGCACTTCTACATCCTCGTACTGGCTGACGCGGTTCTGCTTTCAGCGGGCGCTGGGAGCTGTTTACCTGATCGCGTTCCTCATTGCCGCCAACCAGTACATTCCGTTACTCGGCGAACACGCGTTGTTGCCGGTGAAATTGTTCCTGCCACGCGCGACCTTTTGGGAAGCGCCAGGCATTTTCTGGGTGGATCATTCTGATTCGTTCATCACGACGGCAATTTGGTCCGGGCTCGGGTTGTCAGTGGTGGCGGTCACAGGGCTTTCAGAGCGATGGGGGATCTGGTCGTCGATGACGGTGTGGACGCTCCTGTGGGTCATTTATCTGTCACTCGTCAATGTCGGTCAGGTGTTTTACGGTTTCGGTTGGGAAACGATCCTGCTCGAGAGTGGGTTTCTGGCTATCTTCCTCGGTTCGTCGGACGTGAAGCCGCCGCGGATTGTACTGTGGCTGCTGCTGTGGGTGCTGTTCCGCATCATGTTTGGCGCGGGCATGATCAAAATGCGCGGCGACCCGTGCTGGCGCGATCTCACCTGCCTCTACTATCACTACGAGACGCAGCCGTTGCCCAATCCGTTGAGCTGGTACTTCCACCATTTGCCGCCCTGGTGGCACAAGACTTGTGTTCTGTTCACGCATTTTGCCGAACTGATCGTGCCGTGGTTCCTGTTCGCGCCATGGCGAAAAACTCGCGCTGTCGCCGGCCTGCTCACGATCTATTTCCAGTGTACGTTGATCGTCAGCGGCAATTTGTCGTGGCTCAATTACGTGACCATTGCGCTGTGTATTCCGTGTTTCGATGACGCCATGCTCTCGTGGGTATTTCGGGTTAGCCATCCAGAACCCACGTACTCACCGTTGACGCACCGCATTGCCGTCTACGTGCTGTTGGCGGTCGTGCTGGTGCTCAGCATTCAACCGGCCATGAACCTCTTTTCCCGTGAACAGGCCATGAATGCCAGCTTCGAGCCGCTCCATCTCGTCAATACGTACGGCGCATTTGGCAGCATCACGCGGGAACGATATGAGATCATCATCGAGGGGACCGACTCCGATACTGCGACCGATGACGCGTCATGGCGCGAATACGAATTCAAGGGCAAGCCCGGCAATCCGCGCCGTCGTCCGTGCATCGTGTCGCCGTACCACTGGAAGCTCGACTGGCAGATGTGGTTCGCGGCGATGTCGGACTATCGCTATCACCCGTGGATCATAAATCTCGTCGCAAAACTGTTGCAGAACGACAAGCCCGTGCTGGGCCTGCTGGGCAACAACCCATTCCCCGGCAAACCGCCGAAGTTTGTCCGCGCCGAGTTGTACCTGTATCATTTCACTGATTCCCACGCCGATGGTGCCTGGTGGAAACGCGAACACGTCGGCCATTATCTCCCGCCTCTCTCGCTGGAGAATGAGAGTTTCCGGAAAGCGCTAAAGGAGCAAGGGTGGTTGGAGTGAGGCCGTTTCAGCTTGCGACGTGCGAAGCGTGGCGCTAGCGTCTCCGCCACCAATGCCATGACCTCGATCTGTGTCTATTGTGGTTCGAGTCCGGGGAATGACCCGGCGTTTTTGCGGGCGGCGCGGGAGGTGGGAACACTGCTCGCGAAGCGCGGCATCACCCTCGTGTATGGCGGGGGGAACACCGGGCTGATGGGCGTGGTGGCGGATGCGGTGCTGGCCGCAGGCGGGCGCGTGGTCGGGGTGATTCCCGGTCATCTGGTACAAAAAGAGGTCGGCCACAACGGGCTGACGGAACAACACGTTGTCGCCACGATGCACGAGCGCAAAGGCAAGATGGCAACATTGGCGGACGGTTTCCTGGCGTTGCCCGGTGGCGTGGGCACATTGGAGGAGATCATCGAAGTGTTCGTCTGGATGCAGCTCGGGTTGCACGCCAAGCCCTGCGCGCTTCTCAACGTGAACGGCTACTACGATCCTCTGATAAAGTTCCTGACACGCATGACCGAGTCGCGGTTTCTGCGGGCCGAACAGTTGTCGCAATTGATCGTCGCCCGTGAGCCGTCGGAAGCGTTGGATCGGTTGCAATCCTTTACACCCACGACTGTCGAGAAGTGGATGGATCGGGAATCAGCCGGGTAGAAATTGGACGACCGGCACCGCCTGGTTGCAAATTCGGCTTGAGGCACGGGGCGGAAGGCGATAGCATGGTGCCGGTGGGTGATTTCAAGGGGAACGAACTGTCTCAACAATTATCCTGTTGAAAGGAGTCGCCATGGAAACACCGCAAGCGTCCGAGAAGAAATGTTCCTGTCCGTGCCACAAAATAATTGGGTTGTTCATCGCGCTGATCGGTCTGACGTTTCTGTTGGGCGCGTTGAATATCCTAAGCCCAAGAATCGTCGGGGTCACCTGGCCCATTCTTCTGCTGCTTATCGGATTCAAGATCGTGTGCGGCGGCAGCTGTAAGTGCTGCGACAAGGCGTAGACCGGCCCCTACGGGTACCGCGCCGTGTTTCTCGATACCGAAGGCAATCGGATGGCGCTGGACTCGCAGAAGGCGTAAAAGGAATTTGGGAACCAGTCACACCGCAGAACGATTTTTGACTTGACGGACGATACTTTGTGCTGCAAAGTATCGCCATGAAACAATATTGGTTCAAACGTCTCGGTTGGGTGTATTGCCCGGTTTCCTGGCAGGGAATCCTCGTGGTGCTGTTCGCCATCGCCTTCTGTGTGAATGTCTTCCTCGCGATCGACCGACATTCCCACTCGGCGAGCGACACGCTGTACGGGGTCTTCTGCTATTTCGTCTGCACCTTCCTGCTCCTCAACTGGGTCGCATCCAATACCAGCCCAACAGAGAAACAGTGATGCCACACGGGACGTGACCGGCGAGACTCATTCCTCGTCCACGCGAAGCTTAGCGAGGACGGAGAAATCCTCCAACGTCGTGGTATCACCTTTGACGTCGCCGCCGGCGGCGATTTCCTTCAGCAGTCGGCGCATGATTTTGCCGCTGCGCGTTTTGGGCAGCGCGTCGGTGAACCGGATGTCGTCAGGTTTGGCAAGCGAACCAATTTGTGTGCCGACATGGGCGCGGAGTTCCTCCTTCAATTCCGGCGTGGCTTTGACCCCGCTGCGCGGGGTGACGAACGCGACGAGCGCCTGACCTTTCAGCGCGTCCGGCCGTCCCACGACGGCGGCTTCGGCGACTTTCGGGTGCGACACGAGCGCGCTTTCGACCTCGGCGGTGCCGATGCGATGGCCAGCGACATTGAGCACGTCGTCGATGCGTCCCACAATCCAGAAATAGCCGTCCTTGTCGCGGCGGCAACCGTCGCCGGTGAAATACACGTGCGGGATTTCGCTCCAATATTGTTTCTGGTAGCGGTCGGGGTCGCCGTAGATGCTGCGCAGCATGGCCGGCCACGGCCGGCGAATGACCAGAAATCCGCCGACGTTCGGCGGGAGTTCTTTGCCCTCCTTGTTGACGACCGCGACATCGACGCCGAAAAACGGGAGCGTCCCACTGCCGGGTTTCGTCGGGATCGCGCCGGGCAGCGGCGTAATCATGATCGAGCCCGTCTCCGTCTGCCACCACGTGTCCACAATCGGGCAGCGTTTGTGGCCAATGACGTTGTAATACCACATCCACGCCTCGGGATTGATCGGCTCGCCGACGGTTCCGAGCAAGCGGAGGGAACCGAGGTCGTGTTTATTCGGCCATTGATCGCCCCAGCGCATGAACGCGCGGATGGCGGTCGGCGCGGTATAGAGAATGGTCACCTTGTATTTGTCGATGATGCGCCAAAATCGGTCGGGCTCGGGCCAGTTGGGCGCACCCTCGTACATGAGCGTGGTCGCGCCGTTGGCCAGCGCGCCGTAGACGGAATAACTGTGGCCGGTGACCCAGCCGATGTCCGCCGTGCACCAGAACGTATCCGCCTCCTTCAAATCGAAGACGTATTTGGTGGTGAGATACACGCCGAGGAGATAACCGGCGGTACTATGGAGCACGCCCTTGGGCTTGCCCGTGCTGCCGCTCGTGTAGAGGATGAAGAGCGGATGTTCGCTGTCGAGCTTGTCGGCGGGGCAATTCGTGTCGACGTATTCCATTTCGCGGTGCCACCAGACATCGCGCCCCTCCTGGATGTGAATCTCGCTGTTGGCACGGCGCAAGACGATCACGCGCTGAACTCCCGGACATTGCTGCAGCGCGTCGTCGACGTTCTTCTTCAAGGGAACGATCTGCCCGCGACGATAACCGCCGTCGGCGGTGATGACCATCTTCGCGCCGCAGTCGTGGATGCGATCGATGAGCGCCTGCGCGCTGAATCCACCGAAGACGACCGAGTGCGTCGCGCCGATGCGGGCGCACGCGAGCATGGCGATGGCGGCCTCGGGTACCATCGGCATATAGATGATGATGCGGTCGCCTTTGACGATGCCGTTGCGCTTGAGCACGTTGGCAAACCGGCACGTCTCGCGGTGGAGATCGGTGTAGGTGAGCACGCGCGTTTCGCCGGGATTGCCGAAGCCGGCGGGTTCGCCCTCCCAGATGATGGCGGCCTTGTTGCGACGCGGGCCATCGAGATGGCGGTCGAGGCAATTGTAGGAAAGGTTGATCTGTCCGCCGATGAACCATTTCGCGAACGGTTCGTCCCACTCCAGGAGCTTCTTCCACGGCTTGAACCAGTGGAGTTCCTTCGCCATGCGCGACCAGAACTTCTGGGGGGACCTGATCGATTCGTTGTAGAGCTTGCGATATTGCGCGAGCGATTTGACGTGGGCCTGTTTGGTGAACGCGGCGGATGGCTTGAATGTGCGGCCTGCCTTTTGCAGCGACGTGATATCCATGCCTGACATGCGAATAGCTCCGATGTGGGATTTCCCGACTGCGGCGCATCGTAGCGGGCACGAATGGCGGGGTCAACCGTGAACTCGGGGCCACCACCGGCGGACGTGGCGGCGATAGGCCTCGTACGATTCGCCAAATTGCCGTTGCAACGCTGGCTCCTCGTACAGGACCACAAAGCAGTGAACCGCCAAAACGAAGACGACGTTATAGCCCAGCATCATGAGCGATTGGAATAGAGCCGCCTCGCCAAGCAAAATAAGAACGACGCCCACATACATTGGATTGCGGACATACCGATACGGCCCGCGCACGACCAGTTGGGTCGGTGGATCGACCGGCGCCAGCGTGCCGCGTCCGATCGTCGCGAAGTCCCAGATACACCAAACGAGGATGGCCGCCCCCATGGTGAGCGGCAACAGTCCCGCACAACTCCATAAGGTCCAATGGCTGAATTGGGCGGCGTGGTTCCGATGCGCGATGAACCAGGGAATCACGATTGTCACGGTCCCCGGCAATAACAACGAAAAGAGAATGCTGCGCAGGGCCAGCATCAATGGGCGCCTCTACCGAGCGCGGAAAGCTCGCGGACGAACTCTTCGGGTAAATCGGGTGTGACAACAATTGTCCGCCGGCTGAATTTCAGTATCACGGCCCGCTTCGGGTCGGTGGCGAAGGCGCGGTAGGCGCCGACGCGCTTGTTCCAGTACCAGCCCGTGAACGAGTACATGCCGCCGTTGCCACACGTGCGAATGCTCCACCGCAGCGCGCCGGGATCGAACCGGGCGGACTGGAATTCCGCCAGCGGCACGCGTGTGTTCCAGAATAGCCGCTGTACCAGAATGGCGTCCGGCGTGATTGTATAGCTACGAACGGTAAACGGAGCCGCCCCCAGGATGATAAACAGAGGCAACAAGCCGAGCGTGCCACCGTGACTCCGGAACAGCCTTGCGGAAACCCCGATCAACAGCGCCGTCGCTGCTGTGGACATGATCCACAGTACCTTTCCCCAGGGAGCATTGTAGCGCTTCATGTAACGTGCTTCAGATTACCAAACGCACGGGCGGAAGCGAGCGCCGGATGTGCGATCACTGATGGCTTGAGCGTTAAGCCTTGGTTGACGTGGGCGCGACCTGATTCTGCGCATCCGGGCAGGTCCAACAATGCATCGATTCACAGCCGGTGCTGAAAACCATTGTCAACGCGGCGAGGAGCAGCACGAGAGGCAACCGTCTTATGGAGCGAAGGACGGAGGGCGACGGAGTTGGTGTCGGGGTTTCCATTTTCATTTCGCATCAATTGTGGTCGGGACGACGGTCTCCGTACCAGATATCCATGCCGTGGCGATTCCGGAGGTAGCGATGCCCGTGGAGCACGATTCGCGCGATCGGTGTGAGGATTTCGCGTAGCGAACAGGTGCGGAGTTTCCGGCCCGAGGTGGTCACGGTCTCGCGCAAAATCACAAATTTCCCCTGGCGCCGCAACGCGAGACTCATCGCGCCTTCTTCCGCAGCATAAAGCCGCGGATTGAATCCGTTCACGCTCTCGAACGCTTCGCGTGTGCAAAAGAGGAAACAGCCCGCGGCGATACTGACGAACCGGTAGAGCCTCACCGTCATCGTTTCGAAGACGCGGGCGTACAGCGGGATTCGACCGTCGAACCGAAACCGACAGCCACCGCCCACCGCGCCACGCTCCACGGATCCGAGAGCGGCTTTCACGACCGCATCGTTGATGAGCGTGTCCGCATCCACGAAGAACAACACGTCGCCGTGGGCCTGGAGCGCCCCCGCATTGCGGGTTGCGGCAATTTGCCGATGTTGGACGCGCATCACCCGCGCTCCGTGTTCCACCGCGATGTCCGCGGTCTGGTCCGTCGAACTGTCATCGACCACGATGATTTCGCTGGTGAGCGGGAGTTGTCGTGCGGAGTTTTTGATCGCGTCGATTGTCTGCCCGAGGACCGACTCTTCGTTCCAAGCCGGGATAATAAACGAAATCGAGCGCACTTCCCTGACGATCTCCGTTCTCTGATCAGATTTCTTCATTCGGATATCGGGACTCGCCCAACTCACGCCGGCCCGAAACTACTCCCGGGCGGATGGCGCTGCAAGCGGAAAGGCGGGATGACGGGGTTGAACGAGACGGAGGGTCGACGCTATCTCCCCTTCGCGCGTTCGTATTGCTTGGGCCAGGGGATGTCGACGCGCAGTTCGGTGGCGGCGTGGAGAGGAAAATACGGGTCACGGAGGAACTGGCGGGCGAGAAGGACAAGATCAGCTTGTCCGTTGCGGATGATGTGGTCGGCTTGTTCGGTGGACGTGATGAGTCCAACCGCACCAGTGGCGATGCCGGCTTCGCGGCGGATTTTTTCGGCGAATGGGACCTGATAACCGGGGGTGGCAGGGACTTTGGCGTCGGGCACCAGGCCGCCGGACGAACAATCGATCAGGTCAACGCCCAGTCCTTTCACCGCTTTCGCGAGTTCGACCGATTGCTCGACGGTCCAGCCGTCGGGTTCTTTCCAATCGGTGGCGGAGATGCGCAGAAAGAGCGGCTTTTCGTCGGGCCAGACCTTCCGCACGGCGGAGACCACCTCGCGCACGAGTCGGGTGCGATTTTCGAACGAGCCGCCGTAATTGTCGTGGCGATGGTTCGAGAGGGGCGACAGAAACTCGTTGAGCAGATAGCCGTGGGCCGAGTGGAGCTCCACGACTTCGAATCCCGCAGCGAGAGCGCGAGTCGCCGCTTCGACAAATCTGTGGATGACGCGCTGGATGCCGTCGGTCGTCAGCTCCTCCGGCACGTGTGCCGCGGGATCGAACGGGATCGGGCTGGGGGCCACCGGCTTCCAGCCGCCCTGCCCCATCGGAATGTACCCTTTCTGCGAGCGAACATGCGGCGAGTACGTGCTGGCTTTGCGGCCCGCGTGGGCGAGTTGGATGCCGGACGCGGCGCCCTGGGATTTGACGAACGTCGTGACGCGTTTCAGAAACTCAATATGGTCGTCCTTCCACAGCCCGAGATCGCCGGGCGAAATACGGCCTTCGGGTTCGACGGCAGTGGCCTCGGCGATGACCAGCGCGGCGCCGCCGCAGGCCCGGCTGCCGAGGTGCACGAGGTGCCAGTCGTTGGCAAACCCGTCCTCGCTGGAATACATGCACATCGGGGAGACCGCAATCCGGTTCCGCAGGGTCAGGCCGCGCAGTTTCAGTGTGTCGAACAATTGTGGCATGGATCGCATCGTATGGAGCAATCACACGCCCACAAGGAAAATCTTTGGCCAACTCGGTCGCGGCACGCTATAAACAGGGTCGTGGATCGCACTTCCGACGGCCTTCCCGCCACGCGTGCCCGGTACGGCGTGCTGGGGTTTACGCTGCTGCTGACGGCGATTGCGTATCTGGACCGCGTGTGCATCTCCACCGCCGCGCCCGCGATGAAGGCCGATCTGGGTCTCAACGACGCGCAGATGGGACGCGTGTTCAGCGCGTTCACGTTCGCCTATGCACTGATGGAGGTGCCGAGCGGCTGGCTGGCGGACCGGTTCGGGCCGCGATTGATGCTGACGCGCATCGTCATCTGGTGGTCGGTGATGACGGCGACGACAGGTTGGGCGGCGGGATTCGTGTCGCTGTTTTTCATCCGCACGTTGTTCGGCATCGGTGAGGCGGGATGTTTTCCAAGCATGGCGCGAGCATACGCCCGGTGGCTGCCGCCGCGCGAACACGGACGCGCGTTCGGGCTGGCGGTGATGACCGGCGCATTGGGCGGCGCGGCGACGCAGCCGTTGGTGGTGTGGATGCTGCAGCGGATGCACTGGCGGCACACGTTTCCGGTTTTCGGTCTGGTGGGCGTGGCGTGGGCGCTGGCATGGTACTGGTGGTTCCGTGACGACCCGCACCGTCACGGCTCGGTCAACGAAGCGGAACTGCGGTTGATCGGTTGCGCGCCGCAGGCCCCGCACGAACGCGTGCCTTGGGCGAGATTGTTGACCAACCGCAGCGTGTGGGCGGTGTGCCTGATGTACTTCGGCGTGATTTACGGCTGGTACTTTTTTCTCACGTGGCTGCCGACCTATCTGATCCGGGCGCGAGGATTTGATTTGCAACACGCGGGCTGGCTCTCGTCGCTGCCGTTGATCGGGATTGCCACGGGCGTATTTTGTGGCGGCCTGGCAAGCGATGCGATGGTGCGCCGATTCGGGCCGAGATTCGGGCGGAGCGCCCCGGGCGTGCTCGGCCTGCCGCTGGCGGCGGTGGTCATTGTGGCGGCGGTGCGAACGTCGAGCGGGATCGGGGCGGCGTGGTTGCTGGCGCTCGCGGCGATGTTGGCGGCGCTGGCGGTGGCGCCCGGATGGGCGGTGTGCATCGAGATCGGCGGAATTCACTCGGGCGTCGTCAGCGGGTTGATGAACACGCTGGGCAATCTCGGGGGCGCGATCAGCCCGTTGGTGGTCGGGGAATGGTTGCAGCGGCGCGGCGCGTGGGATTTGCCGCTGCTGACGGTTGCGGGTTGTTACGTGCTGGCGGCGGCGTGCTGGCTGGCGGTGGATTCGACAAAACGGCTCCGGCAGCCCTGACGGATCGCGTTGCCGCGTGCGATTCTTTCGGGTGACGGCGTCTGGCGCGGCGCTCTCTCCAACACCCCTCATCATCATGAAATCCGGCGTCAACCGGGGCTGATAGCCCTGCGCATATCGTCTTACAAGCCTTGTTTTCATTGGCCTGCAACGGGTTACGTCGTCGCACTTTGTGGTGATGTTGGTCTGGTTGGTGCTCTATAGGGCGATGAGACGTTGGGGATGTCGTCGTACGGGGAGACATCAGAGTATGAGGATTATTGCGGGAGTAGTTGCGGGAGTCGCGATAGCAGCCATTAGTTCAGTCGCAAGCGGCCAGACCGTCACGGCCACGGGTCCGGGGAATCAACCGGGCGAGACGTTGGGCGCCTCGGCCACGTTCACGGTCTCGAATCTGGACCTAATTGTCACCCTGTCCAATACCGGCACGTTCGACCCCGTCAATGCCAACGATATTCTCACCGCGGTGTTTTTCACGCTCAGTGGTGACCCGAAGCTCACGCTGGTCTCGGCGGAAGTCGCGTCTGGCAGTTCAATCATTGCCCAACGCTTGCCGCTCGGTTTCGACGGCGACGTTGCCTCGGAATGGGCGTATCGGAACGATTTGGTTCGCGCTCCGAATGGAACGGACGAAGGAATTTCCAGTACCAGCCTGAAATGGTTCGGCACGAAAAACCTCTTCTCCAGTGAGAAAATCAAAGGATTCGGGTCGTTCGGCGGCATATCGTTCGGAATCACCACTCCCGATGATCTCGGCGGCCACAAGCGTGGCAACCTGAAGAATCAGGCATTGGACCAAGACTCCGTCGTGTTCACATTTTCCGGTCTGCCGGACGACTTTTCTGTTTCGGACATTTCGGATGTCACCTTCCAATACGGCACGAGTCTCAAAGCCCCGGATCTCGTCGGTGGCGCCATTGAGAACATACCCGAGCCGCCGACAATCGCGTTGGTGGTGGCCGGGATGATCGGGGCGTTGATCGCCACGCGATGGGCCTGTGTGCGGAAGCCAACCGTGATTCACTGACCCGGCCGCAGTCGGGCCAGAGCGTCCCGGGCAACGGCCAAATCCGGCTTGAGATGCAACGCCTGCTGGTATTGCGTGATGGCCTCCGACACACGGCCTACGCGTTCCCAAGCGACTCCAAGATTATAGTGCGTCGTGGCGGAATCCGGTGTGATCTGCAACGCCCGTTCGTAGTGATGGATTGCCTGTTCGACCTTTGCTTGGAGCATCAGGGCATTTGCCAGGCTGTTGTGGGCTGCGGCAGAGTCTGGCTCGAGCCGTAACGCCTGTTCAAAGTGCGTGATTGCGTCTTCCAGCCTGCCGGATTCGGCCAACGCAATTCCCAGTTTATCATGCGCCTCGGCATAGGCAGGGTCTATCCGCAACGCCTGTTCATATTGAGCAATGGCTTCCTGGATCCTGCCACGCGCGAGCAGGATTTCACCGATGTTGTAGTGCGCTTCGCGGTTGTTTGGCTGGAGTCGCAACACTTGCTCATACTCTCGGATGGCCGCATCCAGATTGTGGGCCCGAACGAGAGCGTTTCCCAAGTTGTAGTGCGTCTCGGCCCGATCGGGCCGGAGTCGCAACGCCTGCTCATATTCTTGGATCGCCTCATTGAGCCGGCCGGTCTGTTCCAAGGCAAACCCCAGCTCATTGTGCGCGGCGGCATAATCGGGATCGAGTCGCGCGGCTTCGGTGAAGCGGTCGATGGCTTCCGTCACTTTACCCAGTTCCATCAACGTCATCCCGAGATCGTGCTCGGATTCGGCGTGATGCTCGATGCCCGACAATATATTGAACATGACCGAGAAGCCCAGCAGCAGTCCCCAACCGCAGCGCATAACGCGCCGCCAGACCGGCCGGCGAGTGAACGTCCGCTCCAACCCGAACACACCAACCACGGCAAGCAGCACCAGCGTGGGCAGAAATTCCAGCTCAAACCGGACGCAGGCGGCAAGGAAGAGTCCCATCATCGAGGCGCCAATGCCAAACAACAGGGCCACCGCCAGCAGGAACC
>JBKQMH010000166.1:0-4001 GCA_052146795.1 Verrucomicrobiia bacterium
GGTCCATTTCGACCGCTGGCGCCGACCGAATGGGCGGTCCGACAACGGGTATGGCAATCTGCTGCGCCGAACCGGGAGACGAAAAACGTTCCTTTTCCGGTTCGCTCCAGGCCGGAGCTGAAAAGCAGAACTCTCGAGAAGTCCACATTCCGAGAAACTCATAAAGGAAATCAAAACACCGGATTCTCGTCGGGTCGGGTAAGCGTCCGGCCAAGGCATGGTCTGTGGATGCAAATTAGCGGGGCTTGGTGATGGCTCGTAAGTAACGGCGGCGCCGACTCCGAGCGGCCGCTTTGCGGCGCGACTCTTCAAGGCGGTAGGTGAGGACGCCCTCGGGGTGTTGGACTGCCCATCGATCAGGGAGCATCTCATCGAGATTTGAGTCGTCGTCGTGGAGTCGGAGCAGCAGCTCACGCAGGTACGTCCACGGCTCAATCCGGTGGCGCTTGGCACCGGCGAGGATGGTGAACAAGACGGCCGCCCGCGGTCCGGCTTGCTCGTTGCCCAGGAACAACCAGTTTTTTCTCCCGATTGCTTGATGACGCAGCGTGCGTTCGCTGACATTGTTGTCGATCGTTAGCCGACCATCCTCGGTGTAGCGGCAGAGCGCCTGCCACTGGTTGCTGGCGTACCAGACCGCCTTGCCCAACGGACTCTTGGGAAGCGCCCGCTTTCCCAACTCCGCAAGGCGTGTGCCGAGGCGATCGAGCACCGGCACTGCTTCGGCCGCACGGAGTTCACGCCGCGCGTCGGCCGATAGCTCGCGGGCCCGCTCTTCGACGTCGTACAGCTGCCGGATCCATTCCAGAATCTGGTGTGCATCGCGTGGTGAGCTGCTTTGTGCGTCGAAGAATTTGCGCCGCGCATGTGCCCAGCAGGCAACTTCACGGATCGTGTTATTCGACCCGAGATAGATCTGGTCGTAGCCACCGTACGCATCCGCGTGCAGGTAACCCTGAAATCCTGCCAAAAACTGTGCCGGACCGTCGCGGGCGCGACTCTCCGTGAAGTCGTACACCGAGTAAGGATGTTGCTCGCCGATGTACGTCCAGAAGCGTCCCTTACGGCTGCCTTCTTGACCGCCCATGAGCACCGTCACGGGCGTGTCGTCTGTCCACAGCACGGGCGACTTCAGGACCAACTCTTTCTGCCGCTGGTAGAGCGGCCTCAACAGCTCGGCCGCCGCTTGGACCCAGTCGCACAGCGTACTGCGGGGAATGTGCAGGCCGTGCCGCGTGAAAAAGTCCTCTTGCCGGTACAGCGGCAGGTGGTCACCGAACTTAGCGACGACGATCTGAGCGATGAGCCCGGGTCCGGCAATGCCGCGGGCAATCGGTCGCTCAGGCGGTGGTGGGCTCGCCACGCCGTCCTTGCAGTAGCGGCACGCATATTTGGGCCGGACGTGGACGTGCACCTCGAGCTTGGGCGGCACGTAGTCGAGGATCTTGGTCTCGTCCTGACCGATGCGATCCTTAGCGCGACCACAACAACGGCAGGTCTTCTCCGCCGGCGATAAGTCGAGTTCATGGAGATAATGGGGGAGCTTCGAGAGGTCCAACTCTCGGCGACGCCGACGACGGCTATGGGCAGCCACCTCTTGTCGAGGCTCCTCTCCTGATAACTCCGGCGGAGAGGTTGCCGCGGACGATGAATTCCAATCAAACAGATGCTGCTGACCTTCGCCTTCGATGATTCGTTCGCGGCGTTGTCCGTAGACCCAGCGTTTCAGGCGATTGAGTTCATCGACCGTGGCTTGATGCGTCTCTTTCAGCTCTTCGTAGCAAGCCGCTGTTTCATCCAGCACTCGTTCCAACTCAGACGATTGCTGAAAAGCGACTAACAACAGGCGGTGGCACTCGGCCAGATCGTTGGGAAGGGCGTGAGCGTCATCCATAACGCTCACTGTTTTAACCGCTCGCGACAACTATGAAAGACAATTTCCAATATGAAAGACAATTTCCAAGAAATTTAACCCACGCGTCGATAGCGCCTTCGTCGTCGGCCGTTCTTCAAGTCCAGTCCGCCCAGCAGTCGGTTGAGTTGGCAGCAGTCCAGTTCGATGCCGGGTTGGTCTGCTGTCACCGCGGGCAATTGAAAAACGCCGACTTCAAGCCGCTTGTACCAAAGACAAAAGCCGTCGACGTCCCAGAACAGAATCTTGATCCGATCTCGCTCACGGTTCAGAAACAAGAACAAGTGGCCCGATAACGGGTTTTGATCAAACGTCTCTTGGGCCACGCCCATCAAACGGTCGAAGCTGAGATTCATCTTGATGGGCGTCGTGCAGACAAAGATTCGTAAGTTGGACAGTTCCGTCATGACAGTGGTTTCCTCCTCGTTTGCAGGCCGGTGACTGCTTGGATGACGTCCACTATCACCGCTTGACCAACGCCCACAGGGAGGCGTACCAATCCGCCATTCGGCAACTCAATCTCGACCGGCGACGCCGTCACCGAGACGGGCAGAAACTTCGGTTCGGCGATATCCGCCAACGTGAGACTCGCTCCCTCTTCCTGCACCGCATCCGGGATCCCCGCCTTCAGTCGCTGAACCCATCGATAGAAGGTCGTACGGGAAACCCCTTCGTCGACGCAAAACTCATCGATGCTCAAACCACTCGCCTCGCGATTCGCCAAACGCTCCTGCCAGTAGAGATAGTCATCCAGTCCGGGAGACGGCCTGCCAGGCTTACCCATCACTTGCCTCCTTCACGTGCTGAGGGTGAAAACACTCACCCTACCAACGGCGGCAAGTATGGATTCGGCGGACGCTTACCAAATTTACGAGAATGCGGTGCTTTGTTTTCCGAGATGAGTTCTTGGAATCGGCTCGCCGTGACGGCGTGCAACTGTGTTGCAACGCGTGTCGTGATCAAGAATTCCAACGTTTTTCGGCGTGCGAGGCCCGCGCGGGCTTCAGTACATCGGTCGATATGACCGACGGGTCGAGCGGCAACTCCAAAAAACAGACAGCCCGCGATCGCGCCACGGAGCGACAGGCAGGGCCAATCCGCGTGAACTGTACGTCTATCGTTGAGATAGTCGTGGCTGTAGGCTAGACCCTTGAATCGGTGCGCGGGCGATTGAAAGCCGTCGACCTTAAGCAGATCTTGACGATGTCTTGCCCGGCCGCCAGCATGCCTCGGCGTTCCGCATCTTGGCAATGATCGAACACCAAAGGGGAAACAATGGGCTCGCAAGGCCGAATCATCATGCAAGCCATCACTCAACGAACCGTGAGTCGCACCATCATTGGGTCTGTTCTCGCCAGCCTGCTGGTCATGGGCCAGCCTGCTTTTGCCCAGGCAGATAAACCAAAGATCATCCACGACGCCGAGTATTACGTCCTCGAAGCGCGGCACGGCCAGCGCTGGGCGGTCGAAGACAGGGATCTTGATGCCAAGCTGGCCCAGTTGCGCGAGAAGTTCGGCGCACCGCCCAACATCATTCACATCATGTGGGACGACACCGCGGTCGGTGAGGTCGGGATTCCCGCGATCCAGAAAGTGCGTGGCTTTGAGACACCGAATATCAACCGCTTCGCGGCCGAGGGCATCAACTTCATGCGGATGTACACTGAACCGTCCTGCACGCCCAGCCGCGCGGCGGTGATCCCCGGCCGCCATCCCGTGCGGAATGGCATGTATAACGTTGGTTTCCCCTACGAGTACGGCGGGCTGGCCGCTTCCGAAGTCACGATGGGAACGGTGCTCTCCAAAGCCGGGTACGCCACCGCCTTCTACGGCAAGTGGCATCTGGGCGACATCGAAGCCAGCTACGCCACCAAGCACGGTTTCGATGAGGCCCTGTGGATGCCGTACAACCAGGTTCCGGGCTTGTTTACGCCGCAGGGGCAGATGGCCGTGCTTTCGCCGGCTCTCATGTATCCCAAAATGTTCGCCAAGGATCGATACGACCTGGATCCGGGTTGGCGTCCGACAGGGTTCGTGTTCGCGCTGGAAGGCACGATGCGCGGCGCCCACCAGGCTTTTGATTGCAGCG